>NZ_CAXUGK010000024.1:0-69710 GCF_964250605.1 Bacteroides sp. AR20 | reverse complement strand
TAATTAACTTTGCAAAACCTATCGGGTGGTACACGTTTCAAATGCTACCCGGGTCCCTTTTCAAGTGTTAGCTACAGCCCTGAACTCCTTGAACGACTGGAAGCGGTAATTCTGCACAGCCGGTTTTACCACACCCGCAATCTGATGTTTCAGATCGCCTTTCGTGTAGTCCACCGCGGTCATCGGCCGGGAAATCCTGTATTCCTCCCCACGTGACTGCAGCAGGCCGTATTTCCTTTCTAGTTCCCGGCAGATGTCCGTCGAACGTTCCCATTCCTTGTAATCCCTAAGCTTTCTTCCCTGTTCATCAATGCGCAGGGAGACTATATGGATGTGAGGACGCGCGTTGTCGTCATGGCGGAAGATAATGTAAGGCTGGTCGCCATATCCGAGCTTGTCCATATATTCCCGTCCGATGGCTTCCAGCTGTTCGTCGGAGAGCACGTCATCGGGATGGGGATTGAGCGAGAGGTGGATCACCGGCTTTTCCGTCCGGCGGTTCATGGCAAGGTAAGGTTCGAAGCTGCGCATGCATTCGGTGATGCCGACCTTTCCCTCCGGTGTCTCCATCACGCGGTTTCATGCCAGTGTCCGCGCTTTCCCCTTCTCCACTTTTTCCTGATTGTAATACAGCGCCCCGTAGATGGCGGCACCGGATGTTATCTTTGCAACCATTGTTCAAACTCTTTGGTAAGACGGATGATTTCCTTGTTCAACGATACGAGTTCCACGGTCAGCTGTTCCAGTTTGTAAAGCAGGGCGAGGGCTTTCTTTTCGGTCAGTTCCCCGCTATGGACCGCCTTGAGAATCTGGTTATAGTTCACCCCGATGCGGCGGTACTCGCTCTGCAGGTTGGTGAGCTTGATGTAATAGTCCGTGGCCGCCTTGTCGATTTTCACCACTTTCATCGGTTTGCCGAAAATGGACGCCAGGATGAACTGCGACTTGGTTCCGGCACCGGAATTCTCATAGAGCCGCTCGAACTCGATGTTTTGGAGCTCGTTCAGACGGAATCCGTAGTAATAGGAATGGAGCTGGGAGGATTCCTTCGGACTGCGCCCCCCTCTTCATGTCCGGGAAGCGGCCGTTTTCTCTTTCTTGTACGCCTGTTTGATTTTAGCCATATTATTGATGTTTTTACCGGAGCAAAGTAAACGATAATTCGGATACCTGCCTAATTTCGGAAGGTGACTATCTCTGACAAAAAATGACTTTTGCTGACAGGGGGATTTTCCTCTCTGTCATCCGTGCCCGATCCCGCAGTTTATGATGTTTTTTTCAAAGGCCTCCCGGAGTTTTGGGAGCAATACCGAGAGACTTTTCTTGCGTCTGGCAAGGTCTGCACGTAAATCATAGGGCTTGGGAATTCGGATGTGCAGGAATCCTTCGAATGCTACCACCAGGGAAGCGAATGACTGCCGGTTACCGTTGCCGTCCGTTATCACTCCCAAGTAGTACAATGAGGCGATCAGCTCCATCAGGTTTACTAGGGAACTCTTCCAGTGGAGGGAGATAACGGATGCGTTATTCTCTTCTGTAGCCGGATGAACAGCGCAGTATTCGGGATGTTCTACGGAGAAACGGAGTAATTCGATTTCGGTCTTGACAAGAGCGACTGCCTTTTTCAGACATACATGTAGATGTTTGCTGGTAGTTTTCTCCACCATGTTCAGGCAGGTGTCCAACTCCACTTCCAGATGATATAGGTACCGGAGCTTTTCAAGAAAGGGCAGTTCACCTTTTGCAAGTTGTAGCAGATAGTCTAGTAATTCATCGTAAGCGGATGACAATATGTTTTCTGAGATGGATTCTTCTCCCTGGACCGCTTTCCTGAAGCAATCCAGCAGACGGTGTGTCGTTAATGCTTTCATACGGTTCGTTCTTTTTAAGTTTGACAATCGATGCCTTCCGGCAAGAAAATAAGCTGCTGGGAATGGCAGATTTTGATATATAATCAACTAACATGAATATCAATAAATAGTAGTGGAGTGTAAATACAAAAGGTGCACATGGTTTACAGAACTGTAAGGCAGGTGTACACCTTTTGTTAAGGTATGTCGTATGCCCGTGCGAACCGTTATCAGGGGGTGACTACCGCCTACAACTCACGCATCTGTTCCGTATTATATAGGGAGTATTTATGATACAAGTTTGTCCATTGGATGTGGACTTCCTAAAAAAATACCAGCCCCGTGCTTGAATTGGAGATTCCAACAAACGGCCTCCCATTGGTTGTCAGACGACAAGTCTCTTCCCGATAGTATTTTATGTAAATGTTTTTCCCAAAAGTTCGATTATTATGGGGATGATCACCCGTTCTTCTATTATTTGTGCTATTCTCTCTTTTGTCTGGCGGAATTTAATGAGAAGGTGAAATCCCGTCCGTCACATTCCTATCCAGCGTTCATAATTGTAGATCTCGAAACTGATTTTGTCGCATAATATCCGTATCTGATCGTATTAAAATTTATTGTAAGCTCAATGGAATTCATATTATTTTGCAAACATATTCTAAAGTAGAAGGTGCAGACGATGGATGTTAATAATATTAGGTCCCTATACCGAAAGGTATCGCTTGTCAGCCGATACTTCACTTTTTCAGCTCGTCACACAGGGACATTTAGCTGAAATCGAATATCCGGGTCCCACGGTACAGTTACTACCAGTCCGTTCGAGTGTGACAAGAATCTGTTATTTCTCTTTTTCCTCTTCCACGAGAATTCCTCCCATGTCACATATTCGTACATAAATCTTTTTTCCCCATAAAAATAAGAGAGGAAAGGTAATAATGACGAAATATATTTCAACGGTCCCTTAAAAAATATGGGACATACAAGGGTATAAATAAAAAGCATACAATTCCCTTACACTGCATGTCAGGAAAGTGTATAATTCCTGTAGGCCTTTTGTACTTTAAAGGTAGAATAGTGAGAGGATTATTCGGGTATTTTCAATATCCACCCTTTTGTGCGAATGAGGATAGTACGGCAAAACAAGCCGATCCATATGACAGATGGTATGAATTTCAGATTGACTATTTCGACTATACACTATTTGGAGGTATGAAACTTCCTTGTATTACTTTGGAAGGGCAACAAGTCTTTCACATAGAATATAAAGCATGTGAAGTCGACAAACATTTCGAGGTACATTATATTATACACAAGAGTAATGCTGGCGAATACCATAGATTAACCTCACTGATATTCTTTGCAAAAGCCTATTCCATTGTTTGGATTCCATGTGGAAAAGTATGAGAAAGGATTTACTCCATATGTAATATAGTAAAAACTATAAATACAAATATCGGTAATCAACGCCCCAAATAAAATGCATAACAGTCAGTGGAAATGTGTTCTATTTCACAGATAAATTTAAAGCAGAAAAATCAAATTTTCGCCATCATAAATACAAGCCGACTATAACAAGTAATAATAGTTCTATGGCTAGTCTATTTTCGATTATCTCCTTCCCGGCACAATAGAAAAGAATCCGAGGGTTTAAAATGGGGAACCTTACGAGCCGGAATAAATATAGTTGTGTGCTGCTGGATATTCTGTGCCTTCTTTGCTGCCCTTTTCTTTAAAGAAAATGTGCCGAACCCGCGCAGAAATACACTTCTGCCTCTGCCAAGTGCATCCTTCACGCATTTCATGAAACCCTCGATTACCAAGGCAACGGTCTTTTGGTCAATCCCTTGTTCCTCGGAGATCCGCTTTATAATATCTGCTTTAGTCATATCACAGTTTTAATGTTCGTACTATTTTGTCGTTTAGGTAGAGGAAAGTCGCCACCCTCAAGGAGTAGTCTGTTATTCCTTAGACACTTTCCCTGCCTGATACCGATCATGCCGTTTAAACAAACGTTTTTCGTTTCTTTAACATGGTCGTCTGTTCAATCTCGCTGACTATCCGGGCGAAATATAGCCCCATCTCAGTTCCGAGAACTTAGTGTCGCCTATTGGCTTTTCTATCGGGGTGATGATGTCCGCCGCTGCTGAAGAAATTATTTTCCCGAAGGTGCCGCCAATGATTACACCCACGGCTATGTCTATCACATTTCCACGCATAACAAACACCTTGGAATTCTGTAAAGAGTTACTTTTTGACATTTTATATTGTGTTAAAATTTTTGTCATATACTGAAATATCAATTTAAACACATTATATGCGATTGGTAATTATACAGTATAACAATGTCGAAATTAGTGATATCAAACTCTCTGCTCTTTCACGGGAAAGAGGCATATACAGATGAATGCTATCAAAAGATATTACTTGTTAGCGTATCAAACAAAAGAGGATGACACGAGAAGCGAAGGCTCCAATCATCCTCTTTTCCATCATTGTTGTTTATCACTATGGTGAGAAATAGTTTTCCACACAATGGAACTAGCCAAACTTCCTGTTAAGGGAGCGACAACAAAAAGCCAAAGTTGGGAAATCGCGCTGCCCCCCTCGAAAAGCGCTGGTCCTATGCTACGTGCAGGATTTACCGATGTCCCGGTGATTGGGATACACACGATATGCACGAGGATAAGTGTCAATCCGATGGCCAACCCCGCCAATTTACCGGCCCCTTTCCTTTTGTCTGTAGCTCCCAGTGCTACAAGAACGAAAATAAATGTAAAAACGGTCTCGGCAATAAAGGCCTGTAACATTTCTCCCTCACCAAAGCCATTGCTCCCTGTCATAGTGGGACCGGAATATGATCCCGTGGAAACCAGTATGAAAAGTATGGTCGACCCAAGAATCCCTCCGATTACCTGAAAAATCATGTATAACAGGGCATCTTTACCGCCCATTCCTCCCGAGCAGTATACACCCAGCGTAATCGCTGGGTTTATGTGACAACCAGATATCCCGCCAATGGTGTATGCCATGGCGACCACTGACAGTCCGAAGGCCATGGCAACTCCCACCGTACCCACTCCAGTGCTAACTGCCCCAGGCGTATCCCCTGCGAAAATGGCACTTCCACATCCCATTAATACAAGAACCATTGTCCCGATCATTTCAGATATATACTTGTTCATGACATTCAAATTAAGTATAGATAAAAATTATTAATGCATTCGGTTCAGACAATTGTATCTTCCCGGTTTATATCCAGACCATTTAGTGCTTGTGAGATTCCTTTTCCACATTGATTGTACAGATACTTACCCGATTCCAATCAGGCTCCTCGAACATGTTCCCTATTCCCTGGCCTTCGGCTACAATCCGTTTTCCTGCAATTCCATACCTGTCCGTTAGCATTTTTTTTACAATCTCCGCTCTTTGTTGAGCAAGCCGCTCGTTCACTTCCACACTTCCCTCAGGGGAGGCATATCCTTTGATGACCACACTTGCTTCCTTGTGGTTCTTTAAATAAGTCGCGATACGTTCGATGTTCGGGAGTTGAGAGTTGTCAATGGTTGTCTTGCCTTGGCGGAAAGTTATGACGGATTCCAGTGTCTTTCTGCTGTTGTCAATAGTGTCTTTCATGATTTTTGGTTCTTGGCTCTGGCATTTGGCCAACGCAACTTCCAGTTCCGTCACTTTCTGAACTGCTTCCTCCAACGCTTCGGCATTTTTTCCGATTTGTGAATGAAGTTGATTGATTTTCTCGTTCAGAACATTCACCTCCTGCTGGTCGTAAGGTCTCACCTTTGTAAAATGATGTTTCCCATTACTACATCCGAAGTGATATTTCAGTCCGATAGATATCTCCCATACTGCCTGTTTAGAGTGGAAACACACGGGCTCGGAACCCATAGCGTTCATATCATAGACCAAGGCTGGTTTGAGAGCTAGTGTCCACGCCTTACTTTCTCCCAAGTTAAAATTAAAATTTAGCCCCAGTTTTGTTGACATGCTGTTCTGATCGGAACCCATTCCCTGGTTCATGTAATAATGCAACCACCCGATTCCGGCGATCGCTTCGATTTCAAAAGGTCTTGGGGTTCCCGTATAGGTTCCAAAAAGATTGTTCAGGTTCACCAGCCCCAATAGACTAACATTGGAGCGGTCGAAAACTGTCCGACTTTGTGAAGTGTTAAAACTTCCGACTGCCTCTAGACCGAAACCAAAAACCGGTGTCAATTGTTTATTCAATTCTATCCCCGTGATTGGGCGCATATTTCCAAAGAAGGAGTGATGTGTTAACGGGGTTGTTCCTCCTGCACTAACCCCAATGGACCAGTTGTCCAAGAATTTATTACCTTCTACCGCAGTCTGGGCATTTGTGTGATACATAAAAATACCAGATAAAAACAAAGTTGTAAAAATTTTCTTCATGATGCTTTGTGTTTTGATTTTATTTTGCAAAGATCTTAGTTTTTATAAAATAATATATTTCATTTTTGGCTCTATTATTTATCATTTTAGTTCTTTGTGCTAAAATACTAACTGAATCTACAATTTCTCAAATTTTTTTCTCTCTTTTATAAATGTATTTCGTGTAAAAAGGAAACCGTAATTCAGATAAATAAAGAGACTAAATATCCAAGTATTCTAATATTGTGATATTCAAAATATAAGACTCTTATATTTCCTTCTTTTAGCGGCAGTATGGGTGGTATTCAGCTGGACGGTTATTAACAGGACTTCTGCTCCTTACCCATTTTGGGCCAAGTGTGACATCCCAAGATTAGCTTTGATACGTGCGATATCGTTTACGATAATCCCTCTGGCCTCACTCTTTATATGATAGTAGTTCTTTTGTTACCGTAGTCACGCTACAACTGGGAAAAATTTTGAGAGATCAACATAACGGTTACTTTGTCGTTTCAGGGGGAGTAATGAGCTTGTCCAATCTACTTTCCCATAAAGGGGATATAATGATAAAAAACTTCGATTTCGCATAATTACCGTTTCCCAACCTTAAATGATCTTTACTTTTTACCCGGTGGGAACTCCAGTCTGAAAAACGAGCACGGTTTCAGTTATGATGCGGGCGTGAGTTTCGATGTCGACAAGAAGAACGTCTACAAACTGGATGGCAGTGCCACGTGGTTCAATTCCTAAATCGAGGATCGGATCATCTGGCTACCGACAACCAAGGGCTTTTTCTCACCACGAAACGTGAAAAAGGTACATGCTTATGGTGTCGAGGTAAAAGCCAATCTTGCCGTACAGCCGGCAAAAACTGGCTCATCGACCTCAGCGGATCCTACTCGTGGACTCCCTCAATAAACGAGGGCGAAAAGATGTCCCCTGCCGACCAGTCGGTAAGAAAACAATTGCCATACGTCCCGAAATACTCCCCATCACTGACCGGACGCCTTTCATGGGGTACATGGGCATTTCTCTACAAGTGGGCGTTCTACTCGGAGTGTTTCACCATGTCGAGCAACGACTACACACTGACTGGAGATCTACCCCGGTATTTCATGAGTAACATCTTATTTGAGAAGAAGCTGTTGCTCAAACCGATGGATGTTCAGTTGAAATTTGCTCAATAATCTCCTCAACGAGGATTATTTCTCGGTACTATCCTGCCCAATGCCAGGCATCAATTTTGAGTTGTTCATTGGTATCACCTCAAAATCTTGGAAAAATTAAGAAATAGTGTCCCACATATTATAATTATATGAAAGTGCTAATAAATTGCCCCCGCTACTGTTACTTGCGCTAGTATGGACAGGCTGTAACAACAGGAGTGCCCGCCTGACAGGTCTCACTCAACCGGTTTACACTTCGGAATATGCTTCCGACTTCGATATCCAAGATGCCGACGGAAAGGAGGATGTATTGATCACCGTCACGAACCCGTGGCAGGAGCGGACAGCGTTACCGCACAGCTATTCATCGCCCGAGACGGCGAACCCCTTTCCGAAGGATTTGAGGGACAAGTTTTGACGGTCGAAGCCAAACGCATCGCCTGTATATCCTCGACTCATATCGCAATGCTCAATGTAGTCGGCGAGGCCGGCCGCCTAGCCGGTGTATCGGGTAAGAGTATATCTCCAATCCCGGGGTCCAGGCGCACCACGACAGTATCGGCGGCATCGGTTACTAAGGGAACATCAACTATGAGTGCTGCTTTCGTTCGACCCGGCCCTCGTCAGCTCTACGGCGTGAACGGGACAAACTCAATGGAGGATAAATTGAAAGAACTGGACATCCCGTTCCTATATGTCACCGACTACCTCGAAGAGTCACCGCTGGGCAAGGCCGAATCGCTACTGACACTCTCGGAAGTTATTGGAAAGCGTGTCGGATGTCAAACGATATCAAACTATCTGTTTGTCTTGATGAATAGCCCCCCATGCTACACATTGGAGGAGGATTATTGAAGAAAACGCCCTACACTTTTATGACATTTTCTTTGCTTATATTTAATCAATGATCAGCAAAGCATTCTCAGCTTTTTCTACTTTTTCATTTATTCCCCTTATTTCAAACAGTTTTATCTTTCAACTGTTTTATTATTAAAACATAAAAAATAGTGGTTTATGAACTCAAAACAATCGTTAATTTTGCTGGCCACAATTGGGCTGCAATCACAAGCACCGATGGATGCTTGTACAGGTATTACGTTAAAAAGCGGTGATGGCACAGTCGTTACGGCACGTACTATTGAATGGGCAGAAAGTGTTATGAATACAATGTATGTAGTTGTGCCCCGCCATCAGGAGCTTCAGTCACTTACCCCTTCCGGGATGGATGGTATGAAATTTACAACCAAGTATGGATTCATAGGCTTGTCCGTGGAACAAAAGGAATTTATGGTAGAAGGAGTAAATGAAAAGGGCTTGTCTGCCGGCCTTTTTTATTTCCCTAATTATGGAAAATATCCTCCTTATGATCCATCCCAAAAGGAGAGAAGTTTAGCGGACTTCCAGTTAGTGTCTTATGTATTAGGTGAATGTGGAAATGTAAATGAAGTCAAGGAAAAACTTCAAAATATACGTGTTACCAATATTGATCCCCGTTCTTCTACTGTTCATTGGCGGTTTACTGAACCTTCTGGGCGACAGATTGTCCTTGAGATAGTAGATGAAATCATGCATTTTTATGAAAATCCTTTGGGAGTTTTGACCAATTCTCCCGGTTTGGAATGGCATTGGACAAATTTGAATAATTATATCAATTTACAACCTGGTACACCTCCGGAACATAATTATGGTCCTTTACAGATGAAATCCTTCGGACATGGAGCTGGTCTACTTGGACTTCCGGGTGATTTTACTCCTCCATCTCGATTTGTCCGTGCTACTTTCTTCCAATTGACAGCTCCGCAACAGGCCTCTGCTCAGGAAAGTATTTTTCAGGCATTTCATATCCTGAATAATTTCGATATTCCAACAGGTACTGAGCAGCCATGGGGAAAAGCTTCTGCTGATGTACCAAGTGCTACTCAGTTTACAGTTGCTACAGATACACAAAATTGTATCATTTATTATCGAACTATGTATAATAGTAATATTCGTTGTATTGACCTAAAAACTATTGATTTTAAGAATATTAGATATTATAGTATGCCTTTGGATAATGTAAAGAGGCAACCTGTCGAATTGATCAATATACGATGATACAACGCTCATTTAAAGATGATTTCTTTTATAGTCATTGGGATCTGGCAAGATAATTATGAACATTTAGGATCTCACAATCGCATGTTTCCAGATTATATTTGGAAACATGCGATTGTGAGATCTTTACAAATGAGACAAAAACAAGCAGTACATTTATGTATCTGGAGAAACATGATATAACATTTTTATTGTTTATGGTTTTTATTGAGTATGTTATTTTTAATGGGAATATCTCGGATTTTTATTGATTTGATATACCTTGTTGAAAAATGAATTTTGAGTTAATACTGGTTCTCTGAAGTCTTAAAAAAATCCTTTTAAAAGAAGAAAGCTGTCCTAGTATTTTTGAATTTATGGTCATTTCCCTGTATAGGATGGAAAAAGGCAGCTTGTTCCGTTTTTTATGTCATAAAACCGTATGTTACAAAATACTCTTTAAGCTTTGCTTTGTGAAAATGGATGCAACCGCCCCATCCTCCAACTAAGTCGATTAAAAACTTTGACAAATAATTATAACCTGTCCCCTGATTTTAGGTAGTGCATTCTTTTTTGCTCTGGAATTTCAAGCTGTTGAGTTATGAAAATGATATCTTTTTACAACATTGTATAGCATTATCAGATTGCGCAATGACAATGCTCCCTTTTCCTTCGTAAGTGTATCTTCCATATGCTTCTTTTACTAAAACAAGTCATATTACCTGCCAAAAGTTTTAGTTTTTTCCCAACAGGACATCTCCAGTCCTCTTTCTGTTACAAAAATCAGATAGAAAGCACGCTGTGCAGCGAGAGGAAACACCATAAGCACATACGGAGGGGCACAATGGAATCGGTACTAGGAAAGTTAGTACAATACCTGTGTTTGGTTGATAAAGAATACATCAGGATAATGGAGATATTGTGAACAGTGATGCATAGAGTTACCGTAGGCGAAAAAGGAGAATGGCTATATAACAATGAACCTGAATTCTTAGAACTGTTCAGGACGTATGCAGGAGAAGATCAATAACTATCCTAACATACGAAGAACAATGTGTTTTTCTATCTCTGTATTGATTCTTAATAGAATCTTAAGGAAATGACAAATAAACGGTTTCAGATAATGACTTATGTTATGAACAAAGAAGTCACTCGTTTAAAACAAGAATACATAACGAACTAAAATTCTTTTATTGGAAGTTTTAGTATTTTGACTAAAGGAATGCAATTTGGAAAGATGTAGATTAGTTATATAAATCTTTCATACTACTATTTGATGAATTAACTCTGTTACATAATATTGTTTTATATAATCCAAATTGCTAGACCATATTGATAAATCATAGAGCCAAAATGATAATCAATAATATTTTATCTTATTTTTTATTTGCACAGTAAATAATGCGCTGCGTATTATATTCAATAAATATATTGTTGCTAATTATACAATTTGTTTGCCTTAGATGATTAATATTCTTCTTGGCAAGATTTATAGATATATTATTTTTATCAATTATTGTTGTAAATATAAATATGAAAAGTAAATTCACATTATGGAGTGTTGTCTTGTTCTTGGCCGGATTTATATTTATAGGATGTGACAATGAACGAACGGAAAACGCATCTGATTTTCAGACAGGAATTCATAAAATTGTAATCCAACAGTCCGGTGACACAGATTCATTTGAAGTGAGTGTAAGTATCGGTGGTGCTGACAAGGGTGGTCCTGCCAAGTTGTACAATGACAAGGGAGAATACATTGGTGATTCCTATTCTGCCCAAATAAGGACGGCAACCATGTCTTGTCGTACAAATGGGAACGCGTTTTTCATGACCTGTGCCGGTTCGGTTTCCAGTATCTCGGAGGCGGGTAAACGACTTCATATAACAGTAATAGGCTACATTGACGACAAGGAGGTTAACCGTTTGGAAAAAGAATATATAACAGATGGTAATACCCTTATTGAAACTTTCAGCGTTTCAACCAAGGAGATATGATCCGGGTAGAATACAGAACTTGTATTAAAAAGAGCATAACGCCTGAACATGTTTCTTATCGAACTTTTTTTCCTAACTAAATAATTTATGAATACACTTCAAAAAACAGCGGGAGCAATTCTGTCGCTCTCGCTATTGTGTGGGATGCAGGTTTATGCGTTCCCTGACTACCCTTCCCTGAGGGGACAAATTATCGAACAGAGTGATATCTGTCAAGGAGTTGTCAAAGATGCCAATGGCGAAAGCATTATCGGTGCATCCGTACTTGTCAAAGGGACGACAAACGGCAGCATTACGGGACTTGACGGTGATTTTTCCCTTAGGAACGTAAAAAAAGGGGATATAATTGTTGTTTCTTATGTCGGCTATCAGAGCCAGGAAATAGCCTGGACAGGTGAACCGTTAAACATCGTTTTGAAGGAAGATGCCGAAGTCCTTGACGAGGTGGTTGTTATTGGCTATGGTGCTGTAAGAAAAGCGGATATGGCCGGTTCCGTAGCCGTGCTGGACAACAAAAATTTCAAGGACCAGCCTATAACCCAGGTTGCAGACGCTCTTCAGGGGCGTGTCAGTGGCGTTCATGTTGAGAACAGCGGCGTCCCCGGGGGAAGCGTGAAAATCCGCATCCGCGGTGCTAACTCCATCAGCAAAAGCAACGACCCTTTGTATGTGGTTGACGGAATCGTCCGCGAAAGCGGTTTGGACGGTATCAATCCCGAGGACATCCGTTCGATGCAGGTTCTCAAAGATGCATCGTCCACTGCCATATACGGTTCCAGGGGTTCGAACGGAGTCGTTCTGATCACTACCAAGAGTGGTAAGGCCGGTGTGCGTGAAATTATGTTCGACGCATCAGTGGGAGTTTCCAATGTATATAAGAGATACGATATCCTTGGAGCATACGATTACGCTCTGGCGCTCAAGGAGGTCAAAGGTATTGATTTCTCAAACGAAGAGATGCAATCCTATCAGAACGGAACGGCGGGCATCGACTGGCAGGATGAGATTTTCCGTACGGGGATCACCCAGAATTACAAGTTGGCTCTTTCCAATGGTAGCGAGAAGACCCAATATTACATTTCCGCCAACTACATGAGCCAGGAAGGTGTGGTCATTGAATCGAAGAACGAGCGTTATCAGGCGAAGGCGAATCTTTCCTCACAGCTTACCGACTGGCTGCATATCACGGCTGACATCAATGCTTCCCACGGTGTGCGTCGCGGGGGATCTTTTGCCTCCGGTAAGGATAATCCGATCTGGATTGCTTTGAACTATTCGCCTACCATGACGATGATGGCCGAAAACGGGAACTATAACACCGATACTTATAATTCCATAGCTTCCAACCCGGTCGGTATCCTAAAGCTGCAGTCGGGAGAGACAATGACCAATGTTTTCAACGGACGTGTTGATTTGCGCCTTGATATAATGAAGGGGCTGACATTCACCACAACCAATGGCGTGGACTATTATGACGGGAAAAGTTATAGTTTCAGCTCCAAACGAGTGGGGACCAAGAGTGGTATGGGCAACAATGACACTTACCGCCTGATGCTGCAGAGTTCCAACAACCTGACATATACGGGTTCTTGGAACGACCATCATCTGACAGCCACGGCCGTATATGAGGTGACCTCCTCCGAAACCAGGACAATGGGTATAACCGGTAACAACCTCCTGACCGAGGGTGTGGGCTGGTGGAATGTGGGTATGGCTTCCTCTCGTGATGCAAACAATGGTTACGAGCAATGGGCGTTGATGTCGGGAGTGGCCCGTGTCATGTACAATTATAAGGATCGTTATATGCTTACCGGAACATTTCGTGCCGACGGTTCTTCTCGCTTTGCCAAAAAGAAATGGGGGTACTTTCCTTCTATTGCCGCAGCTTGGACGTTGAGCAATGAGGATTTCATGAAGGATGTTTCCTCGGTTCAGGACATTAAACTTCGCGCCAGTTATGGTATTGTGGGTAGCCAGGCTATCAGTCCTTACGCGACCATGGGCCTTATGAGTGCTACTGCATACAATTTTGGAACCAACAGTAATTTTACCGGTTATTGGGCAAATGACATAGCGACTCCTGAGCTTACGTGGGAGAAGACCAAACAGTTCGACCTGGGCTTGGAGTTCTCCCTGTTTGACAGGCGGCTGAATTTCAGTGTGGACTATTTCTATAAGCGTACTACAGATGCGTTGCTTAAAAGAAGTATCCCCGGATATGTCGGCGGTAACTCTTTTTGGGTGAATGACGGCGAAATCAGTAATCGTGGTATTGATTTGAGCGTGACCGCCCGGATTATGCAGAATGACCGGTTCCAATGGACCTCCACCTTGAACGGTACTTATTTGAAGAACCGCGTGGAACGCCTTTCCGGTGGTGAGAATGATTTCATCAACGGCTCCAGTCCGGCTGCCGGTATGGTTGATTATGCCACCATTATCAAGCCGGGTGAGGCCATCGGTACTTTTTGGGGATATGAATGGACCGGCTTAGATGAAAAGGGACATGACACTTACACGGATGTAGATGGAAATCAGATGATAGACGGTGGCGACCGCAAGGTCATCGGCAAGGCCAATCCCGATTTCACCCTGGGATGGAATAACTCCCTGTCTTATAAAAACTGGGATCTGAACCTGTTCTTCAACGGATCTTTCGGAGCCAAACGTTTGAATCTTGTAAGATATACGATGGCTTCGGCCGAAGGGAATTCCCGCTTTGTAACTCTGGCAGACGCCTATCTGAAGGGATTCGACAAGATTGGCTCTTCGGCAACATACCCGAGCCTGACCGAAGGTGGAAATAATCTGCAGCCGGTTTCAACCAAATGGCTGGAGAACGCGGACTTCCTTCGTCTGGAGAATATCAGTCTTTCATACACTTTCCCCAAAAAGACAACGGGATTCGCTGATTTGCGGCTTACTTTCAGCTGTCAGAACCTTTTTACAATAACCGGGTACAAGGGGATGGATCCGGCCGGTACTACCTTCTCGAACAGCAGCGTTGACGTTGACGCGGGTATTGACATGGGAGCCTATCCTTCCCCAAGAACATTCACATTCGGTCTCCGGATGAATTTTTAAATCTAAAATAGAAGAACTTATGAAAATAAAAATAATAGCAGGCACTATGGTTGCCCTGTCATTTTCACTGATGTCGTGCAGTGATTTCTTAACGGAAGATCCCAGGGGAAAACTCACTCCGGAAAACTTCTTCTCTACCCAGGATGAATTGAACATGAGCATATATGCCCTTTACCAGAAAGTCAATCTTTCACAGATATATACGAACATGCAGCTGCCCCAGTGGCAGGGGGATGATATAACGACCAATCCGGGGAGCAACAAACAGCCTGCCGCAGAAATGGACAAGTTTGCCGCAGCAAACAACAACAAGGGTGTCAAAGATGCGTGGAACATGCATTATGCCATTGTAAAGGCTGCCAATTTGATCATACAGGGGGCCTCTAAAACACCTACCACTCAAGATGAGATAAATATCGCCCTCGGGCAGGCTAAATTCTGGAGGGCATACGCTTATTTTACCTTGGTGCGACTTTGGGGACCGCTGCCGATGAATCTGGACAATGTCAACGATGATTATACCAAACCTCTATCCCCCGTGGAAGAAGTGTATGGTCATATTGTGCAGGACCTGACCGAAGCTGAGGCCGTATTGCCTACGGGTTACAGTGGCAGCCCCCGCTTTCTGAACGGAGTGAATGTGTATGTAACCCGGCAGGCAGCCAAATCTACTTTGGCAGCAGTGTATATGGCTATGGCCGGCTGGCCGATGAACAAAACGGAATATTACGCAAAGGCTGCTGAAAAGGCGAAGGAGGTCATTGAGGGTGTGAACAGAGGTGAATACGAGTATAAGCTCGATAAGGATTACAAAGATGTGTATGCTATGAGCAATAACTATAATAATGAGACGGTGCTCGGCATAAACTATTCACCGTTCGTGGATTGGGCCCAGGATTCGGAGCTTACTTCATGTAACCAGTTTGAATCGCTGGGCGGTTGGGGAGACGCCTGGGGTGAAATTCGTTTCTGGAAGGAGTTTCCTGACGGTCCGAGAAAAGATGCGACTTATGATCCCAAGATTCGTCTGAAAGACGGAACGTTGGTTGACTGGTGGGAGTTGAAGGAGGACGGTACCCCTGTCGTTCCGGAACATCACCCCATGTTCAGTATATTCTCCGTCAACTGGGATCCTGCGTCAAAAGTGAATACCAGTGCCCCGTATGATTATACAAAACCGGCCAGTCAGAACATGTGTAATGACCATCGGCATAGAATCATTCGTTATTCGGAGGTTTTGTTGTGGTATGCGGAGGCCAAGGCCAGGACGGGGCAGACGGACGAGTTGGCATTCAAGTGTCTGAATGATGTCCGCGAGCGTGCCGGACTGGAACCGCTCACCGGACTTTCTGCAGATGACCTTGCCGAAGCGGCTTATAAGGAGCATGGTTGGGAGGTGGCAGGCTACTGGGTGGCCCTTGTCACACGCCGTGCGGACCAGTTCCGTATGAACAGGCTGAAAGACACCTTTAAGGAAAGAGCGGAGAACACGGCTGTTGAAGTCGCCGACGGGATCCTGGTAAAGGAGTCTGTAGAATATACGAACAGGACATGGAGTGACAATCTGATGTATCTTCCATATCCTGATATGGATTCCCAGAAAAACCCGAATCTGGTAAGGTGATTTTTTATTTTAAGCCAGAGGGCTACCCGCCAATCACCCGTTGATTGGCGGGTAGCTCCTCTGATTTTCAATGTATAATTTTTTAATATCATGTACTAAATTTTGAATTGTTTTTTCCGTGTTCTCTGCTCCTGCCTTTCCGGTCATATGTTTTCGGAAAGAAGGGTATGTGACTTGCACGTGACTTTTAAGCTGATAGGGGAATGGGGTGTGGAGATCGTTCCCGTGGCATTATTGTTCATTCTTATGTTTTTCTCCCTTTTGGAAACTCAGGAGGTATCATTCCTGTCCCCATTGATATCCATGTTTGCGGATAGTCATTTGTAACGTGCTTGCGGCATGATAATGTCGGAAATCACGGACAAACGCATAATAGGTACACATTCGATTTTTAGTAATAACGGATTGGAATCATGAACATTCTGAAGTTACAAGGATTGGACGGTCGGCTTTTTGACCTTGTCGCCCCTTTGGTAATGAACCCGGCCGTATTGCGGCAAAATAATAATTACCCTTTCAAAACGACGCGTAACCATGTCTGGTACATTGCCATGGATGAGCAAAGGGTGTTGGGATTCATGCCCGTGAAAATGACCTTGACAAACAATTGCATAGATAACTACTATATTAGCGGGGATAACTCCTCTGTAATAGAGGTGTTATTGGACCGTATTATCCATGATTTTTCTTCTGATGGTTCCCTTGTGGCCGTTGTACACGAACGCCACGTGGAAGACTTTTCAATGAAGAATTTTATCCCCTGTGTCGAGTGGAAGAAGTATGTCAAGATGCGTTATCATGAAGGAGGTGGGGCATGATGCGCCGGATGGATGTCCACGAGGCCGCCAACCGGAGATTGAAGATCATCTTTGACTATTTTGATTACGTGTATGTCTCTTTTTCCGGTGGCAAGGATAGCGGTATCCTTCTCCATTTGTGCATGGATTATATCCGCATGCATGCACCCGGTAGAAAACTGGGTGTGTTCCACATGGATTACGAGGTGCAGTACCGCCAGAGCACGGAGTACGTGGAAAGGATGTTTTCCAACAACCGGGATATCCTTGAAGTGTTCCACTGTTGTGTCCCCTTCAAGGTACCCACATGTACTTCCATGTACCAGCAGTACTGGCGTCCCTGGCAAGAGGGGTACCAGAATATCTGGGTTCGCCAGATGCCGGGCACCGCTCTTAGCGTGAAAGATTTTGATTTCTGGAACGACAGCCTGTGGGATTACGACTTCCAGTCTCTTTTCCCTTCCTGGATACGTCGTAAGAAGGGATGCAAGCGTGTTTGCTGCCTCGTGGGGATCCGCACGCAGGAGAGCTTCAACCGGTGGCGGGCGATTCATTCCGACAAGAATTACCGTAAGCTGGCCAACTACAAGTGGACTCACCGTGTAGGATATTACACTTATAACGCCTACCCGATATACGACTGGAAGACAACGGACGTGTGGACGGGGTATGCCCGGTATGGTTGGGATTATAACCGTTTGTATGACTTGTATTACCAGGCCGGGATTCCCTTGTCCCGCCAGAGGGTGGCCAGCCCGTTTATCTCACAGGCCGTTTCGACCCTGCATCTTTATAAAGTTATTGATCCGGATACCTGGGGACGCATGGTCAGCCGGGTCAACGGCGTCAGTTTCGCCGGAATGTACGGGAACACGGTTGCGATGGGCTGGCGCTCCATCAGTTGTCCGGACGGGTTCACGTGGAAAGAGTACATGTACTTCCTCCTTGACACGCTTCCCCGGGCGACAAGGGAGAACTACCTGGAGAAACTGAGGGTGAGCCAGAAATTCTGGAGGGAAAAAGGAGGCTGCCTGAGAGAGGAAACGATTGGGAAGCTGCGTGCGGCCGGTGTACCGTTCACGGTGGAAGAATGCACGGCATACCGGACTGACAAGAGGCCCGTCCGCATGGAGTATATAGACGAGATAGATATCCCTGAATTTCGTGAAATACCCACTTACAAACGAATGTGCGTCTGCATCCTGAAAAACGATCATACCTGCAAGTATATGGGTTTCACGCAGACCAAACGGGAGAGGGAGATGAAAGAGAGAGTTTTGAAAAGATATAAATTGTGATTGTCATGTCAAGTTTTAAAAGTCCGGCGTATAACGTCAAGGCCGTGCCAGTCGAGAAAATCGTGGCCAACAGCTATAACCCGAATGTCGTTGCTCCCCCGGAGATGAAACTGTTGGAACTGTCCATCTGGGAAGACGGTTACACGATGCCCCTCGTGTGTTATTACCGGGAAGAAGAGGATATCTACGAGCTGGTTGACGGTTACCACCGCTATCTGGTTATGAAAACATCCGGCAGGATTTACAAGCGCGAGAACGGATTGCTGCCTGTAACGGTCATAAACAAAGACATCTCGAACAGGATGGCCTCGACTATCCGTCATAACAGGGCCAGGGGAATGCACTCGCTGGAACTTATGACAGGTATTGTGGCGGAACTGTCAAAATCGGGTATGTCCGACAGCTGGATCATGCGCAACATAGGCATGGACAAGAACGAGTTACTCCGTTTCAAACAAATCTCAGGTCTGGCTGAATTGTTTCGTGACAGGAGTTTCGGGCTCTCAGACGACTGGTTGGAGGAATAAAACGGTCTGTCTGGTATCCGTAACAAATATACATGGTGTTTATGCTTGCAAATCATTATTTGTAGGTATTGCGAGTGATGATTAAAACCGTTAATTTTGCAAACTAATGGATCGTACGAAAAAAAGACAGAGACAGCGGGCTGTCATAGCATGTATGTTGTTGCTGACATTGATGCCCTTTTTCCTCGTGAAAGCTTTTCATGTTCACGGGGAACATTCGTGCGTATCCTATAACGAACAGGGACACTCCCGTCACGATTCTCCTGAAAATTGTACCATCTGTCTCTTTACGCTCTCCCCGTTTGTCGAGGCAGGGATTTTTATATACGATTATATTCCGACTAGCAGGCCTGTAAGGTATCTTATCTCCGGGGAAACAGATGTCATCGTCATTCTTTTCCCGCATTTCCTCCGTGCACCCCCTGTGTGTTTGTCATAACTCCCTTGAGGGATTCGCATGCCATCACTGTGATTGCGTGCAGGGGCTTTTCATGTCCTGTCTTAACAGATTATAACCCGTTTATATTTTTTCAAGTATGACATTTCATGCATATCTCCAGTATGTGTGCCTGCTTGTTGTCTGCCTATGTACCCTCCCTTCTCCCATGGAAGCACGGGTACAGGCTGACCGGCAATCGACGGGTACACGCGATACTCTGCTGGTCATTGACCAGGAAAGCGGGCTTCCCATTGAAGGGGCCTATATCCTGACCGGGGAACGGTTACTTGTCAGCTCCCCCCGTGGAATGATTGTTTTCGGTCATGGAACGTGTTTCATGGATACGGTCCTCGTGCAGTGCCTGGGTTACGGTTCCCGGCGTGTGCCTTTGAACGAGGTATTCAAAGAAAGCAGCATACATACCGTATGTCTCTCCCCGGACATACAAAAACTCGGGGAAGTGGTCGTGACCGGTGAACGTGCCGGGGCGTCACCCAACGTGGTGAGCCGGCGCCTTTCATCTCCCGAGATCAGGAACGCGCTGGGAACCTCGCTTGCCACCCTGCTCGAACGTGTCAGCGGGGTAAGTTCCATCAGCACGGGAACCACTGTATCCAAACCCGTTATCCAAGGAATGTACGGGAACCGGATACTGATCATCCATAACGGTGCCCGCCAGACTGGGCAGCAATGGGGGGCCGACCACGCTCCCGAAGTGGACATGAACGGCAGCTCCTCTGTTTCGGTAATCAAGGGCTCCGATGCGGTAAGATACGGTTCGGATGCCCTTGGAGGGATTATCGTCATGGAGCAGTCTCCGCTTCCTTTCAGAAAACGCTCCCTTCAAGGGGGAATCTCCGCACTTTACGGAAGTAACGGGCGTCGCTACGTGGCTACCGGACAGCTCGAAGGTGCTTTTCCCGGTGATTTCGCTTGGCGTCTGCAGGGAACCTGGTCAAATTCCGGGGACCGTTCCACTGCGCACTATCTTCTGAACAACACGGGAACCAGAGAGTATCACGCTTCTGCCTCTCTGGGCTATGACCGCGGACGTCTGAGAGTGGAAGGTTTCTACAGCCGCTTCTACAGCCGGACAGGGGTGATGCTCAGCGCCCAGATGGGTAGCGAGGACCTGCTGGCGGAACGTATCCGGCTTGGTCGCCCCCTGCACACGGATCCCTTCTCCCGTGGTATCAGGGCTCCCTGCCAGGAGGTCACCCATCAGATCGCATTCGGCAGGATGCGGCTCGGCATGAAGAAGGGGGGAAGTCTTCACTGGCAAAGTACCTGGCAGAAGGACGATAGGCAGGAAAACCGTGTCCGGCGGCTGGATTCTAACATTCCGGCGGTTTCCCTGCACCTGAATTCATTCCAGCATCTTCTGCGCTGGAAGCGGGATTACCGCTCCTGGCAGGTCGAGGCGGGAGGTCAGGTCATGTTCATCGAGAACCACAGCCGCGCGGGTACCGGATTCGTGCCCGTTATCCCGAACTACACGGAGACACAGGCAGGGATATACGGAATCGGGAAATATCACCTGGCCAGGGGAGGCGTTGAAGCAGGCCTCCGCCTGGATATGCAGGAAACCCGTGCCAGTGGTTATGACTGGACGGGAAGCCCCTATGGCGGGATAAGAAAGTTTAACAACGTGTCCTACAGCCTGGGAGGACACTATCAACTTTCCAGACGCTGGAGGCTCACCTCCAACTTCGGTCTGGCTTGGCGTGCCCCTCACGTGTATGAACTGTACAGCAACGGGAACGAGCTCGGGTCTGGGATGTTTGTCAGGGGAGACTCTGCGATGCACTCGGAAAGAAGCTACAAATGGATATCTTCCCTCCGTTACGGCGACGGGATGTTCAGCGTCTGTCTGGACGGTTACCTGCAATGGGTGGACGGCTATATCTATGACGGGCCGGAGAAAGAGACAGTCACCGTGATTTCGGGGGCATACCCGGTCTTCCAGTACAGGCAGACCCCGGCTTTCTTCCGCGGTATGGACTTTGACCTGCGTTTCACTCCGGGCGGTTCATGGGACTACCATGCCGTCGTCTCCTTTATACGGGCAAACGAACGGACAAAGGGTAATTATCTTCCTTATATTCCCTCCTTCCGTTTCAGCCATGAACTTGCGTGGATCCACGAGACGAAATCGCATCTCAGGCTGCGTCTGAACATCAGGCACCGTTTCACCGCAAAACAGAGGCGGTTTGATCCGGACACGGATCTTATCCCGTATACTCCCCCGGCGTACCATCTCCTCGGGTTCGACGCTGGTCTTGAACTTCCCGTGAAACGGGGACACCAGGTCCGGTTCATGCTGTCGGCAGACAACCTCCTGAACCGTGAGTACAAGGAATACACCAACCGCTCGCGTTACTATGCGCATGATATAGGACGTGATGTGCGTTGCGGTGTAAACTGGATTTTTTAATTTATAAGAACTATAATCAACACTAATAAATAAAAAGAAAAATGAGAACAATTGCATGTAAAACCGTGTGGGCACTTCTGATAGGAGTGTCCCTTGTCCTGTCGCTGAACTCTTGCAGCAAGGATCCTGTAATACCAGAAGACGAGACGAAGAACAAACTGCATGAGGACCCGGCAAAAATGACCGTCCGCCTCGTTGAATGCCACCTGCACGCTGACTGGAACGAGATACAGAAGGCCGGAGGTCCCCACCAAAATCCGGAATCCCCGGCCAGGTATATGAAACGTGTCCAGGAGATCACTTATGAACTGAAGACCGGCAGTGGATGGACCCTTGCTGAAGGAAGCCAGGGCAAGTTTTACGTTCAGAAAAACGGCGAATATAAAAATGGAAACAACTTTACCCCGGCCCCGGTTTACCTGATGTTTATCTATTACTACAATTCCAAAGGAGAGTTGATGAACGGCCAGTTTGTGGAGAACGGGCAGGAGAATATCCACCAGCATTTCTTCACCCCGGAGAACGTGAGACCTACCTTTGACGGGAAACCAGAAGCTGACGACAATGATCCGGATGCACTGGTGGATTATCTCTACGTGGATACCACGCCCTGGGACAAGACCAAACATGACAACGAGGCGGAAATTACGGGAGGCACTAACCCGGTAGGATTAAAAGGAGTTATCCGGTTCCTGAAGGACCGCAAGGAGTTTGATCTGAAACTCCGCCTGTATCACGGCTACAATTCTAAAAGGAACCCGCAGACAAACGGCTTTGACCCGTTCTACAAGCCCTCCGGGGTATTGATCCAGCGTGGAACATGGGATATTAACCTGAGCATCCCGGTAGTGGTGTTTTGGAGCCGCGAGGAGTTTGTTGATGTGGACCCGGAGGCAGATGTGAACCTGATCGGGGAGGATAGCCTGGATGAAGACAGCAACCGCACGCTACACTCCATCATGAAAACCTTCAATCTTACATGGAAGAAGGCGCTTGAGGAGTTCATCTCCTATACCTACCAGACGGGGGATGTGGAAGCTGGATCCATATGGCTTTGATCATCTCGCGTAGGATGGAATTCTCTCTTTATCAATCTACAGGCGGCAGGTGGGGCCGCCTTTTTTCTCTTGTGCAGCGAAAAAATCCCATCTGCCATGTTTAATCCCCGTGGTTTACTTGGGGATGTATTGGGACATGCTTTACCATCTCACCCTGTTCCATTTTTCATGTTTGGCAAGTTGAAAAAAATCCTATACATACAAGACGTACCGTTCCCTTACCGACGGGTCTGGAACCGACTTCCCGTCTTTCGTGCAATTTTCCCGCTTGGTTACTGAACTTTTTTGGTCTTTTTCCGATTTGATGCATATAAGTTTATGCTTCCTTTCCAGGAAACAAGGAAGCGTCAAATGTCTAACTAATAAAAAACTTATGGCAACAGTTAAAACAGTATTGGTAAAAGGAAGGAGCAACCGGTCCGGCAAATTCCCGTTAGTCGTGCAGGTTCTTCACAAGGAAGGAAAAAGGTTGTTTATACAGGATTCAGTATCTCGGATACCCTGTTTGATCCCGTAAAAGGGAGGGTTATCGACGGCGGGGAAAACACCCTGGAGTCGATTCGGAGGATTAACCACAGGTGCGAAAGTATCTCAAGGGTACTGTTAAAGTGTATTTCAATGATAGAGAAGAAATCCCGGGAATACGAAATAGAGGACGTGTTCAGGACTTACGGCGTGTTAACCCGCGAAGCCGGTTTTTATTTCTATTTTTCACGGAAAATCCGGGAACTTCGTGAAAGCGGTCATGAGGGAACAGCCCGGGCATACGCCTCCAGCCTGCGTTCCATGCAGAGGTACCTGGGAAAAAAGGATTTTCCTTTCATAAAACTCTCTTCCCGGATCATTTCCGACTACCAGGGGAAACTACTCGCTTCGGGTATATGCGATAACACCATTGGTTTTTATCTGCATAATATCAAGGCTCTTTTCAGGAAGGGATGTCGGGAGATGGGCCTGGAACTTCCTTGCCCATTTCGCGATATAAGCATTAAAACGGAAAAAACTCTCAAACGCTCCCTTGATCCGGTTGTGATTAAAACACTATCCGCAATTGAACTGGAAAAGGACAGCCCGTTATCTCTTGCCCGGGACATTTTCATGTTCAGCTTTTACACGCGTGGAATGTCATTCGTCGATATTGCATTGCTAAAAAAGAGGCATGTTTTCCCGGGTGAAATCTGTTACAGGCGTCACAAGACCGATCAATTGATGCGGGTAGGTATAAACAAGGAGATCAGTCGTATCCTGGAAAGATACAAGAATGTACCGGGAGAATATATCTTCCCGTTGTTTCCGGCAGAACGGGATCCGTACGCTGGTTATAGAAACGCCTACCATAGGATTCGTTACTCCCTGGGAAAGATTTCCCGGGTCATTGGTTTGGAATTCCCGCTGAGACTTCACGCGGCCCGTCATTCATGGGCCACGATAGCCAAGGTGAACGGTGCCTCGCTTCATGTTATTGGTGAGTGTCTGGGGCATACGTCGGAAAAAACGACCCGAATCTATCTGAAAGAACTGGATCATTCCGCACTGGATGCGGTTAATAATCAAGTGGCTGACTTCATTTTAGCGGTGGATGATTGACCGGGCCCGACCGCGAAAGATATCAGCTCAAATTCTTCAGTTCCCGTCTGGACGATGGACGGCGGTTAACCATTCCCAAAGAGGCTTTTACCACCGATAATTTAACCATTCCCGGATGTTTCTGTAAATCCCGCCTTGGTGCACGTGGCGGGATTATACAGGAAAAAAGGAACACCTTTATTTAGCTAATTTATCTTATACCGTCTTCAATTGAAAGATGGCTACGAGAGGGATTTACATGTTATGGTATCTACGTTTTGGACCGGCGTCTGTTGGGTAAACAAATGATTTAATGGAGTAATAATATTTTTCTACATTAGTTAAATTCTATTATCTAAGATATTTTTTTACTTTAATTATAGTATATTATCACAATATACGTATATTTGTTCTGTTTCTTCACTCTCTCCCGTAGAGAGTGGAAAATCAAAAAAACTTACAGCATGTGTTAAAAAATAGCGTAATCCTTTTTTTTATTTGGATTACGCTGCAAATTTAAAGACAATAATTTTGTTGGCTGTTTCCGTTTTGGCTTTATTATTTATCAATTTCTTATCTCCCCCATTCAGAGATTGTTTAACCGCCTTTTATCTGCTGTCTTAACTCTCTGGGAGAACATCCCAGACATCTTTTGCAAAATCTGGAGAAGTGTGCAAGAGAGGAAAACTCCAGTTCATTGGCAATGGTTCCCAACGGCAGGTCTGTAACTGAAAGTTTGTATTTGATTTCTCCCAACAACTGTTTCTGCATCCATTCGGCTGGAGCCTCTCCAAACTCCGCGGAAAACTGTCTTTTGAAGGCGGAAAGGGAGATATCACAGGCCGATGCGAGTTCTTTTACGGTCCTGCAACTTTTGTAATTGTTCAAGACCTTATTTTTGAAGTCTTGCGAACGGCCTATAATCATATAGAAAAAATTCGCAAGTTCCTGTCTGGAATAGTAAAAGCGAATGTTCCAGAAAAGTTCCTTGAGTTTTATTTCGTGAAAATGGATACAGTTCGCTCCATCTTCCAGATAACACACCAGTAGTTCAAGAAATTTGCATAACCGATCCCTGATTTCAAGAGGTTCCATACGATATTCGACAATTTCCCTCAGGTGGTATAACTCTGAAAAGGAGGCCCTTTGACAGGGCCATACCCCCCCCTCGAACAGGGCAGCCACGACTTCACATTTTTCCAGTGATTGGGTGTTAAACAGGCTGTCACGGCAAAAAAAGACCATCTCTCCTGATGAAACAGTGAACTGAAAACCGTTGCAGGAGAATTGCAGACTTCCCTTGAGTACGAACAGGATACAATCTTTTACCAATTCCTCCTCGTGGTTCAATCCTTCGTCAAATTTATAATACCGGAATCCCTCCTGCATAGATTTTGAGTAATTATAACAAGACGTGTGCTCGTTCAAATAAAAAAGTTCCATTGTTTCTGTTTTTGTTGCCTAATGAAAATATTAGTAATCTTATTTTCAGTTAGTTATATGATAAAATCTGTCCATGTTTCATCTTTTATTTCTTTTTGGCATCTATAACCGCTTTCCAGAGCGGATTTTGAAAAATTTTCCACTCTCTACGGGAGAGAGTGGAAAATAAGAAAGTCATCGAATAAAGGTTTACATTATGCGAATGAGTCATGAGATATTCAACATGGAATGGTCCAACAGGGATTCGATTTACCTGCATACTCGGGACGGTGTCCTCTATTCGGCTTTCGCCGGATCGGCTGAAAGACTTTTAAGTCTCGTGGGCGGGTTGCGTCCCTGCAGGTCCTTCTGGTGCGGGCAGGAGTTTCCGGCCGTCCACTCTATACGTGCAAGAAAGATTCTGGAGTTTTTTCCGGGAAGCTGCATTTTTATTAATGATTATTACATAAGGATAACTTTGGCTTGTCCTCTTATAAAATAAAGTAACGAAACAATGAATAACAGTATGATGAAACCGTTTTTTCTTCTGGTGTTTTTGCTTTGTTCGGCTGGTGCCTTCTCTCAAAAGGTTGCCTTGAAGAACAATCTGGCCTACGATGCCTTGAAAACTCCCAACCTCTCCTTGGAGTTCTCCATGGGGCGTAAATGGACCCTTGACACACAGGTGGGTATGAATTTCTTTTTCTACACGCGGGACGCCACGTCTTCCCGGTACAAGGCAAAGAAGTTCAGTCACTGGCTTGTCCAGCCGGAGCTCCGTTATTGGACCTGTGACGTTTTCAACGGCTGGTTCTTCGGGTTGCATGCCCATGGCGGCCAGATGAATATCGGAGGTGTCGATGTCCCCTTCGTGCTTCAGAAAGGGGACGGAAACATGAAGGACCACCGTTACGAGGGTTATTTCTGGGGAGGCGGGTTGAGCGCCGGTTACCAGTGGGTGCTTTCCAACCGTTTCAATATCGAGGCCTCCTTGGGTATCGGTTACGTGCACGCCCGTTATGACAAGTACAAGTGTACCACCTGCGGGCAGAAGCTGGGCAAGGGGGATGCGGACTACATAGGTCCCACCAGGGCCGCCATTTCAATTATTTACATGTTGAAATAACTCCCTGAATCCGGGGACACAATTTTTTATTCTATCATGCTAAAAATGTATATCAATGAAACCTTACCATATTAACAAGAAGCAAATCCTTATCATGGGCTGCCTGGGAATGTTTCCCTTGTTTTCTTCCGCCCAGGACATTTTATCAACGTCAGGTACCTCGCGTTGGGATTATTCAAACAGCCGTGTGGAGCGTGAACCGGGTAGAGATGCGTTGGATATTACTTTCAGTGTCTTCCCTCTGGCAGGGCTTGGAAGCCAGGAAGTCGCTTACCTGTTCCCCGTCTATGTCTCGGCTGACGGGCGTGACAGCGTCCGCCTCGAACCGGTCTGCGTGGCCGGCAAGAGAAGATATAAGGTGATCAAGCGTCGAAAGGCGTTGGGCAACCTGAAACCCGGTAACCCCGGATCCGGCGAGGTCCGTTCCGCCAAGGTGCTGGAAAGTTCGGGCCTGACTGTGAAAAGGAGCGTCCCTTTTGAACGGTGGATGGCTGACGGGCGTCTCGTTGTCAGGGAGGTGTCGTACGGCTGTGCCGAGTGCGGCACGAACGAGAGCGAGGATATTGCCTTTCAGGCCGGTATCCCCCTCTTCGGGGAAAAGGATTATGCTTACAGTTTCATCGAACCGGAAAAGGTCATGATCAAATGCTACAAGGATTCCTTCGACTGTAAGGTGGTCTTTCCTGTTGCACGCCACGACCTGCAGGAAGATTTTGCAGGCAATGCTCAGGAGCTTGACAGGCTGAAGAAGTTTCTCTCGGAGAACCTGAATATTCAAGGAACGTCACTCAAGGAGGTACATATAAAAGGCTATGCCTCTCCCGAGGGGAGCTTCGATTACAACAGGTCCCTCGCGCAACGACGCACCCAAACCCTTTCAGATTATATTTCGCGTCAATACCCCGCCTTGAAAAATGCACCGGTTTATCGTACCGAGGGTATCGGGGAGGACTGGGAGGGTCTTAAATCGATGGTCAGCGGCTCCACCCTCGTCAACAGGGACGAAATTCTTTTTATCATCGGACATAACGAGCGTGACACGGAACGCGAGGAGGCCATCCGTGCCTTGGATGACGGCAGGAGCTATCGCCTCCTCCTCGAAGAGTTCTACCCGGGACTGCGGCGCACGACTTTCAGTCTCAGTTTTGACGTGAGACCTTACACGGTGGAGGAACTTCCCGAAATTTTTGAAACGAAACCCGAGTGTCTCAGTCAGCACGAGATGTACCAGCTGGCCGGACTGTACGCTTCCCGGGGGATGTCTCCCCTTCCGGTGTACGAGAGGGCCTACGGGCAGTTCCCGGATGACGCCGTGGCAATCCTGAATTACGCCAACGCCCTGTTGAAATACGGGCAGGATGCGGACGGCGCGTTGCGGGTGTTGGAACCGGTAACGAATGACAGCCGTGCTTTCTTTCCCATGGCCGTTGCCTATAACATGAAAGGTGACTGGAGGAAGGCGGAAGAATTGATCAAGAAAGCCGGTATGGCCCAGGGCAAACAAAAACTCTCAGGGGAGCCCGGGGACGGTGGAAACAATCAGCAGATAGAGATGTAACTCAGACATAGTTATATATAGTATTAGTAATCTTAATTTAAAAACAATTCGAATTATGAAAGTAATGAAGTATTTTGCAGTGGCCTCGTTGGCGTTGTTCGCTGCATGTAACAACGAAGAGAATCCGGTAGCGCCGGAGAGTGGCAACCAACCGGTTGATGTGGTGATGTCAGTGGCATTACCCGGTCCGGGCACACGTGCCGCCATGGGCGAATTGCAGAACACCGCCAACGACCAGGATGCGGCATCGGTTGAAAAACTGCATGTGTACTTGGTGGCTGGGGAAGACATTGTCCTGTCGAAGGAATTTACAAAAGATACTGATGATTTTACCAAGCTGACTTCGGCTACTGCCGTGGGTGCAGAGGCAACGACGGGAGGTTATAAATTCCTTGACGTGGACAATGGCGTGACAAAGGCACTTGTTATCGCTAACCCTCAGGGAGCGTTGATTGACGGTGAGGGAAAGACTGTTGCTGAAATCAGCAAACAACAGCTGAAAGCCCAAATTAATGAAGTGATTTATGCCGGTTCTGAAACACTTACCACTGTTGGCGCCGAGCCTTATGGCGTCAATCCTCAGGAAGACAAACGTACCGTGAAGAAGGCCGAGCTCACCTTGACCGCCAGCATGAACCGCTTCCAGGTGACCGGTACCAAGTTTGTTAAGGTTATCTGGAAAGACGGGAAAAAGACCGAGGCTGAACAATGGTGCACGACTTGGCTGGCCAAGGATGAAAATAAGGGAAAGAGCAGTGCCGAAGCGTGGGCCGCTTTCAAGGCTGATGCCGCAGGCTTCAACGGCCAGACATGGGACGGCAAGTCCGACATTGCCCAACAGGCCAGCCTGAGTCAATGGCTGCAGGTTGTCGAAGTGACCACTGCAAACCAAGGTATCCTGATGAACCGTTTCAGCAGAACGCTCTCTGTTCCTCAACTTACAGTGGAAGAAGAGGCAAACTGGTTCTGGGCCAAGACCTACGCCGGAGACCGCTATAAATTCGAAGACGGCACGTTCAAACCCGACGGTAACACGGACTTGTCGGAAGTGGCCTCCTATTTCAATGCAGCGGGTTTCGATTTCGCACAGGGGGCAAAGGCCGCAGCGTTTAACTTCTTCGTGAACGGCATTACGGGTTACGGTAAGGAAAACAACGCTCCAAAACTTGCTTTCGTTTTCAAGACAGGTGACGACGGCGTATCCGCCGACAGACGTTTTGTCGTTATATCCGGTTACGCGAAGGCAGAAGGTGAAACTGCAGGCACGACGGATCTGGAAGCCGGCAAGGGCGGTTACCTGATCAATCTGGATCTCGCTGCGCTGAACGGGGGCCAGGGTATCCTCGTGGATGTTGACCCGAGCATTCCTGAAGGTGTGACTCCCGAACCGGGCGGACAGGGGGATTTGGAGGACGAGAACGTGAACGTCATCGTCCGTGTCGAGGTGCAGCCTTGGACCGCTGTGAACGTATTCCCCATCCTTGACTGATACAGATAGAGAGTAATAGCCGCTTGCCGGAGCGCTTTTCCCGTATCGGCCCTGACAGGCCGGTACCGGAATCCGCCCCGCACTCTCGGGGAGGGGAAAGTTTGTCCCCTCCCTTTTTTATTACCCGCGGGAGGGAAACGTGTCCTCTCTTTCGGGAAAATTACAGTATTGATTTATAATAATTAGTGTAAAGTATGAACATAAGAAACATACCGACCTGGCTGGGCCTGTTGGCCGCTTTATACCTCGTGACCGCATGTGACCGGGTGTATGACGACCTGAGCGGCTGCCTTGGCAACACGATCGTCTTCTCCTACCTGGCCGATGACAACCGGGAACATCTGCAGGAATACGTGGATGACATTGACGTCTTCATCTTTGACGTCGGGAACGGGGCCTTGGTGGAGAAACACCACCTGGAGGGAGAACAGCTGCTTTCACCGCTGGAGGTCAGGCTCCCGGAAGGTGATTATAAAGTAGTGGCCGTGGGCAACGCGTTGAACGAGACGGTTATCGGGGATGGTGCTTACGGTGAAGCGTCGGTTTCCCGGCCCGAACTGGCGGAAAAGGACGGACCGGCGGCCGGCACGTTTGACAGGCTATACCTTGGGGAAACCACCATCACGTCGAAGGTCATGAACGACTCCCGTGACGTGGTAAGACTTTATTCCCAGCACGTGAAAATCCATGCGGTAGTCCTTCCCGACGACGATGAGAACGCCGGGACCTGGTACGAACAGAACAAGGGGACGGGCTTCCGCCTGACGATGGAAACGCTCTCAGCCCGTTTCTCCTTTTCCGGGCAGCGTTCCGGAGAAACATCCTTCGACCTTCCGTTTTACACGGGAGGAAAAAACGACCGTTTCGTGCTTGATTTCAATACCCTGCGCTTCAAGGACGGGGACCCGCTGACGATCCGTCTTATGCAGGGAGATAAGGTTCTCTGCACGGTAGATGTCGCGGAATATATCGCTCTGTATCCCGACCAGATACGGATAACGGGGCGGCAGGAAGCGGTGCTTCCACTGTTCTTCCGCCAGAATCCCCGTTCTCTGACAGTAAGTGTAAAACCCTGGGAAGCCGTTGACGTGGTTCCCATAACCGATTGATGAATATTATGCTGAAAGATACTAAATATACTTGCACGGTAAGGGCCTTGAGGAACTTTGTGATGATGGTGTTGCCGCTCTTTTTCCTTGCCCTGACAGGATGCCGGAACGAAGAAGATATCCCGGAACGGCTTTCCGGAGAGGATGACGTGACCGTCAGGCTGAACCTGTCAACCCGTGGCGTAACAGCCGGGGGAAGTGAGATGCTGGACCTTTATTCCTCCGATCCGGCCAACTGGTATAAAACCGGCACACTGTTTCCCCAAGCCCCCGCACAGCCCAGAATAGCACTTATGGTTTTCAACAAGGAGCAGAACCGGTATGTGTACAGTCGCCTGCTTCCTTTCAGTTCGGGCAACGCGGAGGGGGAATATCAAACCAAGATACGCATCCCCAAAGGCGAGAGTGAATTCTATGCTTTCTATGCCCCCAACCAGACAGGAAAGGACCTGCCCTATTATACGCCCGGAGGAATCCTGCAGAACGCGGTTCCATGGGACTTCCTCGGGGAAGGCATGGAGGAGGTGGACAGGGAGGATATTGTCGAAGCCGCATTCCCTGCCATCATCAGGGAGCAGGATGATGGCAGTCTCGGCATTCCGGTGGACAACCCGTATGATGGTGTGACTCCTTCCCCGTCGGATGAGAAGATTATAGATTGGACAACAACTTCCAATATCTCTTGGGATGACGCTCCCGGAATATCCAACAGTTTGCATATGGGCATGCTTTCGGGAAAGCTGTCCACGGCCGTCCAGCCCGCTTCCGGGGAGCAGGTGCAGGATATCACAATCCCGCTGTTCCGTGATTTCTCCCGTGTCAGGATATACATCGCAAGCATTGCCCCCTTTGAGCAGATCATTTATAATTATAAAAGGATTGCCTTTTTGAACTTTCCGGTACTGATGTCTCCCTCTTTCAGGGAGAATGACTCGGACGGCGGCCAGCTTGCAGGATCCACCCCGGGAGCGGGAAAGAACACGGAGCATACGGGCACGTATTCCTATGGAATAAAAAATGAAGCGCAACTGACCATCTACGAGGCCCCCCTCAATGCCGGCGGAGAGATTGACTATACGAAAATGGACGCCCAAAAATACGAGCAGTTCTTCCTTCCCCAGTACCTGGCCCCGTATATTCCGGAAGCCAATTCCTGGCAGGAAGGACACCCTCACCCGAAGATACAGCTGACAGTGGAGTATTATACAGGAGGAGACATCTCACAGACCAGGACAAGGACCTTTTTGCTTGACATTGGCGAGGAAAGTTCTCCCGGGGTGTATTCCGGCCCCATTTACCCGAACCGGGATTATAAGGTATTCATGGTCTTGCCGGAAGCCGCGGACAGAGAGATTATCTACCGGGTCGAATCCTGGGAGCGGAAGGATGTGGAGTTCCCTCCTTTTCAGTGATGTTCACGATTTTGTCATTATAAATTTTTATTATATATGAAAGCATATAGGCTGAAAATAACTTGTTTCATTCTTTTGTTACTGCCCGTTCTTACCTGCTGTACGGACGAGGAGCTGCTTCGGGGCAGCGGTGTCCCGGAAGGCGTGCCCACGACGGTAGACATCAGCGTAGGTACGGCAGCCAACAGGTCCAAGACACGTTCGGGCCTGCCGGAAGGCGAGGAGAGAAAGATATACGACCTTTACCTGTGGGTTTTCGATTCCCGCGGCGGCGTGGAGTTCTCCCGGGAGTATCCCCGTGCGGAGCTTTATCAGGCCGCTGCTGCCTTGGAAACGGCAACCGGCGAGAAGGACACGGATGCACCCACGAGCATGGGATTGCTGAAAAACATCCCCATTACCTCGGGAGAGAAGACGCTGGTCCTGCTGGCGAACTATAAATCGGATGGTGACGGGCTGTTTCAGGTAGAGCCCGGGATCCTGGCTGGCGTGTCGTCCCTTTCGGACATTCAGAGGGTCAAGGCGGAGATGACCGCCCGTACCCTGTTCCGACCGAACGGGAACCTGCTGATGTCAGTTACCAAGACGGAGGAGATCAGTCCCGACACCAGGCGTCTCGAGGTCTCCCTGAAACGTGCGGAGGCGAAAATCACGGTCAACCTGAAAACCGGGGAGGGGCTCACGTTCGTGCCCGGGACATGGAGAGTCGGTAACGTGCCGGCTTCGACCTTTGTCACCGAGCATGTTAAGGGCAGTGACGCCGGGGCTCCTTGGGATGCCGGCGGGATGGAGATGGATTCGTACTGGTTGTCCGAATTATTCCAGTTCGAGGGCGACGCTACTACTACTACTACTACGTTTTACCTTCCGGAGAACCGGAAATTGGCAAAAAAAATGATAACTCCCGCCTCTCCCGGTTACAATGCGGAGAGGAAGGGGTATGACCTGCGGCAGAAACAAGTGAAGTCTCCCGTTCCCGATGCTACGGAGAAGCCGAACGTGCAGAACGGAGCTACAGAATACGCTCCGGATCTGGCTCCCTACATCGAGTTCACGGGTGAGTTACGCCAGGATATGACAACCGGTGAAGTCTCAACGGAGCGTTTCGGGAGGGTGACCTACCGCGTTTACTTGGGATACACGGCGGAGAATGATCCGGTCAACGATTATGATATAGAACGTAACGTGCACTATACCTATAACGTGACGATCAAGGGGATGAACGACCTGGTAGTGGAGGCGATGTCCGACAAGGACCGGGAAGAGGAGCCCGCTCCCGGGGTGGAAGGCCTTGTATATGACGCTCACCGCTCCTTCAGTTTTGACTGCCATTATGAACAGGGCCTGATGCGTTTCAACAAGGACGAGCTTGCCATCTTCAATCCGGATGGCAGTTTGAAGGACGACGCGATGATCTCCTTTGCCATACGCACCCCGTTCTGTGACAAGATAGTCTCTTACACGAGGGCGGAGCTGGAACAGCTGGAGGATAACGGATACGTTCCTTCAGGGGAGAAGAAGGCAGACACTGGTTGGCTCGCGTTCTTCATCCACCCGAGCACCCTGTCTGACAATGGAAACGAAACCATGGAATATTACTCCAACACGGGGGTGCATCTGCTTTCGCTGGAACAGTTTCTTTACCGACTTGTCAAAGAGCCCGATTATGTATTTAATGCCTCCACGGGGCTTTGCAAGGTGACGGTTTACGCCAACGAGTATTTCTACGAGCGGAACCCCATGCAGGATGGCGCCCCCGAGGACAAGAACTTGTGGAAAACCTTTGCCAACGCCCCGGATCGGACTTTCGACCTGCTGGTGAACACGTCGCATGAAATCTCCCCCGACGGGCAGTCACGTTATCACCAGGCTGTCGTTTCCATCCGTCAGATGTCCATCAAGACGGTGTTTACGGAGGGACCCGAAGGCATGCGTGTCTGGGGGGTGGAAAACGTGAACGAGACACCGGACCTGGACTTTATGACACCTGCAGTCAGTGAGGCACGCTATTATTATAACAAATATTATTCCAACGGCTGGTCGAATACCTGGAAACTGATCGGAAAGTCGGGATTGATCGGCGGGTTCACGGGGGAAGTCATGAACGACCCGATCAGGAGCAATCATGACCGGTTGTGGCAGGCTATGACGAAAGTGGAGAACGGGAAGTTGACGCTCAACAAGGATTATTACCAAGTCGCTCTGAGAAACTATCACACGGAATACGCCATCTATACTCCGTTTATACGAAACCGGGACAATGACCGTGACGGGAGGATGCAGGCTTCCGAAATGCAGTGGTACATCCCCTCGGTAGCCGAGAGTAACATGCTTCTCGTGGGGGAACGGGCGTTGCCGTTACATTCCAGGCTGCACGGGCACGCCCCCTCGGACAACGCCACTGCATTTTATACATCAAAAGCCTTTATGGGAAGCACGAACATTTCTGGTTTTAGCGCTAACACTTATATCAACATTATGGAGAGTCGTAGCATGACTCCCATGGACAACTTTGATTATTACAAGGGAGGGAACTCACCCGGGGACCGTACCCCCTACTCGGAGGTGAGGCTGATCAGGGATCTGGGGATACTGGAGCCTGGGGGAACAAGCTATCATATAGATGAACTGGACAAAGAGTTGAACACGACTTTAGTCAACAACAGGACGAGAGAGGAATACCTGGTCTTCAGGGCGGATAACCTGCCATATAGTGTGGTCAGATCGGTGAGAGCCATTTACGAGTTACCCGCACACGACGAGCACTCCCAGTCCAATACTATTTACAAGAACGGGTTCGAGGTGGCCAAGTATATTGCCAATAAGACAGATAAGCCCAAGGATTTGAATAATCCCAATAGGGAGAGCGAGTATTACTTCGAGGATTGGAGCACGCTGATGGCGGACATCGAACAGGGAAACAGCCCGTGCGCCTATTATTACCAGGAGGCGGACAAGAGCGATCAGGGAACCTGGCGCGTGCCCAACGAGGTGGAGTTGAAAATCATGTGCGGGAGCCTGTTTGACTGGGATGACCGTGAGAAAAATGAGGTTTACACATTCGGTAATGACCTTCTTTCCCTGAAAACGACAGATACCAAGGTTTACCATTCCCGAACGGGATTCTCCAAGCGAAACATGGACGGGGCAAGATCGTTCAGTGCCGGCTACCAGATGTATTTTGACGGTTATGTCCGATGGGTCACGACCGTGGATACCCAATGGGCGGGTGACAATGACAGGCTTGTGAATAACAGGAAGGGATACGTGCGTTGCGTGAGGGACCTTGAATAGTCTGGCCCGGGGATTGGGGAAGAAATTTCCCAGTTTTGTAAGTGTGACCGGAGGAAGCCGTATCATGGCTTTTCTCCGGTCTTTTCGATATGAGGAAAAGGTTTTTCATCGTAAAGGGCCGAAAGGAAAAACTGCGACCGAATCAAGCGAAGCATAAAAATAAACCGGGCAGCGTGAAGGCACTCACGTGCCCCATAATTAAGGAATAACATGATAGAAACGTACTTTAACAACTTGATGCAGGAGGTCGAACGTAAGATGGGCATCGAATCTTCCCGTATGGAGGGAGAGCAAGTGATACGGACTTGTCAGGAGATGGTTTCTTTTTGAGGGAGCGATCCCGTGAGTTGAAGGACTATGTCCTGAACCACCCATTCTCCAACGTGGAAGAGGAAATCTGCTTTTTCAAGTATTACAAGCCTGCCCTGACGGGACGCCTGCTGTATTATTACCGGGTATACCAGATCGAGAGCGGTTGTTCATGTTGCCCGGAGATTGCCCGGATGCATTACCGCAAGGCCATGAAAGAATACCAGCGGAAACTGGAACGATACCTTCCCTTTTACCAGTATTACCGGAGCGGGGCGACTTACCGGGACCATTACTATTTCTGCCGTGCCAAAAAGGAGCTGAGCCCGGAAAGCGGAAGTTTTATGCTGGAGGAGGATTCGGTAATGTCAACCGGTTATGACTTGTTGGCCCCAAGACTGATAGCGGCGGAAATGTTACTTGGTTATCTGAACCGGAAAGTGCTGCTGGCAATGGAGGGGGCGTATGCCGTGCAGGAAAAGGAGCACCATTGGACGGACCGGAAGGCGGCTGCCGTGGAACTGATATATGGCATTTGGGCGATGGGTAGCGTGGATAACGGGAGGGTGAGCATTGTCGAGCTCGTGATGCTGTTCGAACAAATGTTCCATATCGACTTGGGAGACGTGTACCACACGTTTATCTCCATGCGTAACCGGAAGAACAGCCGGACAACTTACCTTGATCAAATGAAGGAACGTTTGTTGAAACGAATGGACGAAACGGACGGATAACCTTTTGTAAAACAAGGAAGGGACTGGCAGGTTCATAGCAAGTTGCCAAATCACCTTCCCCGATACGCCATTTGGTGAAAATACAGTATATAGCCACCGTATATAGCCCGAATAAGGCCCCGCGGCGTTTTTTTATGGAAAAATGTAATATGTTTATGGATACATTTTTTGGTATTTTTTATTTATACAAAAACAATGTTCTGCCTTCCAATGCAGCATCATTCGACAGCTTCCTTACCATCAAGAAAAATTATGCAATGCTCGTACGTTTTGAAACCGTAACTTAGTCACAAAGCAGACTGAAAGGAAGTAAGGAATAGCACTACCATCCAACTAAAGAAGCCATAGAAGCGAAGATGATTCATCACTTCGTCTTGTTCATGTTTGTGCCCTATCAAATTTGTCGATGTTTTTTCAATTGCTCGGTTTGTTTATTGAGCAAGTTGATTATTTCACTCTTCTGCCTGCTTTCTGCTGCGGTACTCAAAATCGCCTATAGAATCGGTCAGGTTTTAGATGAATCTGTCATTCTTCTGCTTGTCCCTGCATCAGCATATAGGGTATTTCATACTGTTGTCCTGTTAATATTGCATGCGTTCAGTTCAAGAGTATGAAAGCATAACAGAGAACCAACATTGCAGGAAGGAGCAATACCAAACCTTTGCCTTGATTGAAATTAGGTAACGGGCTGTTACGCTGATAAGCTCAGCGATGCGAAATATTGTCATTAAGATAGCTATTAGCTGATTCCCTGAAATATCCTTTTTCGACAATGCTTATTTATTTTATAAAAGGAAAAAAAGGAAATAAATGGTAAATGATAGAACTAAAATGATAATTGGTTTTTATTACAAATTGCTTTTATTTGCAAAATAATTTGCTATTTTATTAATATTATGAGAACATTTCGTTTAGGGATAGCTGGTGGAAAAGTTTTGTCTCGTGCCTGTTTTTCACTGCTCGTCATCAGTAATATTTACTTTTCTTCTTGTGAGGATGATTTGGATCGGGGGCGTATTTCCGCAAACATATTTTTTACTCCTGAAATACGTGCTTACTGGGATCTATTGATCCGTTCCATGGCCAGCACAGAGGTACCACAGGATAGTGTCGCTTCTTTACAAGGTGGTTATCCTCTCTTTTTATCTTTACACCTTATATACCGCAGTATTACCGTTCCTTCAATAGTCAGAGAGGAGGAGGCAACGGGTCGGAAGACTCGTGTCACGTCTGTAACGACAAACAATATACACGATTATTTTAGGGTACTGGCTTATGCTTACACAAGTAGGTGGAGCGAGAACCAGCCCTGAGCTATTTCTACAATGCTATTGCCAGCAAGTCCCCGGTAGCAACTATACGCTTTCGTCTGAAGCAAGAGTACATAATGAACTGAAACTCTCTTTTGGAGAGTTCATAGTCTTTTGACTAAGGGCGTATAATCCGGGAAAATACAAATTGTATATTTAAAAAAGTATAATGTCTCTGTAGGAAATATTCCTTTTTATATGTGGAATTATTCCACATATGTGTTGTTCTATTCCACATGCAACTCTGTTGTTGTTAGATAATAATTATCTGATTACAAATGTATTACACTCTATTAATCTTTGCGTAACGTTTTGGCATACGTTTTATTCTATGATTTAATGCGGAATAGAAATAGATATTAATTATACAATAAGATATAAATAATAATATTTTATAAATAAAAATATGCTATGTCTCTTTTTTATTTGAATGAACATACGTCCTGTTATAATTATTCAAATTTTATAGAGGAAGGATTTCGCTACTATAAATTTGATAAAGGAATAAACTATGAAGAGCGACTGATAAAAGATTGTATTTTGTTTGTTCTGAAAGGAAATCTGCAGTTCTTGTATAACGAATTTGAGTTCACAGTTTCAGAGGGGAAAATGTTCTTTTGGAGCCGTGATAGCCTCTTCAACATGTATTCGTCGGAAGAAAGTGAAGTTGTTGTCGCCCTATTTGAAGGAGGTATATCGCCCTGCCAAAAAGCTTCTTTTTCAGATCTGTTCCATTTAAAAAAAATTATCAAATATCACATGGAATCTCTTGTAATAAAGGACGAGTTACGAAAATTTCTTGAACTTTTGGTTTGTTATCTGGAAGACGGAGCAAACTGTATACACTTTCATGAGACTAAGCTCAAAGAACTGTTTTGGAACATTCGTTTTTATTATTCTAGGGAGGAACAGGCAAACTTTTTCTACACAATTATCGGTCGATCCCAGGATTTAAGAAATAAGGTTCTGAACAATTACAAAGAATGCAGTACCGTAAAGGAACTAGCATCGTTGTGTGGGCTCTCTCTTCCTGCTTTTAAAAGGCAATTCATTGCGGAATTCGGGGAAACACCGAGCAAATGGATGAAGATGCAATTGTTAGGAGAAATTAAATATAGACTCTCGGTTACAGATTTGTCGTTAGGGAGCATTGCCGATGAATTCGACTTTGCTTCTTTAGCTCATTTTTCCAGATATTGTAAAAGATATCTGGGATGTCCTCCTAAAGAATGGAGAGAACAAATAAATAGACGTACAGAGAACTGATTTTAGGAGAGTTTTCAGATCCTGTTTATATGATGAATCGATTCGGATTGTTCAATGAGATTTCCGACTGTGTTATCCGTACTTTTTCTGCTTTATATGTCTGTTTTTTATATGTTATGTAATGCTACTTATGAAAAAGTTTTTTAGTTAGGTCTGAATCGTAGTTTCTCTGATGCACAAAATAAATTTTTGACTTTATGCTTGATAGTCAGAGTAAGATTTTGTTTAGATGTTCTGTCTTTTATCTTTTATAGTCACAAAAAGTTTCATTATTCATCAAATTGTCAGAGGCTTGTATTTTCATCGGGTTCGTATGAAACTAAATCCGATTCTATTATGAAAATACAATTATCTTTATAGGCAATCGTCTTGTTTATGGGGTTTACTGCGCAGGTTCAGGAATCAAATGAACATTAGATTTAAGTAGCTGAAAACATCCGAAGTGGAAATCGTACCGAACAAAATCCATTATCTCATTGAGATTCGAGAATATTCCGGAAGAGAGTTTGGCGGGAAATCTAAATCGGAAAAATATTGTACCAAAGTAGCATTGAGCCGAATTGAACAAGGTTTGATACAAACGCTAAACGAAGGGGATCCCGAAGGATACCATCCAGACACAAGAATGCGGTGACTTTTGGCGGTGACTGAAGCAAGACTTTTTAGTGGCTAAGAGTTTGACATTACACTGACAGATTTCAATCAGATAGATGAAGTACTCAAGCTGATAGACACGAAAGGGATCAACATCATGTGCATAGGTGATAAAAACAAAGCTATGTCGATGTACCACCCAAAAGTGAAGATCGAAGCATTAAAGGCGGCGTACCTGAAAGCGCTTTAGCTAATAGAGGCATTGGTCAATAAATTAGGACATGTGAGATGCATTGTGAAAGAAAAGCGCAGTATCATTTTCCCTTTTGCACAAAGCAATGTCAATGTCTCATCCTCCGATGCGGCATCGTTGGGCAATTTTCGTATTATTAAGGAGAGCTCCTCAATACTTGTGCGTTTTGAGATGTAGATTAGCCATAAAGTATCTCAAAAGACGTGGACGAATAGTGTTGTCGCCTAACTAAATCAGCCGAAACGGGGAATATGGTTCATTACTTCAGCTTTTCCTGTCCATGGCTTGGCGCACCTACCGACTTCCTTTTTCAACCGCTCGCCTGTTCATTGGTCAGCCTTGCACGTTCCAACACTCCCCCTATTTCCTGCTACAGTACTCAAAATCGATCATAGAATCGGTCCGGTTCCGGATAAAGCCGTTATCCCTCTGTCGGTTGAATTTGGTTTCCAGTTTATCTTAGGTTTCTTCCTCTACTTTTCCCCGCATCAACCAATAACAGTATTTCATAGCGTTGTCTTGCAATTGCTGCATGCATTCAGTCAAACAAATATTAAAACAACAGGAAACGAAACAGTGATCTAACAGACGCCAAAGAACAATCCCCAGCCGATATCTTTCGTTGTCAATTGGAATCAGTTTAGTTTGCTTTGGATATATAGATAAAAAGGAGTAATCTTGAGTGTAAATGGTAAATAATAGAGCCGAAATGACAATATATGTCTGACTTTAATTATTTTTCTTTGCGCTGTAATTTTTGACACAAATCATAAATAATTATTAAGCCGTAGTATTCCATGAAAACATTTTACAAATTAAACTTTTTATCTCTTTTTTCCTGTCTTATCAGCTTCTCTTTGATTATAATAAATAATTAAAATAAATATGAGATTTTTTTTATTTTTCTGTTTTTTGTCCTGCTCTATCTGGAAGATGGATGCGGCAGTTTACGGAAGTGATACGTTGCGTTGCCGTATCTGCTTTCCTGTGGGCAGTTCCGTTGTGGATCTTTCCTATGGGGAGAACGGTTCGCGCCTGGATGCCTTTGTGGCAGGGATTCATGCCCGGCAAGCAACAGCCGTGCTGTGCCGTTTGAGTCTGCATTCCGGTGCCTCTCCCGAAGGGGGCTTGACCTTTAACCGACGTCTGTCAGATAAACGGCTCGCCTCTTTCCGTTCCATTCTTCAGGAGTGTCTTTTCTTGCCGGATTCGGTATTTACAACCGTCTCTTTGGGGGAGGATTGGGAGGGCTTAACCTCTCTTGTCGAGGAATCGGATATGCCCTGTCGGGAGGAAGTGTTGCGTATCCTTCGCAATACCCCTGTATGGGTGACCCGTAACGGTGTTGTTGTGGATTCCCGCAAACGGCAGTTGATGAATTTAAGAGGCGGACAGGCATGGCGATACATGCATGCACATTTTTTCCCCGAGCTCCGCAACACTTCGGTGGTCGAATGCGAATTTGCTCCTGTTGGGATGGAAAAAGAGCTAGCCCCCCCGGTGGGAGCAACGGAAGGCCAACCGGCTGATACGGTAATTGTTCGTGATACGGTTGAGAGGGTGATTGTTTTTCGTGATACGGTCCAACTCCCCGTCCCTGTTGCCGGACCTTCCAAACCGTTCTACATGGGGCTCAAGACGAACCTTGTCTATGACGCCCTGCTTGTGCCGAACATCGGCGTGGAGTTCGCTCTTGGCAAGGGATGGACACTGGGGGGCAACTGGATGTACGGCTGGTGGAAAAATGACAGGCGCCACCGTTACTGGCGGGTGTACGGCGGGGAAGTCGGCCTGCGCAAATATTTCGGTCAGCGTGCATCCGATAAACCACTGACCGGCCACCACGTCGGTGTTTACGGCCAGTTGTTAACCTATGATTTCGAATTCGGGGGGCGCGGTTATATGGGTGGCCGTCCCGGAGGGACATTGTGGGATAAGGCCCATTACGGTGTCGGTTTTGAATATGGCTATTCCCTGCCCGTGGCCAGAAGGCTGAACCTTGATTTCTCACTGGGCCTGGGATATTTGGGCGGAACATGTTACGAGTATGTTCCGGTTGATGCCTGCTACGTTTGGGAGAAAACGAGGACACGGCAGTGGGTGGGCCCGACCAAAGCGGAGATCTCGCTGGTATGGTTATTGGGCCGGGGCAATTACAATCAGGAGAAAGGAGGTAAACAATGAACAAGATGACTTATATCCTGCAAGCGTTCCTCATTTTAGCGGTTCTGGTATTCAGTTCATGCGAGCATAAGGAACTGTGTGATGACCATTCCCATACAGCCGGGCTGCACGTGGTTTTCGACTGGGTGCACGCACCCGATGCCAAACCGGAGACCATGCGCCTGTACCTGTTCCCTTTGGATGGCGGCAAGGCGCAGGCCTACGAATTCACGGATTACCGGGGAGGATATATTAACGTACCGGCAGGCCGTTATAGGGCCTTGTGTGTCAATTCGGACACGGAGTCCGTTCTTTACCGCAACATAGACCTCTTTGACAGCTTTGAGGCTTACGCTCCGGACGGCCCTCTGGCAGTAGGTTCATCAACCTCGGTTCCCCGGGCAGAAGGCACGTGGGACGAACGCATTGCCAGGTCTCCGGACCGGCTATACAGCGATCGCCTGGACGATCTGGCCATTGAAATATCCAAGGAAGAGCAGACGGTAACCCTTTATCCGGAACTTTCGGTGTGCCGTTACCGGGTGGAGATCCGGAACGTGTCTAACCTGAAGTATCTTTCTCCGGAGGGTCTTTCCGGATCCTTATCGGGCCTGTCGGGAGGATTTCGGGTCGGTCGGAACGAACTTACGCCGGATCCGGCGACCGTTCCATTCGAGGTGGTTTCCGACGGGATCTCCACGCTAACGGCGGAATTTCTGGCTTTCGGCCAAGTGGGGATGGGAGAACCGGCGCACAAGCTGGTGATTTACGCTATCATGGCTGACGGCAGCAAGAATTATTACACCTTTGACGTCAGCAAACAGGTTGACGAAGCGGCCGATCCGCGGGATGTCTACATCTTATTGGATGGTCTCTCCCTGCCGAAGCCGATCGTAAATGGTGGAGGATTCCACCCTTCGGTCGATGAATGGCAGAATATAGACGTGGATGTTATAATGTGATGTAAAATGTGTATTTATTGATATAGAATCTTCGAAATTTTATTCATTAAACCTTTTTAATTTTTTATGAAAAAGTATTTTTTATTTTCGGCTATGACTGCTGTAGCCTTAGCCTCGTGTACCAACGACGATGTTGTTGACGTGAACAAAGGAGGAGGTATTTCTTTCCGCGCGTCTTTGGATAAGGCGCGTACCAAGGCGGTAACAAGCTTGAGCAATCTGAATGCGTTCAATGTGACAGCCATTGGTAATAGCAGCAATTATTTCACGGATCTGGGCGTTACATCCTCGGATAATGGGTCTACCTGGACAACCGCTTCCACTTATTATTGGCCGGGTTATGAGCTCGCCTTTTTCGCATATGCGCCCCAAACTCCCGGTGGTACAGTAGGGATAAGCGGTACGGAAAAGAAAATATCCGACTTTTCTCCCGCGCAGGATGTCTCAGCGCAAAACGACCTTGTCATCGCTTACAATACGGGAACCAAAGCCGCTAATGAAGGATCGGGAGTGCCGTTGAATTTCAAGCATGCCCTTTCTCAGATCGAAGTACAGGCTAAATGTTCCAATGAAAAGATCAAAATTGAGATTTTAGGGGTCCGGATGGTGAATGCGGCGACAAAGGCGGACTTCACATTCCCGGAAGCAGAAACTACATCAGCATATGTTTTAGCACAATCTCAATGGGCTGGTTGGTCAGGAGCAGATGGAGGCCACGCGACAGCTTATTATATCAAGGGAGAGCAACCTGTAACACTGACGGATAATGCCCAATCCATCATGTTCGGGGATGACAATTTCATGCTTTTGCCGCAACAGTTGACGGCATGGGATGGCACTGCTTCTCAAACCGGAGCTTACTTGTCCGTACTTTGCCGTATTTACAGCGTGGATGGCGGCAATGAAATATTATTGTATCCACAACCGACAGATACGAATAACAAGGATGGAAAATATGCATTCTCCGCAGTGAGCATTGATACGAATTGGGAACCGGGCAAGAAATACACCTATACGCTGAACTTCTGTGACAACGGAGGAGGAGCCGGCAAGGGGGATCCTGATCCGGATCCGGATGAACCGGTAGATCCCGATCCGGGTGTAGATCCCGGCGAACCGATCTTAGGGCCTATCTTCTTCACTGTAACAGTAGATGACTGGACAGATCAATCAGTAAATGTTAATATGTAGTTTAGTTTTTTTGTGATTCATTTCAATGAGAATTGACTTTCTCAGTGTCCGGATTGGATTGGACGGGGATTGCTCTTGATATAGAGGGTAAGTGAAGGGTGCCGCCGTATATCTTTCACCCTGTCCGTTCCTTTTCCGGATATCTTACGAGATAATTATTTTCGATGTTTATATTATTGATACACATTTTTTAATCTTATATGCATATGAGACGATTTATATTTCTTTCTGGCAGAGCAGACCTTTCGCGTCTGCTGCCTTTCGTCTTTGTCGCCGGTATTTTTTGTCTTTCCTCCTGTGAGGATGATCTGGAACGTGACAAAACTTCCACAAGTATCTCTTTTACCCCTGTAATACAATCCAGCTGGGATCCACTGGCACGTTCCATGACCGGTACAGACATGCCGCGGGGCAGTGTCTCTCCCTTACAAGGCGGCCGCACGCCCCTTTACCTGCACACCTTATACACCGACAGCATCGCCGTTTCTTCCTTCTCCAAAGGTAAGGATGCTGCTGTCCGGATGACCCGCGCCGCGCGAGTGAGTGCAGAGAATATGTACGATCATTTCGGGGTATCGGCCTACGCCTACACGGGGGACTGGGACGAGAGCCGGACGACACCCAACTATTTCTACAACGCCACAGCCAGCAAGTCCGGCAGCGACTATACACTATCTTCCGCCTATTATTGGCCGGGAGCTTCCTACAAGATGAGGTTCTTCGCCTATGCACCCAAAGGGAACGCCCGGTACGTGTTTTCCGGGCAAGGGCAGGCCGGCTCCCCCCGTATCAGCGTGACCGTGCCGGAAGAGGTGAGCCAACAGGAGGACCTGCTGGTAGCCCGGTCATCCGAGCTCGGGGGAAACAGCAACACGGCCGTTGCGCTGACCTTCAACCATGCCCTGACCGCCGTCAGATTCGTGTGCGGGAATGATATGCGGGGAGGTACCGTAAAGAGCGTCAGTTTGAAAAACGTTTATTCCAAAGGGACTTATAACATGGGCACACAGTCATGGAGCAATGTAGGGAGTCCCGCCACCTTCTCACAGACATTGGATAAAGTGACGACAGGAACAGCTGACGAGGCGCTCACGAGTGAGGCGCAGACCTTTATGATGCTGCCCCAGCAGCTTCCTGAGGACGCGCAGATAGAAGTCTTATTCACAGACGACACCCATACGGACCACACTTTAACAGCCGATATAAAAGGAAGTGAGTGGCCGATGGGCAAGACTGTCACCTACAAAATATCCAGTAGTTCCCTCAACTGGACTTACACGCTTGATGTCACTGCCCTGGCCGATTTTACATATGCCGGTGGTACACAGCAATATCGTGTTACCAGTTACAGGCAAAACGCCCAGGGGGAAAAAGAGGCTGCCGAATGGACCGCACAATATGCAGAAGACGGAACCACGTGGACAGACACCAAACCGGGGTGGCTTACCACATTCACGGCATCCGGTACCGGCGGCGACTCGGCGCAACCTTGTGATGCGACGGTCGAGGCGCAGACCGGAATATCAAATGATTTCCATACGGCTGCCTTGAAAGCGGCCACGGCCAAGGGTTCTGAAACCACACCGTACAACCTTTCCAGCAGCACCGGGGGGAGCAGCGTTGAGAACACGGCCAACTGTTACGTGGTCAGCGCTCCCGGTCACTATTCTTTGCCGCTGGTATATGGCAATGCGATCAAGAACGCGGCCACGAACGTTTCGGCGTATACCTCCACGGCAACAGGGACCAATATCCTGAATCCTTTCATCAACCATGCCGGGAACGGGATCACGGATCCATACATCGCTAATAATAATGGATGTACGCCGGCCAAGGCCGAACTGGTCTGGCAGGATGCGATGAACCTGGTTACGGATATAGAATACAATGCCGGTTCCAATGGCGGCAATATCTCTTTCAAAGTGGACCGTTCTTCTATCCGGCAAGGCAATGCCGTCATTGCGATCAAGGATGCGAGTGATGCCATCCTCTGGTCCTGGCATGTCTGGGTCACGGACGAAGATATCAACGATGTGATTGAGATAACCAACCATCAAAACGTAAAATACAATTTTATGCCCGTTAATCTGGGGCAGTGCGACGGCAATACCATTACCTATGCCGAACGGAGTTGCAAGGTAAAATTCACTGCCGGAGACCAGAGTAAGGAAATAACCATCAAGCAGTTGGCGAACGTAATCGCTACCGGAGACAACCATCCTTATTATGAATGGGGGCGTAAAGATCCCTTCTATCCTTCGAACGGAATGGATAACACAACCAAAACCTGGTATGACAAGGAGGGAATACCATCTACGGACAATCCTGCGAAGGCAAATCTTTCTACAGGTGCAGCTTGTATCAAGAATTATATCCTTAAACCCAATGTGATGCATGCTACAAATACGGCGGACAAATTATTCTTGAATCTGTGGTCTGCGAATAATAGCTCAGTTTCATTCTCTGATCCATCTGTTACTATCAAGACTATTTACGATCCGTGTCCTGTTGGTTTTAGACTCCCTGTTTCCAACTGTTTTTCTGGATTTACTACAACAGGAGAGTCTGTAGAATCTACATCTGAAATTAATGGTTTTTATGATGATAATAGAATCGGTTGGTGTCTATACACGGATGCAACAAGAAGTCGTACCATCTTTTTTCCGTCCACTGGATGGCGTAATTATGTCACTAGCGCAGTCAAAGGAGTCAATGTTTGGGGTTACTATTGGTATGGAATTCCATACGATATGCAGGATGCTCAAGGAATGGATATAGGCAAAGACTACTTAAGGAATCGGAATAAGACCCATCGGGCATTTGCAGGAAGTATCCGTCCTTGCAGCGATTAAAGAGAGAAAAATGGGTGAAAGAAGGGATATGTTTGGTTGATGTTATTTCCCGAGGGTTCTCAAAGCAGCCTTCGGGGAATATATGTCTATGACAAGAATAGAGAGGCAGGGCAGGAAGTTTATAAAGATATTATAAAATGTAAGCCTATGAAATTTACAGTACGCATATTAGAAGGCAATTCTTCCGAACTCTATCAGGTCGTGGGACATTTAGTGTTTAGCTAGGCATACCTGAGGGCGAATAATATCTACCCTTACAAATCCTTTTGGAGGTTTTCATGGCGTGTCCTATATCAGGGAGAAAAGGTGATGGCATTCATGTCTGTGGAAAGAAAGACTGGCGGAGGTGACAAAATAGACAATTATTGTGTTTCTTCCGTCAGGGAGAGGAACGGTCCTTATTAAAGCTCCTGACAAGTGTTGTTGCTGTCGTCCGTAAGGACCTTGCTGAACGATGGCTTCTACTATACGTCATAACCGTGCCCGCGGGATGCACAAGATTGAGCTTATACACGGCTGGTAAGGGAACTTACGTGATCGGGAATGTCGGACATGTGGATACGCAGGAACTCAGGCATGAACAAGGATGAGTTGCTTCGTTTGAAACAGGTATTGGGATTGGCGGAACTGTTTGCCGATAAAGAGTTCCGAATGGCTGTGGAATAAGCAATCTTACACAGGTATTGGAAATGTTTAGCACTGAAAAATACAGAAGGAGATAAGCCGGTTATAATAATTTTATGAATCTACAAGATGGAAATTACAGATTTAATCAAGGAAAGGGAAAGTGTAAATGTGTCAGACATTTATATCTACCTTTATGAAGATGGTCCCGTCGTTTTCGATGTTTCTGCCGTCCACTTGCAGTTTTACTTTCCTGAAATGGAGATGGAAAGTGTGCTTTGCAGCGACAGGAGACATCACAAGCTCATACGAGGGTTTTCGCTGGAACCAATGCTGAAACGTTTGGCACAATACCCATGTCTGGTTGACGGCGAGTGTATCAGGGTGATGGAAGTATTGTGATCCTTAGGGCATGGGAAACGCAACCGATGAATTTGTCGAAACAATCAGTCTGAATCCGAACAGTACGACTACCGATCGCCATGTCTGGATACTTTTCAGGTATGCAGAGGTATTGTTGAACTATACGGAAGCTTTTGGCTTATGGTAATCCAGATTATACCGATAATGCGTTTATGTCATCCCCACGGGCAGCCATCGACAAACTGAGGGCACATGCCGGAATGCCGGGAGTTGCTTCGGATGATTTTCTTGAACGGATCAGGAATGAACGCCGAGTGGAACTCGCTTTTGAAGGGCACCGGTTCTGTGATACCAGAAGATGGAAAATCGCTCCTCAGACAATGGATATCTATGTGGTGGAGATTGAGAAACAGGACGACAGATTGATTTATTCCCGTCAGTTTGTTGACAAATGTATACGGAGTGACAAGGAATACCTGTATTCTATATCCGATGAAGAATTACTTAAAAATCCGCTTTTAAACAGAATCTTAGTTGGAAAAAATTAAATGAGTTGAGAAGTTACTTCAATTTTGTTTGTGGTGGCGTCTTTTTTGCGGGCTATTGCCTACTCTTTATGGAATAATATTTTTGACATATCAAATACACCTTCCCGATTTATCCCAATGATATTTATTCATAACAGTAGATGACATGAAATGTTATAAGAAAGCAAGCTCCACAATCTTTTCAATCACTCATTGAATAAGATTGTGCACTCAATTTCTATGTAATATTTTTACAGATTATATGCTCCATAAAAAGTTTTCTGATTTTTTAAATATGGTAAATTGCTTCTGTTTTTAATGCGATTGTCTTTCCACTTACAAACATACCGACTCTGGAGGCAAAGGCTGAAATGGTTTGTCGGCGTATTCGCCGTTAAACCGTTCGTTTTCGGTTAAACGAAAACACAACTTGCTGTCCGCAGGAGCGGACCACGTTTCTCCAATAATTATTGTGTATCAGGTTGTTGTGTGGATATTTTCCTGTGGTTTGTGGTTTTTTTCCATTAGATATTTGCCGGCTGTTCTCCCCATTAAAGGGTGGATATCTCTTCATAACCATGTGACTTACGCCCATAATTCGGGGATGAGGAGGCGAATATACGGGAAATCAACTCTTTCCATACCTTATTCTCCATTAACGGATTGTTACTTCTACACTTCTGCAAATGGAGAACGGACATATAGCCGTGTACAATTTATGGTTTTCCTTCATTGTCTCCATTAACGGATTGCTACTTCTACACTTCTGCAAATGGAGAACGGACATATAGCCGTGTATGACTTATGTTTTTTCTTCATTGTCTCCATTAATGGATTGCTACTTCTACACTTCTGCAAATGGAGAACGGGCATATAGCCGTGTACGTCTTATTGATTTCTTATCATTGTCTCCATTAATAGATTGCCACTTCTACACTTCTATAAATGGAGAACGGACATATAGCCGTGTACGACTTATGATTTTCCTTCATGTCTCCATTGATGGATTACCACTTCTACACTTCTGCAAATGGAGAACGGGCATGTAACCGTGTACGCCTTATGGCTTCTTTTCATCGTCTCCATTAACGGGTTACTACTTATACACTTCTGCAGACCGATAATTTAAGAATCCGTATCAGGACGGATGTGTGCTCCCACACCTGCCCATAAGGATTTAAAAGGACCGGTGGACAAGGAAACGGAATCCCGCCGCTTCTCCACGCCGCTACGGCAGCGGGCCTCTGACGTCACCTCCGCATAGGAATAACCGTTCGAACGCAGCGTCATGTGTATCATGACAATAACCGACTTTGGATGACTATAAGTGACAGGTGGTTCCGTCCTGTCCTCTTCTTCCTTTATTTTGTATTCCGATACAATACCAGTTGTGTAATTTAATAATTTAAGATTTTAAGATATGAACTCAGAAAAAGAAAAGAACCGGCTTTCCGATATCGTTCTCGAGAGGGTCGGACTCACGGGGAACCTTCTGTCAGATCCCGTTTCCCCATCCCCGGAACCGGCGATGAGGATGCCGGGGTATGAAAGGCCGGTGGGGGCAGGGAAAGTGACAGACCCGGAAGAATACAAGAGGAGGTTTCTGGTTCCCGCTCCCAAGGCCGCTGAGTGGAAGACCGCATACATTGACGGGAGACTGCACCGCCGGATCGCCATGCTGGTCAGGGCCGCCGGTTGTGGCAGCATCTCCGGCTTTATCATCCGGCTGCTGGAGCTCCATATGGAGGAACACAGGGAGGATATCGCCGCCCTGCTCGGTGAGGTCTACCGTCCCTGGGATGAGGACGGGCAGCCGGGAGGAACGGCCCGCCGATAAAACGTTGTCATCAAGAAGGCATATCATGACAGGAAAGAACGTAAAAGACCGGATGGGTCCCGGCGGGATGGACGCAGACCGCATCCGTGAGATCATGGGGGAAGCGCCAGCCTGTCCCCGGCAGGGACGTGGAACGTCCGGTAACGACATTATGCGGCCCGCAAGGAAAAACGGCCCCATGCAGCCGTCCGTCTACGGGAAGGAATACCTGCATGGCATTGCGGGCGTGCAGCGCCGGTCGTTGCATATTCCCGCCGCCCTGCACCGGAAACTGTCCATTCTGGCGGGAGCCTCGAGAAACGGGAAGGTCACGCTGGAGGGGTTCATCAACCACCTTGTCTCGCGGCATCTGGAAGAATACAGGGAAACGGTGGACATGATTCTGGAGGAGTCCCTGCCCGGCCGGTCATAAAGGCCCGTTCCCCATGACAGGGGATCTCCCCCGGTGTGAGCATCGTTTTTTTGCTTCAGAAACAATAGTGTTTAACATTTAATGGAAAAAGAAGTATGATGAAAAAAGAAAAAGAGTTGTTGGTTGCCATCGCCAGCCAGAAGGGTGGCGTGGGAAAATCCGTCTTTACGGTACTGCTGGCCAGTGTCCTGCATTACCGCAAAGGCTTGCGTGTGGCGGTTGTGGACTGTGACTCCCCGCAGCACAGCATCGCCCTGATGCGTGAGAGGGACATGGAGAGTGTCATGAAAAATGACGACCTGAAGGTAAACCTGTACCGGCAGTACGAGAGAATCCGGAAGCCTGCCTATCCGGTCATCAAAAGCGACCCGGAAAAGGCAGTGGAAGACCTGCGGCGTTATATGGACGAAAAAGGGGAGACTTTCGATATCGTGCTCTTCGACCTTCCCGGAACGCTCCGCAGCGAGGGGGTGGTCCATACCGTCTCCGCGATGGACTATATCTTTGTCCCGCTCAAGGCGGACAACATCGTCATGCAGAGTTCCCTGCAGTTTGCCAAGGTGCTGGAGGAGGAGCTGATCGCCAAGGGGAACTGCAACCTGAAAGGGATCCGGCTGTTCTGGAACATGGTGGACAGGCGGGGCCGGAAGGACTTGTATGATGCCTGGAACCGTGTCATCCACAGGATGGGGCTGCGGCTGCTGTCCTCACACATCCCGAACACCCTCCGCTACAACAGGGAGGCGGATACTGTCTGCAAGGGTATCTTCCGCTCCACGCTGTTCCCGCCCGATCCCCGTCAGGAGAAAGGCTCCGGCCTTCCTGAACTGGTGGAGGAGATATGCCCCGCCATCGGTCTGGAGGAATCCGACACCGACCGGTAGCGGATGATAGGGTACAGACACCTTAAATAAGGACTTTTAGCCTAAGACAAAGTAAGCTAATAGCATGATAATAAGGCTCTTATAATTACGACTTCTCCTATAAAAGCATTACCTTAGCAGTATAATAATAAAGGAGGTAACAAATTATGAACGAGCAAGTTAGAAGCATTTTAGCACAAGAAACAACAAAGACAAGCAAGATCCGGCAGCTGTTCCTTCTGGGAGTTCCCCGTGCGGAAATCGTAAGAGTGGTGACCAACGGCAATTACGGTTTTGTAGTGAACGCCCTGCGCCGGATGAGTGAGCGTGAGAGCGGTCTGAATACCCATCCGGCGACAGTCGCACTGGATTACACTTTCAACCGCAAGTTCGGTATCGAGATCGAGGCTTACAACTGCTCCCGTGAACGGCTCGCCCGCGAGCTTAGGGAAGCCGGTATCGAGGTTACGGTAGAAGGCTACAACCATACCACCCGTCCGCATTGGAAGCTCGTGACGGACAGCAGTCTGAACGGCAACGACACCTTCGAGCTGGTCAGTCCGATCCTGGTCGGTGAAACCGGGTTACGGGAACTGGAGAAGGTCTGCTGGGTGCTTGACCTGTGTGACGTGAAAGTGAACGAGAGCTGCGGGCTTCACGTGCATATCGATGCCGCCGGTTTCAGCATGGCGACCTGGCGTAACCTGGCCCTGAGTTACAAACATCTGGAATCGGTCATCGACAGGTTCATGCCGGCATCCCGCAGGGATAACTACTATTGCAAGGGATTGGGCCATGTATCTGATGAGACGATACGCTCGGCCAGGACGGTGGACGAGCTGAAAAACAGAATCGGCAACCGTTACCACAAGGTGAATCTCGAAGCTTATTCACGGCACAAGACGGTCGAGTTCCGCCAGCATTCGGGAACGACCAACTTCACAAAAATGCGTAACTGGGTGCTGTTTCTCCATAAATTGGTTACCTTTGCCACAAGGGGACAGGTGCCCGCAGCCACCGCGCTCCGTGACATCCCTTTCCTGGACGATGAACAGAAACTATATTATAAACTGAGGACTAAAAAATTATCGGCATGAACAAGCATATGTATATTTTGGCAGACGGCGGCAGGATTGCCGCCTCCGACCCTTCCGAGTTTGTACGCGTCCTGCGTGAGGGCAGCTGGTTTGACAGCGGGTGCACCGACGGGGAGTACATGGTGAATTTCTCCGGGCGGTACAGGGAACTGCACGGGGTGACGGTGAGGACCGACACGCCGGAGCATTTCATGGACGACCTGAAAAAGTACGGTTATATCAAGGGCTGAGAAGTCCGCCCCTTTATTATTGCGATCCCCGCCGGTCTTGAAATGTGCTGGCGGGGATTTTTTCTTTTTCCATGGAACCGGATGTCCTCCGTATCCTGTTTTCCAAAGGGAGGCTGGCTTCACGACTCCCTTCGGGAAAGCATTTTTTTCTTTTCACCGCCCCTTCCTCCATGACAAAAACTGACTATCCATGACAATACATGACAGGGTATTTGAGGTCATTCCGCTTGTTATTTCCTTTGTGGCATGAAACGGCAGGAAAGCTTGCCGGAAATAACCATAAAAAAGAAATGCACATGAAAAAAGAACCTTTGTTTATCGCATTTGCCAGCCAGAAGGGAGGAGTCGGCAAGACTGCCTTCACCGTGCTCACGGCCGGTATCCTGCGTTACCAGCGGGGATACAACGTTGCCGTGGTGGATTGTGACCCGCCCCAGCACAGTATCGGTCTGATGCGGGACCGTGACCTGGAATGCGTCAAGGAAAACGATTCCCTGAAAATGGCCCTTTACCGCCAGTACAAACAAAAACCGCAAAAGGCCTATCCGATCATCAAAAGCGAGCCGGAGAACGCGGTGGAGAACTTTTACCGTTATATGAGAGAACAGGAGACAGAGTTCGATATCGTGCTGTTCGATCTGCCCCGCGCATTCCGCTACATGGGGATGATCCGTACCCTGGCCTTGATGCACCACATTTTCATTCCGCTAAAAGCGGACGATGCCGTGATGCAGAGCACACTGCAGTTTGCCTCTGTAATCCGGGAGGAACTGGTTTCCCATGAGGACTATCCCCTGAAAGGAATCCATCTTTTCTGGAACATGATCGACAAGCGGGAGGACAAAGGGACCTTCGAGGCGTGGAACAAAACCATATGTGACTCAAAACTGCACCTGATGACAACCTGCGTCCCGGAGACCAAACGTTACAATCGGGAAGCAAGCAGCATGCGAGGCGGCATTTTCCGTTCCACCTTGTTGTTACCCGACAACCAGCAGGTAAAAGGTTCGGGACTCATGGAGCTGGTGGATGAGATATGCGGTATCATCGGTCTTGCGGAAAAACAAGGGGAATCCCCCATGACAAACCTTATGTAGACCGGTATGGAGTACGCATTCATCCTTCTGTTCCTGTACACCTCTTACCTGAGCGTAGAGAAGTACGTCCACACGGGCAGCGTCCTTAAATGGAGGGGCGGACAGCGTCCTGCCTCCGGTCTTCCGGTGAAGGAAGAACCGGCGGAACCACGGGAGGAAACGTCCGAGGAAGCTGTCATCGGTAGAAGCCGGTACCGGTTATGGCAATCCCCGCCTATGGACGAGGAATACGCGATGAGCGAAAAGCGGACGGATACGACCATGAAAGGGAGAAAGGCACCCGTGCCCGAATTCCCCGCCCCTTTCGGAAGACCGGAGGACGGTGAGGTGCCGGAACGCTACGAGATCACCGGTTATGTGGAACGTCCCGATCCGCACCGCGCCAGAGGCGTGACCTTTGACGACATGGACCTGCTCTCCAGGTTCATGGCCACGGACCGCCTTTCGGAACCGGAACGGTCCCATGCCCGCCAGACACTGGAACGGCTGGAAGGGACCGACATGGAACGCATCCTGCAGGCCGGCATCCTGGGCAGCGACGAGACATTGAAACGGTACATGGAACTGTACGTGGACAGTGACAGGGAGCCGCTCCTGCTGGCGGGAAAGGACAGGGAAAGCATAATCAGAGATTTCGATATCATGGATTTCATACCCCGATAACCAATAATATTATAATGTATGGCGAAGTATCATGATTCAAGCTGATCCGCATCGCGGACATTTTTCCAAGAAAGCAAAAGCCGCCGAGCGGCAAAGTCGGATTTAAAAGAAGGAGGTAACGATGACCGGATATTACGATTCGGGATGATCCCGGAATCCCGTCCCCGAAGAAAACTGACATTACGTTAAACAGGTAAAAAAAGAAGTATGACAAACGGATATTTCGACTCAGGATGATTTCCTCCGGTAGCGGAAAGGGAAAAATACAACCATCCAAAGAAAAAGTACAATGACAAACGGATATTATGACTCGGGATGATCCGGCGGACATCCCATTCTGAAGAGAGAATAACACGAGTGACGAACAATTAAGGAAGGAGGTAACTATGCGAGGTTATTATGATTCCGGCTGATGCCGGTAGTAAACATGTGGTTGCAAGGACAAGCCGCGGGCATCCGGCCTGCGGCCTGTTAAAAAAGAAAGTCTAACATTTTAATCATACAGGTATAAAAACAATGATACATTCAAGATCCCATTCATTTTTAAGATTCTCCCCTATGGGCAAAGTGACGGACGTATTTGTATCCCTTATCGGGCGCATACCGGCAAAAACGGTCTTCCTGCTGGCATGACTGGCCACATGAACAGCCCCCGCGTTCGCCGTCGGTGACGGGTCCGCCGGGCTGGTACAGGCCACGCAGATGGTGACCTCGTACTTTGATCCCGCCACCAAGCTGATCTATGCGGCCGGTGCGCTCTGCGGGCTTATCGGAGCCATAAAAGTGTATTCAAAGTTCTCGTCAGGCGATCCCGATACGGGTAAAGTTGCCGGCAGCTGGTTCGGAGCCTGCGTGTTCCTGATCGTGGCCGCCACCGTCCTGAGGGCGTTCTTCCTGTAATCCGGCGGTCATGGAACATAAAGTGAACAAAGGGGCCGACCGGGGCGTGGAATTCAGCGGGCTGCAGGCGCAGTATCTCTATGTCCTTGCCGGGGGCCTACTCTCCGTCTTCCTCGTGTTCGTCATCCTGTACATGGCCGGGGTGAACCGGTGGTTCTGCATCCTCTTCGGGATAGTCTCGGCCTCGACCCTGGTCCTCACGGTCTTCCGCCTGGGCAGGAAGTACGGTCCCCACGGACTGATGAAACTGGCCGCGGCAAAGTGCCGCCCCTTCCATATTATCAATCGTAAACGTATCATTTCACTCTTTAAACGAAGCAGTCATGAGAAACATCCTGAAAGCGGCAACACTGGAAAGTAAGTTCCCGGTCCTCTCGGTCGAAAGGGGATGCATCCTCTCCAAGGATGCGGACGTGACCGTCGGCTTCAAGGTACGCCTGCCGGAGCTGTTCACCCTCACCTCGGCGGAGTACGCCGCCATGCACGGGGCGTGGGTGAAAGCCATAAAGGTGCTGCCCTGTTACACGGTCGTCCACCGACAGGACTGGTTCCTGGAGGAAAAATACAGGGCCGTAACTGGCCGGGACGACATGGGATTCCTGGACCGCAGCTTCGAGCTGCATTTCAACGAGCGTCCCTTCCTGAACCATTACGCCTACCTGTTCATTACCCGGACTACCCGCGAAAGAAGCCTGCAGCAGAGCAACTTCTCCATCCTTTGCCGGGGGGCCATCATTCCCCGGGAGGCAAGGGACAGGGAGGCGGTGGTCCGGTTCATGGAGAGCGTGGACCAGTTCGAACGCATCATGGGCGATTCAGGGCTGGTGGGGCTTGAACGCCTCACGACGGACGAGATTGTCGGTACCGGAAAGAAGGCCGGCATCATCGAGAAGTATTTCTCCCTCTCGCAGGAGAACACCACCACACTGAAAGACATCAGCCTTTCCCCCGCGGAAATGCGTATCGGAGACGAGATCCTCTCGGTGCATACGCTTTCCGACGCGGACGACCTGCCCGCCGCGGTGCGGACGGACGGGCGGTTCGAGAAGTATTCCACCGACCGCAGCGACTGCCGCCTCTCCTTTGCCGCCCCCGTGGGGCTGATGCTTTCCCATAACCATATCTATAACCAGTACGTGTTCATGGACGATCCGGCCGACACCCTTCAGCGTCTTGAGAAGACGGCCCGGAACATGCAGTCCCTCTCACGCTACAGCCGCACCAACCAGATCAACCGCCAGTGGATCGAGGAATACCTGAACGAGGCGCATTCCTTCGGCCTGATCCCCGTACGCTGCCACTGCAACGTCATGTCCTGGGCGGACAGCCGGGAAAGACTAAGGAATGTCAAGAACGACACCGGTTCGGCACTGGCACAGATGGGCTGCAAGCCCCGGTACAATACCGTGGACGCGCCGACCCTCTACTGGGCGGGCATCCCCGGCGGGGAGGGTGATTTTCCCGCTGAGGAGTCTTTCCATACGTTCATCGAGCAGGCGGCATGCCTCTTCATCGGGGAGACGAACTATGCGTCCTCTCCCTCGCCATTCGGCATCAAGATGGCGGACCGGCTGAGCGGCAGGCCGCTGCACCTGGACATCTCGGACGAGCCGATGAGGCGGGGCATCACGACCAACCGCAACAAATTCATCCTGGGACCTTCGGGCAGCGGCAAGTCCTTCTTCACCAACCATCTCGTGCGCAACTATTACGAGCAGGGCGCGCACATCCTGCTGGTGGACACGGGAAACAGCTACAAGGGGCTGTGCCGGCTCATCCATGAGCGTACCCGCGGGGAGGACGGGATCTACATAACGTATGAGGAGGACCGCCCGATCACCTTCAATCCCTTCTACAGCGAGGACCGGCAGTTCGACGTGGAAAAGAGGGAGAGCATCAAGACGCTGATCCTGACGCTTTGGAAGCGGGAAGACGAGGTGCCGAAACGCTCCGAGGAGGTCGCCCTTTCCGGCGCAGTGAACGCCTATATCCGCAGGATTACGGAAAACCCGGAGCTCCGGTCGGACTTCAACGGGTTCTACGAGTTCGTCCGTGACGACTACCGCCGGATGATGGAGAAAAAGAGGGTGCGCGAGAAGGACTTCGACATCGACGGGTTCCTGAACGTGCTGGAGCCGTTCTACAAGGGAGGGGACTATGACTTCCTCCTGAACTCGGACAAGGAGATCGATCTGACCCACAAACGGTTCATCGTCTTCGAACTGGACAACATATCATCGAACAAGGTGCTGCTTCCGGTGGTGACGCTCATCATCATGGAGACGTTCATCTCCAAGATGCGCCGCCTGAAGGGCATCCGGAAGATGATACTGATCGAAGAATGTTGGAAAGCCCTGATGTCGGCCAATATGAGTGCCTATGTCTTGTACCTTTTCAAGACGGTCAGAAAGTATTTCGGGGAGGCGGTGGTGGTCACGCAGGAGGTGGACGACATCATCTCGTCCCCGATCGTGAAGGAGGCCATCATCAACAACTCGGACTGCAAGATCCTGCTGGACCAGAGGAAGTACCTCAATAAGTTCGAACGGATACAGACCCTTTTAGGACTGACCGACAAGGAATGCTCGCAGATCCTCTCCATCAACCGTGCCAACGACCCCTCACGCCGGTACAAGGAGGTATGAATTGGACTGGGAGGCGTGCAGTCGGCTGTCTATGCCACGGAGACCTCCACAGCCGAGTACCTTACCTACACGACGGAGGAGAGCGAGAAGCTGGAAGTGGAACGGATGGCGGCAAAGACCGGCAGCATGGAACAGGCCATACGGGTACTGGCCGCCGAAAAGAACAGCGGCAGGAAATAATCTTTGTAAAACATTTAAAAGAACGATTCAATGAGACGAAAAATTTTCAGCGCATTGTGCGCCTTTTTACTTACCGTACCGGCCATGCACGCGCAATGGGTGGTGACCGACCCGGGCAATCTGGCGCAGGGCATCGTGAACAGCGTCAACGAGATGGTGGAGACCTCCGAGACGGCGCAGAACGCCATGTCCACCTTCAAGGAGGCCTCGAAGATCTATGAGCAAAGCCGGAAATACTACGACATGCTCAAGAGCGTGAACTCGCTGGTGAGCGGGAGCCTGAAGGTCAAGGAGTCCGTGCTGATGCTCTCGGAAATCTCGGAGAGCTATGTGACGAACTACGGGAAGATGCTCACCGACGAGAACTACACGCAGCGGGAGCTGGAGGCCATCGCCTTCGGCTACAACAACATCATGAAAAAAAGCAGCGCGTCCGTGGCCGAGCTGAAGGACATCATCAACCCCACCGGCATGTCCATGACCGACAAGGAGCGGCTGGACCTCATAGAAAGGGTGTACCGCGAGATGCGGCATTACAGGACGCTGGTGAACTACTATACCCGAAAGAACCTGCGCGTCTCCTACCTGCGGGTCAGGGAGAAGGGCGAGACCGAACAGGTCCTGAAGCTTTACGGGGAGAACGAACGCTATTGGTAAACCTTTAAAAAGATACAGACTATATGGTATTGCTATCCCTATCTTTCGACAGCCTGCACGGTATCCTGCGCCGGCTGTATGACGAGATGACCGAACTCTGCCAGCCGATGATGACGCTGGCCACGGCCATCGCCGCCCTGGGTGCGCTCTTCTACATAGCCTACCGCGTGTGGCAGTCCCTCTCGCGTGCCGAGCCGGTGGACGTGTTCGGCATGCTGCGCCCTTTCTGTCTGGGCATCTGCATCCTGTTCTTTGACGTGATCGTGCTGGGGAGCCTGAACGGTATCCTGAGCCCCGTCGTGCAGGGAACGGGTGCCATGCTCCACGACCAGACCTTCGACGTGAGGAAGTTCCAGGAGGAAAAGGACAGGCTGCTCGCCGAGATGCCCCTGAAGGTGGCCGTGACCGGGGAGTTCAATCCCACGGACGAGGAGCTGGAGAAGGAGATCGCCGACATGGGCTGGAACGGGGAGGACTACGCGGTGATGCAGCGGATGTCTCATTCCTGTTACTCGTTCTCCCTGCAAAGCATCGTGCAGACCATCATGCGCAAGGTGATGGAGTTCCTTTTCCGCGCCGCCTCGCTGGTGGTGGACACGATCCGCACCTTCTTTCTCATCGTCCTCTCCGTGCTGGGGCCTATAGCCTTCGCTATCTCGGTCTTCGACGGTTTCCAGGGCACGCTCGTCCAGTGGCTGGCACGGTATATCAGCGTATATCTCTGGCTGCCCATCTCCGACCTGCTGGGGGTGATGCTCGCCAGGATACAGACGCTGGTGCTGCAAAGCGAGATGGAAATGATACAGGATCCCCTGAGCGTCTTCTCCCCGGACGGATCGACAGCCATCTATCTGGTGTTCATGCTCATAGGGCTGGTGGGATATTTCTGCGTCCCTACCGTGGCGAACTGGGTGGTCCAGGCCGGAGGCATGGGGGCGTACAACCGGAACATGAACAACACGGCAAGCAAGGCCGCCAACGTGGGCGGGGCCGTAGCCGGGGCATCCACGGGCAACGTGGCCGGAGTGCTGCTGAAAAAGTAAAAACGACTGAATAATAACATTCATTCATTTCAAGACATGGAATTCAAGAGCTTAAAAAACATCGAGTCCTCGTTCAGGCAGATCCGCCTGTTCAGTATCGTCTTTCTCGCCTCCTGCACCCTCCTGACCGTTTTCTCCGTCTGGAAGTCCTACCGGTTCGCCGAGGAGCAGCGGGAGAAGATCTACGTGCTGGACGAGGGAAAGTCGCTTATCATGGCCCTCTCTCAGGACGCCGAGCGCAACCGCCCGGTGGAAGCGAGGGAGCACGTGCGCCGCCTGCACGAGCTGTTCTTCACGCTGGCCCCCGACAAGGCGGCCATCGAGTCGAACATAAACCGGGCGATGTACCTGGCCGACAAGAGCCTGTACGGGTATTACCGGGACTGGAACGAGAAAGGTTTCTACAACCGGCTCATCAGCGGGAGCGTCAACCAGACGGTGGTGGTGGACAGCATGAGCTGCGATTTCGACAGCTATCCCTACCGCGTCACCACCTATGCCCGGCAGATGATCATCCGGGGGAGCAACATCACCGAACGCTCCCTGGTGACACGCTGCCGCCTGCAGAGCACGGTCCGCTCGGACAACAACCCGCAAGGGTTCCTTGCGGAGCATTTCGAGATTCTGGAAAACAGGGACCTACGTACCGTGGAAAGGTAACGGTGTCCCGCAGTAATCAATCATTCAATAATATCTGGAAAATGGATATAAAATCAACGGCAAGGGAAAGGCTGAAGGCATATTTGGACGGCCTTTCCGAGAAACAGAGACGGGGCATCCTCGTGGCGATGCTGGCCTTCACCTGCATCGCATCGGGTATCGTCCTGCTGCGCGCCGCCGGCCGGCTGACACCGGCAAGGGAGCGCATGGAGCTTCCCTTCGGGGAAGGCAGCCTCACGGATACCCTGCGCAGGCTGCCCGATCCCCTGAAAGGACAAGTAACAAGTATTTACCGGACCATTAAACAACCCCAGCAGAATGGAAAACAGGAAGAGTAACATGGAAGAAGGACACGTGCCCGCCGGGGAAGCCCCGGAAGGCACACGGCCGGCGGAAGCCGGGGATATCCCCTCCAAAGGGACAAAACCGGAAAAGCGGCTTAGCGGGGAGGAAATCCTGCGCCGCAGGAAATACATCGTCATACCGGTCTTCGTGCTGGTATTCCTGGCTGTCCTCTACTGAATATTCGCCCCTTCCGGTGACAACGGGGAAACGGTGGCGGGCGGTTCCGGATTCAACGTGAACGTACCGGACCCGGCAGCGGTCCAACTGGAAGGGAATAAAACGGACGTTTATGAAAGACAGCAGGTCCGGCGTGAGAAAGACAGACGGATGCAGTCGCTCTCCGACCTTGCCGGAAGGTTATTGGAAGGTAAGGGACAGACGGACAGCGTATCCGGCCCGGACGGAAGCATACGGCAGTCGGCGGACACCTACGAAAGGATCACCGAGCAACTGGAAAGTTTCTACGAGACACCGCAGGGAACAGCCGATGGTACCCTGAAGGAAAAAGTGGACGAACTGAGCCTCCGGCTGGAAGAGGCAGAAGCGGAAAACCGGCGAGCGGAATCCCGCGAGCGGATGATGGAACAGTCCTACCGGATGGCCGCCAGGTACCTGACCCCCAACCCGGAAGGCTCGCCCGGCGAGGCGAAGGAGGAAGAAAAGCCGGAGCCTGTCCCTGTCAGCCGGGCGGAGAGCGGAACGACCTCCGCCCTGGAGCAGCCGCTGACGGATTCCGCGTTTGTCGCCTCACTGGCCGTGGAGAGGAACTACGGTTTCAACACGGCGGTGGGCAGCAGCTACCGGATGGGGATGAACACCATCCCGGCCTGCATTTCCGAGAGCCAGACCCTCGAGCAGGGAGGACGGGTGAAGCTGCGCCTGCTCGAGCCCCTGCAGGCCGGAAGCGTCACCATACCGGCCAACAGCCTGGTGACCGGTACGGCCGACATCCGGGGGGAACGTCTGGACATCCTAGTAAGCAGCATCGAATATGCCGGGAATATCATCCCGGTAGAACTAGCCACATATGACATTGACGGGCAGCGGGGCATCTTCGTGCCGGGATCGGAAAGCCGGACGGCCGCCAAGGAAGTATTGGGGGACGTGAGCCAGAGCATGGGAGGCAGCATCTCCTTCGCCGGTTCCGCCGGGCAGCAGGTGGCGATGGACCTCACGCGGGGTGTCCTGCAAGGCGGGACACGGTTCATCTCGCAGCGGGTCAAGGCGGTCAAGGTAAAGCTGAAGGCCGGGTACAAGGTGCTGCTGGTCACAAAAAAGCAATAACAAAGTTTAACTGTAATTTTTAAGCAATCATTCAAGATGAGAACATTCATTCTTTTAATCATGGCTGCGCTGGCGGGGATGACCTGCCGGGCGCAGGAGCGCAAGCCGGAGGGCGGAGTCAGGATTCTGACCGCCGGCCAGCACATCACGCCCTACAGGATCGGCGTGCCGTTCAGCAAGACGGTTCATATCCTTTTCCCCTCGGAGGTCCGCTATGTCGACCTGGGCAGCACGGACATCATCGCGGGCAAGGCGGACGGCGTGGAGAACGTGGTGCGCGTAAAGGCGGCTGTCCGGGATTTCCCCGGCGAGACGAACTTCTCGGTCATCACGGGCGACGGCTCGTTCTATTCGTTCCTCGTCTCCTACGAGGAGGAGCCGGAAGCGTTGAACATCAATATGGACAGCCGGTTTCCGGCAGAACCCTCCACTGAGGGAAGCGCCGTCCGTGTGACCGAGCTCGGCGAGGAGGACCCTTCGGTCATCGCCAGCCTGATGTACACCGTACACCGTCTGGACCGCAGGGACGTGAAGCACATCGGCTGCCGCCAGTTCGGGATGCAGGCCCTGCTCAAGGGCGTCTATGTGCATAAGGACCTGCTGTTCCTCCACATCTCATTGGCCAACTCCTCGCATGTGCCCTTCGACATTGACTTCGTGCGCTTCAAGGTGGTGGACAAGAAAGTGGCCAAGCGAACGGCACAGCAGGAGACCTACATCGAGCCGGTGCGCGCGCTCAACGAGCTGAGGCGCATAGAGGGCAAGGGGGAAGGACGCATCGTCTATGCTTTCCACAAGGTGGTCATCCCCGATGACAAGCTCATCGAGGTGGAGATTTACGAGAAAGGCGGCGGACGCCACCAGCGGTTCCATATCGAGAACAGTGACCTGGTGGACGCCAGACTGGTGGACGAACTGATAAAGGAGTAATTCTATGAGGAAATATCTGTTTATAATAATGATGTGCGTCTTCCTGTCCTCTTTGGCGGGCAAGGTTTCCGCCCAACGCTACCTGCCCGGGCAGATGGGGCTTGAACTGAGGCTGGGCGGCGTGGATGACTTCGGAAGGAACGTAAGGCACCTGAGGGGGAATTTCCAGATCGGACTGGCCCTGAGCCGTTACAACCGCAACCGCTCGCGCTGGGTATTCGGGGCGGATTATGTGAAGAAGCATTACGCCTATAAGAAAATAGCGATTCCCAAGGAGCAGTTCACCGCGGAGGCGGGCTGTCTCTTCCCGTTCCTCTCGGACAGGGGCAGGAACGTGTTCCTCTCCGCCGGCCTGTCCGCGCTGGCCGGTTATGAGAGGGTAAACCGGAATGGCAGGCTCCTTTATGACGGGGCGACCCTGCTGCACAAAGGTGCCTTCATCTACGGCTTCGCCCCGGCATTCGAGATGGAGGCGTACCTGACCGACCGCTGGGCTTTTCTTTTCAATGTCCGGCAGCGTGTCTTCTTCGGATCGTCCGTAGGACATTTCCATACGGTAGTGGCCGTCGGACTGAAATATATCATCGATTAATCTTTTAAGAACTGGAAACAATGAAATTAGGAACATTCATCATGGGATGCGCGCTGGCTCTGCTGGCGTACACCCTCGCCGGCTGCGACGACCGTCTGGAAGTGCGGCAGGCATACGACTTCTCGCTCTCTTCCTGGTACCTGCAGGAAGGCATCGCACCCGACGAGACGGTGGAGATCCGTCTGACGCTTGACCGCGAGGGGGATTACCGGGAGGCCCGTTACCGCATCGGATACATACAGCTGGAGGGTGACGGTGAGGTGTTCGCTGCGGACGGCACCAGACTGGTGAACCGCGAGCTGACGGAGCTCTCCGGCATCGCGGGGCTGGACACGACGGACATCCTCCGTCAGATATTCACCCTCTTTTACCGGAACACGGGAGAAGATAATCCCGGGATCCGATTCGTGGCGGTGGACAACTTCGGCGTGGAACGGACACTGGACATCCCGTTCTCCATAGAGGATAAAGATATGGCCGACATCGTTAAAAATAAGTTATCATATGTTGATTAGGAGAGTTTGGCAAATGCCCAACAGTCGTACATTCAGTATCAAGCCTATTCGGGAACTCATTCAAAAATACGCAAACGGCTATATCATAGATCCGTTTGCGGCCGGGAACAGGCTTGCGAACGTAACGAATGATATTGATCCCCAGTATGATACTGATTTTCATATGGATGCCACGGATTTCCTGAATTTATTTAAACTGGATAGTGTGGATACGGTTCTATATGATCCTCCTTATTCTCCACGGCAAGTTGCGGAATGTTATAAAGCGTTAGGGATCACGGTCAATATGCAAACCACCCAGGCTTCATACTGAAGCAGGCAGAAAGAGGCCATCGGCCGAATTGTAAAAAAAGGAGGCATTGTAATCACCTGCGGATGGAACTCTGGTGGAATAGGCAAGAAATACGGTTTTGAAATCATAGAGATCCTATTGGTCGCCCATGGCGGGTGGCATAATGATACGATCGTGACAGTGGAAAAAAAAGTATTATAGAATATGACGGAAGAGGAAAAATACGGCATGGAGCGGCTTGCCGAGTATCTGGACATGCGGATACGGAACGAGGAAAAAAGCATAAAGGAGAACCGGGATAAACTGGACCGGGATTACCTTTATCACTTTGCGTGGAACGGGGAGGAGCTGTTCAAGTCCCATTTCATGGTAAAGCGATACGGGGAACTCCGGCAGGTAATCAGGCAGGCGGAAGCTCCCGGAGAGGTACATGGATATATACGGCATAAACGGGAGGAATGCCTGAAGGAGCTGGTCAGCGGGAGTATCCGCAGGCGTAGCACGGACGACATTTTCAATCTGGCACATACCTACCGGCTGGAATGTATGCAGAGACTGGTCAAGGATTATGCGGGCTTCGAACGGCTTCTGTCCATGAAGGCTCCCCAAAAGGAGATAAAAACGAAGAAGGCCCCTGAAAGAAAGAGGCAGGACGGATTAAAGATGTAACGTATATGAGGCAGGAAAACTGGATCGTCCGCAAACTACGGAAATTGCTGGACAACAAGATCGCAGCCGTCGAGAATGCCATGCGCGAGGGGTTGGAGTCCGCCTCTACGGACTACTGCCGTTTCTTTGAGTGGAAAGCCGCGTACCTGTACAAGGGGGAGCTACTGCGCGGGCATTACCGCCTGTTACGTAATAAAGTCAGCAGGACGGATGACGTGGAGGATCTGAAGAGGTATTTCGGGGATATCGCCATGTACCACAGGGAAAGGCTGGCGGGCGGACGTCGGCGGGAAGCGGCACCCACCCGATGGCGGACACCTGCCGCGCGCTGTCGCTGGAATGCTCGCGGCAGGTGCTGAAAGATTGCATGGAGTTCTCGCGTATCCTTTCCCTGGACAGCCGGAAGAGGACATGAAAAAGGAAAACAGACAACCCATAAGACATAGGACAAACGGATTAAAACGATAAGGTATGGAAAGACAGAACCCAGGCATGGTCCGGTTTATGGACCGGCTGAATGAGAAAATGGAACTCCTGGACGAAAAGATCCAGAACAAGGCGGCAAAAGCCGGTGAGGATTACCTCTCCTTTTTCGAGTCACACGCGGAAGAGGCGTACAAGGAGTATTACCTGTACAAATGTTTCAGGGACTTGAGACAGAAGGCAAGGGAATCGGGCAGTCCGGAAAAAGTGTTGGAGTATCTGAAAAAGAGGCAGAATGTCTGCCTGGACACGTTGCTCAGGCAGGACATCGCCGCCCGCAGTACAAGCCCGATGGCGAACATGGCGCACACGCTGCGGCTCGAATGCGTCCAGCAGCTCGTGGAGGATTACGGGCATTTCATCCGGATACTTGCCGACACGCTACGGCAGCAGGAGACGCGGCGGGATACCCGGACACTCAGGGAAAAGGAAAACCGGAGGGGGCCAAAACTATAGCCTTCCCGTTCCCGGATGAGTACGGGAATAAAGAAAAATAAGGTACTGATATACATATCTACACTGGAAAGTTGGAAAAGTAACGAATAAAAAAAAATAGAATGGTAAAAATTCCACCATTCTATTTTTTTTATTCGTTACTTAGATTCACCATCTATTTCTGATTGCAACTCAGGCTTCGGAACAGCTTGAGTACTCCATGAAGTTTCTAATAATACAACACATGATTTTTCTATACTTGATAATGTGGAAGTCAATCCCCAATAATAAAAGTATGTTGTGGACCCATCTTCATTTACAGAATTTCCTTTTTCACCTTGTTTAGTATATAAAACAACTAAATCTCCAGCTTTTAATTCTTTATCTGGAAACCAATATAAATTTTGTAATTTAGAAGAAAAACTGGTGTCATTTATGGTAATGCTTTGAGCAACCATATATTTACCTAAATCGCCATTTTCGATAACTTTGAAAATAACTCTTTCTTTTTCCAAATTACCTGAATCTTTAATGCTATCTATTTCAATAATCATTTGTGTACAATTTTAGTTATGATTCCACCTATAAATAAAAGCCCTCCAATAATGGGTAATATCCATTTAGAAATATCATCAGATATTGAAGGTGCAACTCCAATAAGTGCTGAACCTGCAGATAAAGAAAGACTGTACAAAATGTCAAAAGACGTACTGTTTTTCAATTTTTCTTCAATTACAGATTTCTCTTTATCACAGTTATAGAATTTCTCTTTATAATCATCTAATTGTTTAATGCACTCTTCATATTTATCGTGTTCATTTAATAACCAACGAAGAGTACCCAATGATTTTAAATCGGATTCAGAAACTTGTCTATCTATCAGAGAAAAAGCATCTTTCTTTTTCACAGAATCTGTACTAATAGAATCTGTATTTACAGAATCAATTTTCCCTAATTTTTTTGGTTCTTCATCTATTTGCTTTCGTTCAAATTCCATTTTGAAATTGATTTTATTGCAAATATACGAAAAGTTCCGATTGATGATTATACATTTTGTATTAAAAACGTTTATCATAAATATCTTGTTCAATCTTTAAAGACAAAATAATAACTTTAAGCATTCACGTTATATATTTAGTATTAATCATTAAAAATTACTGAATATGAAATTAGACGAAAACATTTTGAAAGCCTGCAAAGGCTTGGTTATGAACTGTAATTGCAAGGTTCTAATCCTTGACGTGTTGGGTGAACACCGTGTATTCCTTGTGAATGACGTACACCTTAAAACTCGTGAATGCCGATTTAACGAAGTCCATGATGCGCAAGACATCACTACTCTTGTCTTGAATGTCGGTCACAACTTTGCCAATGGTATGACCGAACAGACTTTATTGGAACGTACCCAATCTATCCATAAAGAAGATTTCAAATTTGGAACGGACAATTACCTGTGGATAACAAAAGTTGATTTGAATAGATAGCCATTTTAATATTGAAGAGTATGAAAAAGAATTTTATTACAGTAACTCCCGATAGTGGAACATCAGGTAGCAGCAATACCATTAGTGTAGCAGCTGAACCTAATATACTCCTGAAAGAACGTTCTGAAATACTGAATTTTAATGCAAGCGGTGGAGTTTCTAAGTCTGTTCAAGTTATCCAAAATGCGATGCCTTACTTTCCAATCAGATTTCCCTTTGTACTGAATATGAACAAATTCATTGGAAATCTTAAAGTGGATTCATCGGGTGTATTACAAGGAGCTTATTCGATATCAGAAATAAAAAGTATAGATCCTTCCGCTTATGACTCTTCTTTAGGAGAAGGGTGGGGAATGGGAAGTACTCAAAAAATGCTCATCTACGACCCTTTCAGTAATGTAACCGAAATCGTAGCTCATATTATTGACAGTAGTGGAACCTATGATGCAAACTTTATCTCTTCAAATGCAAATATGGGGAGAATATGGGGTGACCCTGGATTATTATACCAAAAATTACTCAAGATTATTTCAGAAGATTATACAAAAGGAGGCTACGAGATTCGCATAAATTCAGTGCTTGCAATGAAATTTGTTTTTGTGGAATAAAGGCAATTATATCTATTTGAATGATGTAAATATCAATATAATTGCCTTAGTATTGATGAATATAAGTCAAAAACAGCTATCTTTGCAGTAGCCTTCCGAGGCTAAACATTGTGGATAATAAAAGGAAGTGCCTTGATACTCGAAGAATCGCCAATTCAACAAAAAGTACAAACGAGGCACAGTGGGCAACCTATATCAAGTGGGCTGTTCATCTGTGTGTTTGTACAAGCGTTTGGCGATGCTTTCGAGTTCACACAGGTGGCAGTCCACTTTCTTTGTAATAACGTAATTTCTCACTGGCTGTCTGAGAAAAACTCGAAAAATTTCGCCATTATGAAAAAGTATTTCGTTTTATCAGTATTTATTATGCTGATTGGAGCATTTACAAATGTTCAAGGTCAAAATTCTGCAACTCCCGATAAAGGAGTGTTAGTTCATGGAAACGTCCGTTTATGCAACTATGAAAGAGGCTGTTTAATAACAGACAACGACATGAAGCATTGGACGCAAAAACTTGAAATCTCCTACGACGGCTCGGACAAGACATACGGCATCTATATCAATGTCCGAGGGGATATTATCAATTTGGGTGTCAAATATAAAAGTAGCGGAACAGAATCTTATACATACGAAGGAACGGACAGGGTAACAGGACGAAAGGTTGTTGTCGTAACAAAACAAAAGTTGAGTTGGTATTTGAATAACAATGGAGTTGATTCTCATACAGAGGTTGAAAGTCCAAAGGGGATAATCGTTACCGTTCCTGCCACTTATACAGTGTTTTCAGTAGTTCCTATTAAGAATAAGTAGCAACGGAAAAGAATACGTTATAAGAGGATGTAAATTAAACTGTGTCAGCAAGGAATAAAGTATTAACTTTGCTAACACAGTTTTTTTTATGAAAGAAGAA
>NZ_CAXUGK010000023.1:0-78469 GCF_964250605.1 Bacteroides sp. AR20 | reverse complement strand
ATGCGGAAATAGCTCAGTTGGTAGAGCATAACCTTGCCAAGGTTAGGGTCGCGAGTTCGAGTCTCGTTTTCCGCTCTTTTCAGATAAAAAAATCCCGCAAGCATTGTTCGGTGCTTGCGGGATTTTTTTGTTGTATGGAAGTTGTTGTTACAGTTTCTGTAATGAGAATCCGAGCATCATTCCGTCGTAGCTGTTGGCCAGCGAGCCGATACTCTTCAGAGTGGAGTTGCTGCTTTTGCTGGAGAGGAAGGTTATCAGTTTCAGTAGCTTGTCCGATTCGAACAGCAGGTCCATAGTTGTGGAGGTAGCGTTGACCTTGGCATTCATACCTATCAGCTTGGCGAATTTCAAGTTGACCTTTTGGGTGGATGCATTGTAGGAGTAGCTTCCCTTCATGCTCTTTTGCCCTACTTTGGCGCTGAATGTGCTGTCGGCGTTGAATGTGAATGACATTTGCCCGGCTTTGATGCCTACTTTGGCAAGCTGTTCGTCCAGTTTCTTTTCTGCGGCTGTGGCGGCAACGGCACCGCCGGCTTTCTGCAGCAGGTTGTCCGATTCGAATTCAATGGCGGAGCCGGTATACGACCAAGTGCCGGTCATATCCGCTGTTGACTTGCCGGTCACGGCATTTACCGCCTTCTCTATATTTTCTTTGTTGAACAAATCCTTGATGGATTGTGCATGACTATTGCTGGTCAGCAGTAGTGCGGCAACAAACAGTTGCCAAAAAACTAATCTTTTCATTTTACTTATTTCTATTGTTTGCTATTCAGGCTTTTGTTGATACTTTCGATATAGTCCAGCAGTTCTTTCCGTCCCATGCGGTTTTCAGAAGAGGTGATGAAGTAGGGGGGCAGCTCTTCCCATTGTTCCTTCAACTGTTCCAGGTATTCGTTGATGTGGGTGTTCAGTCTGCCGCCTTTCAGTTTGTCGGCCTTTGTGAAGACGATGGCAAAGGGTACACCGTTCTCGCCCAGCCATTCCGTAAACTCGAGGTCGATGGCTTGGGGAGCCAGCCGGCTATCTATAAGAACAAACAGACAAGTCATCTGTTCGCGTTGCAGTATATAACTTTCTATAATACGTTTGATTTGTTCCTGCCCTTTCTGTCCCCGTTTGGCGTAGCCGTATCCCGGAAGGTCTACAATGTACCAGCTCTTGTTGATGAGGAAATGGTTGATGAGCATGGTCTTTCCCGGTGTGGCAGAGGTCATGGCGAGCCCTTTTCTCCCGGTCAGCATATTGATGAGACTGGATTTTCCTACGTTGGAGCGTCCGATGAAAGCATATTCGGGAAATGTACCGGTGGGGCATTTCCGCACGTCTGTGTTACTGATGACGAATTCAGCGTTTGTAATATCCATTTTATTGCCTTTTTGGGGTTTTACGTGTGGCAAAGGTAGCACTAATTTCATAAGTTTGCACTATCTTTGCCCAGAAAGCGAAGATAGGCTGCACCTCAGCATAAAAAATGAACGAGTTCATTTTATTCTGCATTCGGTTTGCACTATCTTTGTGGCCAATAGGAGAATTTTAAGTATGAATGGACAGTTTCCCTCTACATTATTGGAGAAGGCGGTAAATGAGTTTGCCAAGTTGCCCGGAGTGGGACGCAAGACGGCTATGAGGCTGGTTCTTCACCTGCTCCGCCAGGATACGGCAGTGGTGGAAGCGTTCGGCAATGCCATCGTGACGCTGAAGCATGAAGTGAAATATTGCAAGGTATGCCATAATATATCAGATACGGAGACGTGCCGTATCTGTTCCAGTCCGCAACGGGACGCCTCTGTGGTTTGTGTGGTAGAGAACATCCGCGATGTGATGGCTGTGGAAGCCACACAACAGTTCCGTGGTTTGTATCACGTGCTGGGAGGCGTCATCTCGCCGATGGATGGCATTGGCCCCGGAGACTTGCAGATAGAAAGTCTTGTGCGGCGGGTAGCCGCCGGCGGCATCAATGAAGTGATTCTTGCGCTGAGCACGACGATGGAGGGAGATACCACCAACTTTTATATCTACCGCAAGCTGGAAAAACTGGGCGTGAAGCTCTCCGTCATAGCCCGTGGCATTTCCATCGGTGACGAATTGGAGTATACGGATGAAGTGACTCTGGGACGCAGTATTGTGAACCGCACTCCATTTTCCGGAACTGCCTGATTGTTTGGGGCCATTATCAATTATTCATTATCCACTATCAATTTACTAAATGGAAGAACAAATAAAGAAGACCGCAGCGCGTGTCCGAACAACTTTTGCCTATTTCTGGATGCTTCCCATCCTGCTCGTCCTGCTTGGAGAAACCGGAGGCGAATGGGTAGGTATGTATGCCGGAGATGTACGTGCCACCTATATGGCCGAGACGGTAACCATTCTGCTGGCTGCCTCTTGCGTACCCATAGCCTTGAAACTCTTTTCATGGGTATTAATCCGGAAAATAGATGTAGTGACGCTTCCCGAAGCCCTCCGCCTCTATGCGCTGTGGAGTGGCGTGCGGCTGGCATTGCTTGCCATACCGGTGCTTGCAGGCTTTTTCACCTATTATATCATGTTGAGCAGTACGGGTGCACTGTGTGCACTGATAGGACTGACGGCTTCTCTGTTCTGCCTACCGGGTGAGGGACGCCTGCGTAAAGAACTGCATATCAATAAAGAAGAAGAAATGTAACCGACTGGAAGATATGAATAAATCTTATTTCTGCAGTGAAAGGGTGCGTCTCCGTGCTATGGAGCCGGAAGACCTGGAAGTGATGTATGCTATGGAGAATGATTCCCAGACTTGGGATGTGACGAACTTCACCGTACCCTATTCCAGATTTGTCTTGAAACAATATATTGAGAATTCCGAATGCGATATGTTTGCCGACCGCCAGCTGCGTATGATGATTGTACGTGCAGAGGATGATGCGCTGATAGGTACCATCGATATTACAGAGTTTTCTCCCATGCATGCCCGGGGAGAGGTGGGCATTGCCATACGGAAGGAGTATCAGGGCAATGGTTATGCCAAGGAAGCGCTGCGTTTGCTGTGCGACTATGTTTTCAGTTTCTTGTATCTGAAACAGTTGATAGTCCATATCTCGGTGGATAATGAGGCAAGTATCCGCCTTTTTGAATCCTGCGGTTTTGTGCGTTGCGGGCTTTTGAAGGAGTGGTGGCGCGTAGGAGGATGCTATAAGGATGTCGTGCTGTTGCAACTTCTCCGAAGCGCTAATTGAGCGTTGGAATCTGAGGGAAACGCGACCATATTTCATATTTTGCTCCCAGCTTGCACAATGCCTTCTTCCAGAGTGTGCCGCTGGCCGCCTCGTTCATTAGCGAACTGATGTTTTCTTTGCCTACCAGCCAGGTGTTTTCTTCAATTTCCCGGCCCAGTTGTTCGTACTCCCAGCCGGAGTATCCCAAGAAGAATCTGATTCTGCCTTGAACGGGATTTCCCTGCATGATGTAGTTTTTAATGGCTTCAAAGTCACCGTTCAGGTAGAAGCCTTTGCCGATGGACAGCGCTCCGGTAATACCCTCGAGCGTGTGTAGATAGAACAACGTATCTGTGCTGAGCGGTCCTCCTTTATAGATAGGTATGTTTTCCGGGCAGTCGAAGTCTTTCAGCACATCATTCAAGAATAGGGGGAGCGGTTTGTTCAGAACCAGTCCCATTGTGCCGTCATGTGTATGGTCCACCAGTAGAATGACGGATCGTCCAAACATATGGTCACACAAAAAGGGTTCGGAAATCAAGACCTTTCCCCGGGCAGGAACCACATGGTTTGTTTCTATCTTGAATAGATTTATATTGCTATACATGCCCCTAATATACATAATATTCCACAATAAACCAAAGTTCTTCGCTGTTTTTCATTTTAAAAGTTTCTTTTCTCAGATTTTATGGCTTTTTTTATTCGGAGAAAATACTTAAGTTTGCAAGTAATTGGCAATTTAATGCAATGAAATATACTACATTATATACGTTAATTTTAGGGCTGTTTTCTATAGGATGGACGGATTGCCCGGAGGATTTTATGGAGCGTATGCAGCGTCCGGGACATTCTGAAATACAGCTTTCTAAAGTGATGATAAGTGGCCGTGTGCTGGATGAAAGCGGGTTTCCGTTGGCCGGTGCCACTATTCAAGAGAAAGAAACTGCCAATGGTGCGATAGCGGATTCGGAAGGAAAATTCACTCTGGTGGTTGCCGATAATGCAGTGCTTCGTGTTTCGTTTATCGGCTACATTTCCCAGGATATTGAGGTGGAAGGACGTTCGACCTTTCATATCACGCTAAGAGAAGATATGATAGAGCTGGATAACGTTATTGTTACCGCTTTGGGTATCGAAAAGAAAGAAAATTCTCTTTCTTACGCCACAGATTTAATAAAAAACGAGGAGTTGACGCGAGTAAAAATGCCCAACTTAATTACTTCGTTGACCGGCAAGTCGGCAGGTGTGCGTGTTAATCAGGTTTCTTCCGGTCTGGGAGCCTCAGCCAAAGTCAGTATCCGTGGAATCCGCTCGGTGGCGAGTGACAACCAACCGCTGTATGTGATAGACGGTGTTCCCATTCTGAACTCCACTTCCGAGCAAGCATACTCTGCCATAGGTGGAACGGCCAATGCCGGCAACCGTGACGGAGGAGATGGCATTTCCAATCTGAATCCTGAGGATATAGAGAGTATCAGTATCCTGAAAGGAGCTCCAGCGGCAGCTTTGTATGGTAGTCAGGCCGCCAATGGGGTGATACTGATTACTACAAAGAAGGGGCAGTCGCACGGGCAGCGCAGTGTTTCTTTCTCGACGAGCCTGATGTTCGACAATGCTTTTGCACTACCCAAGATGCAGAACCGCTATGGAGTAAGTGACGGTGTGGACAGTTGGGGAGAACGGGCAAACCTTCCCGAATATGATAATCTGAGAGACTTCTTCTCTACTGGTGTCACCTCCATAACTTCCATCTCCTTGAGTCACGGCAATGAGAAGTTGCAGAACTATTTCTCCTATGCCAATACTACGGGGCATGGCATCATTGGGAAACATAACCTTTCGAAGCACAACCTCACTTTCAGAGAGACTTCCGTTCTGTTGAATTCCCGTCTGAAGTTAGATGGCAGTATGAACTTGATGCGCCAGGTGGTGAAGAACAAGCCTACCGTGGGTGGTTTCTACATGAATCCTTTGGTGGGGCTCTACCGTTTTCCACGGGGTGAGGATATTTCTTATTATAAGGAGAACTTCGAGGTTTATGATGAGGGTAGAAACCTGAACATACAGAATTGGCATACCTCCTACGAGGATTTTGAGCAGAATCCCTACTGGATTACCAATCGCATATTGAGCAAGGAGAACCGTATGCATGTCATAGTCTCCTTATCTGCCAATCTGAAGATAAACGATTGGTTAAGCCTGCAGACCCGTGGCAATGTAGACTATATTAACGACAAGGTGCGCCAGCAGTTCTATGCCTCTACCGCTCCGGCGTTAGCGGGAGCCAATGGGCGTTATATCGAGATGGACTATCAGGAAACCCAATATTACGGAGACGCCATACTGATGATGAAAAAGCAGTGGGATGCATTCTCTCTCAACGCGGCGCTCGGTGCCAGTATCAATGACAAGACAGTGAACTCCACCCGCTATGACTCTAAAACAGCTTCGCTGAAATATGCCAATGTGTTCAATCTGGCCAATATCATCATGAATGGTTCCGCTGGGCTGGACCAGAAGATTGATGCACGGCGCCAATTGCAGTCCTTGTTTGCGACGGCACAACTGGGCTACAACGAGTTTGTCTATCTTGATTTGTCGGCCCGTAATGACTGGTCCTCCACGCTGGCTTATACATCTCATGAGAAAAGCGGGTTCTTCTATCCCTCCGTGGGATTTTCGCTGATATTCAATAAGCTGATGACTTTACCCCGATGGGTGTCACTGGCAAAGATAAGGGGGGCATACAGCATGGTGGGCAATGATATTCCCATGTTCATCACAAATCCTTCCTCGCATATCACGGCGGGTGGAGAGTTCCTGGCAAGTGATGCCGCGCCGTTCAAGGATATGGAACCGGAGATGACGCATTCCTTTGAGGCGGGTATAGAAGCGCGTTTTTTAAAGAACCGCATTGGTTTGAATGCCACTTTCTATAAGACGAATACCCGGAACCAGTTCTTCAAGCTTCCCACTCTGTCGGGCGATAAATATGCCTACCGTTATGTCAATGCGGGTAATATACAGAATGTGGGGTGGGAGGTTTCATTGGATGCCGTTCCTTTGCTGACAAACCATTTCAAGTGGAAAACAGAGGTAAACTTCTCCACCAACCGCAACAAGATAATTTCACTGCACGAAGCGCTGAAGGAGTTTCTTTACGGTCCTACCAGCTTCTCGTCCAGTTATGCCATGAAATTGGTGAAAGGGGGCTCTATCGGTGACATCTACGGAAAAGCTTTTGTACGTGACGATGCGGGCAATATCGTTTACGGCACGGAAGGAGACAATACCGGCATGCCTTTGGTGGAAGGTGATGGCAATACGGTGAAAGTGGGCAATGCCAATCCAAAACTGATGCTGGGCTGGAATCATATGCTGTCTTACAAGAATTTTTCTTTCTATTTTCTGGTGGATTGTCGCTTTGGAGGCGATATTTTGTCCCAGACGCAGGCGGATATGGATATGTATGGCGTTTCTGAAGTCACGGCCCGGGCCAGAGACAAAGGTTATGTAATGCTTGAAGGTAACCGGATAGATAATGTGAAAGGATTTTATAAGAATGTTGTAGGCGGACGGGCCGGGGTGACGGAATATTATATGTATGATGCCACGAACATCAGGCTGCGTGAGCTGTCCGTGGGCTACCAACTGCCTGCAGCCTGGATGGAAAAGACCAAAGTCCTCAAGCGGGCACAACTGTCCTTTTCGGGACGCAACTTGTTCTTCTTCTACAAAAAGGCGCCTTTCGACCCTGACCTGGTACTCTCTACGGGCAATGATAACCAGGGAATTGAAGTCTACGGTATGCCTACCACGCGTAGTTGGGGATTTTCTTTGAAGTGTGAATTTTAAGAGGGGGAGGGAGACTTGATATGAAGAGGATTATAGTACTGATTGGCATGGTTTTCGTGTTTCTGGCTTGTACGGGAGACTTTAAGGAAATCAATACGGACAAGTCCGGTGTGACGGACGAGAACTTGCAGGCCGACTATAACGAACATGGCATCCGTCTTGGAATCATCCAGCAAGGCATCTATTTCAATTACGACTACGGAAAGGGGAAGAACTGGCCTTTTCAGTTGACCCAGAATTTGAATGCCGACATGTTCAGCGGTTACATGCACGATGCCAAGCCTCTGAATGGAGGTTCGCACAATTCGGACTACAACTTGCAGGATGGATGGAACAGCGCCATGTGGGGACATACCTATGAGTATGTTTTCCCGCAGATATATCAGTCGGAGAATGCCACACGTGATCGCATGCCTGCCTTTTTCGGCATTACCAAGATACTGAAGGTGGAAGTGATGCACCGTGTCACGGACTATTACGGCCCTATTGTGTATAGTCATTTTGCCGATCTCGAAGCCCGTTATATGCCCGACACGCAGAAAGAGGTCTATAATGCATTTTTCTGTGAACTCGATACGGCTGTAGCTGTACTTTCCGATTATATTGTCGAGCATCCGGGAGCTTCGGAGTTTGCGCGTTTCGATATGTTGTTGGACGGTGATTATGACTCTTGGATAAAGTTTGCCAACTCGTTGAGGATGCGGCTTGCCATGCGCATTGCGGTAGCCAGTCCGGAGAAGGCAAAAACGGAATTCCGTAAAGCGATGGATAATGAATACGGAGTCATTCGGGAGGCGGACGAGTCGGTGGCGGTTTCCACGGCGAGTGGATATACCAATCCGTTGGGCGAGATAAACCTTGTTTGGAATGAAGCTTATATGGGAGCGCCGATGGAGTCCATACTGAACGGATATGAAGATCCCCGTCGTGAAATCTATTTTGCCACTTGCCAGGATGAACAGTTTGCAGGCGAGTATCGCGGCATTCGTCAGGGTACATGCTTTGCACATAACTATTATAATACACTCTCAAAATTGAAAGTTACCCAGCAGATTGATGCAGTGTTGATGCCGGCAGCAGAAGTCTGGTTCCTGCGTGCCGAGGCTGCCCTACGGGGATGGACCGATGAGTCGGTGAAAACCTGCTATGAAGAAGGGGTAATGGCTTCTTTCCGTCAGTATGGCATCTTGCAGTCCGATGCTTATCTGGAGAGCGACTTGTTGCCTGCCGATTTTGTGGATACCTACGATATGGAGAATGATATTACCGCCCGTTGTCAGGTTTCGCCACGCTGGCTGGAGTCAGCGGATAGGGATACGAAACTGGAGAAGATTATTACCCAAAAATGGATTGCCATGTTTCCCGAAGGGTGTGAGGCTTGGGCTGAACAGCGCCGGACGGGGTATCCCCGGCTATTCCCCGTACGCTTTAATCACAGTAAAGACGGGTGCATAGATACTGAGACAATGATTCGCCGTCTGAACTTTCCCGGCGGACTGAAGACGGAGAATGCCGAGCAGTATGCCGCTTTGGTAGAGGCACTGGGTGGGGATGACAATGCCGGTTCCCGATTGTGGTGGGATACCGGCATCAACTGGTAGAGATACCTTATTTATATAGGGATATTTTTTATTGGATGGGGTGATTCTCGGCAAAAATCGCCATACGTTCGTCCAACTGGTCGTACTGATGGTCTTGGATAAAGGAAGTGCAGGCACGCAATCCTTCTTGATGGCTTCCGGTGGTCACCAGCGAAATGGCGCTTACACCGTAGTACATTAGTTCCCGCGCAAGTTCTCCGCTACTCATGCCCGGATAACCGATGGTGAAATAGAAACCGTCGGCAACGGGATCACCCAAATCATTGTCGTATACCAAGTGGAAACCGTGGCGCAAGAAGATTTCTTTCAGGCGGCGGGCACGCTCACCGTATACTTTCACTTCATCAAGGAAGTTGTATTGACTTTCATTGGCTGCTTTAAGCATGGCGGCAAGAGCATACTGCGCAGAGTGGCTGGTGCCGGAGGAGAGCGCATAGAGTACGCGGTGGATGAATACTGTGCCGAAGGTGCCGCCGCCGTAGCGTTGTGTCAACCCGGGATAGGCCCGGTGATACAGTTTGTCCGAAATGCAGCTGACACCGATACGTTGACCGGCATAGCTGAAAGCTTTGGAACCGGAAATGAGCAGCACGTAATAGTCCGTATAGTGTGCCACAGAAGGTTGGTAAGGCGCTTGGAACGGTTTGCTCAAGTCTTGGCGGAAGTCCATGGCAAAGTAGGCGAGGTCTTCCAGCACAATGACGTCATATTGGGTTGCCAGTTCGCCGATGATGCGCAACTCTTCTTCTTTCAGGCAAATCCAGCTGGGGTTGTTGGGATTGGAATAGACGATGGCAGAGATATTGCCTTTGCTGAGGTAACTTTCCAGCTTCGCTTTCAACTTGTCGCCACGGTAGTCATATACGTCAAAGGTTTCATATTTCTGTCCCATCACGACCAACTGCTGCTTCTGTACCGGGAAACCGGGATCGATGAAGAGAATGGTATCCTTTTTCTCATCGCACTGGCTACATGTGAGGAATGAAGCGAAAGTTCCTTGCATGGAGCCGGTAACTGGTACACAACCTTCGGGGGCTACATCTACATTGATAAAGGCTTTGATAAAACGTGATGCTTCCTCTTTCAAGGCGGGAAGTCCGTTAATGTCCGGGTAGAGGCTGGCAATACCATTCTGCAATGCCTCCACCTCGGCCTTTACGCCGACGGCTGAGGGGGGGAGTCCGGGTACACCCATTTCCATTTTTATGAATTCCACACCCGATGCCGCTTCGGCATTGGCTGCAATGGCTTTTACTTCACGGATGGTTGCTTTGGCAAAGTCTGTGATATGAAAATCTGCGATAGTTTCATCTATCAACTTACGTTCAATAGGAGTATTTCTCATGATTTCAATATTAATTTAGTTTTGCAAAGGTAACATAAATCTCTTATAATCAAGCTATGTTAAAAAAAAGATGATTTTTTTTCTTTCAAGCTATTGCAGATATAAGAATTTTGTCTACCTTTGCAACCGCAATCGAGAGAGATAGCAACGAAAGAATGAAATAATGGTGCGTTAGTTCAGTTGGTTAGAATACATGCCTGTCACGCATGGGGTCACGGGTTCGAGTCCCGTACGCACCGCGAAAGTAAATAATAAATTAAAGCAAAGCTCTGAAATTCAAGGATTTCAGAGCTTTTTTTGTTTTCTGTATCGGCAAGAATAACGATTAAAAACAAATCATGCGTGGGATTATTCGTGGGATTTCTGCCAGTCTTACTATACTCATCTGATGAACTTGAACTTTCTTGCGGTATAATCGGGAATTCGGGTACAAATATCCGTAAATCATATACACCTTCGCTTGTGCTATCGCGGTACCTTTGTCATCAGAAGTTTAGCAAGAAAAATAGAGTAATATAACGTATGACAAAAACAATTTTAGGAGTTCTGTCACTGCTTGTCATAATGTCGTGCAGTATTCCCGTAAAGGAGAACACCGTTCAACCCAATATAATGGAAACGAACAAGAAAAATCTCGGAAATCTGTTGGCGCTCTATCCCAAGCCGATGACGGTTGTCGGGGCAGAGGTTGAAGGGAAAGTAAACTGGCTAGTGGTAGGGCATACGGGTGTTATTGGACATGACCGGATACTCATCAGCATGAGTAAAAGCCATTACACTAATCAAGGGATAAAGGACTCAAAACGACTTTCCGTCAATCTAGTGAGTCGTGAAATATTGCCGAAAGCTGACTATGTGGGAAGTGTAAGCGGTGCGACGGTCGATAAGTCGGAGGTGTTTGCCTACCATATTGGCGAAAACGGTACCCCCGTTATAGACGCATCACCCCTCACCATGGAGTGTGAGGTGGTAGACATCTATGAAACTGAAGGTTTCGACAATTTCATTTGTGCGATAGTCAATACATACGCTGCTCCTGAAGTGCTTGATAATAACGGGAAACTTGACTATACGAAGCTGAAACCCGTATTGTTTGAATTTCCGACCTATTCCTACCTTGCCACGGGAGAGATTATCGGCAAATGCCTGAATCTGGATAAGCGGCCGGGTATGTGCGCCAAAGAGCCGATGAGTGCTGACGGTATCGTGCGGTTGTCGAAAATCGAGGTTTATCCGCAGTATCTCGACGAGTATATGAAATACGCAACCGAAGTAGGCGAAATCTCTCTGCGTACCGAATCGGGCGTGCTGACTATGTATGCGGTCGGCGAGAAGGAGAATCCCTGCAAGGTGACTATTCTCGAAACCTATGCGAGCCATGCGGCTTATGTAAAACATATTGCATCAGAACACTTTCAGAAATACAAGCAAGGAACGTTGCGCATGGTCAAATCATTGGTCTTGTCTGACCAGACGCCACTTAATCCGGCTAACAAGCTCAATAACTTCATGCAATAAATAGAACGACTATGAACAAGATTTTTTTAATTTCAGTATTCAGCATTTTAACACTCAATGTTATGGCACAAGAAAAGATAGTACAGACAGCAGGACGCACCCAGTTGCGTGAGTTTGCTCCTAAATTTGCGGAACTAAACGACGATGTCCTCTTTGGCGAGGTCTGGAGCCGCACCGACAAACTCGGTCTGCGTGACCGTAGTTTAGTAACCATTACCTCTCTTATCAGTCAGGGTATCACGGATAATTCGCTCGTGTTCCACCTTCAGTCGGCAAAGAAGAACGGTATTACCCGTACGGAGATTGCCGAAATCATCACCCATATCGGTTTTTATGCCGGTTGGCCCAAAGCGTGGGCAGCGTTTAATCTGGCCAAAGGTGTATGGGCAGAGGACACTGCCGGTGAAGATGCCAAAGCCGCATTCCAGTGTGAAATGATTTTCCCCATTGGGGAACCGAACACTGCATATGCACAGTACTTCATAGGCAACAGTTATCTTGCTCCTGTTTCACGCGAGCAGGTTTCCATCTCTAACGTCACTTTCGAGCCTCGTTGTCGCAATAACTGGCACATACACCGCGCTACTAAAGGCGGTGGGCAGATGCTTATCGGTGTTGCCGGTCGTGGATGGTATCAAGAAGAAGGCAAGCAGGCAGTAGAGATTCTACCCGGTACGGTTATCCATATCCCTGCAAATGTGAAGCATTGGCACGGTGCCGCTTCTGATGGTTGGTTTGCCCATCTTGCTTTCGAAGTTCCCGGTGAGGATACTTCTAATGAGTGGCTGGAACCGGTGACGGATGAAGAATACGATAAACTTAAGTAATACCATCCAAACTCCTGTAATTTAAACGATTGCGGGAGTTTTTGCTTTATAGGACCATGATTTAGTAGCCGGAGGAAAAGCATAATCCGTAATTTGGGTATAGATACCGGGGATTTGTCTACACGGCATATGACGGATACTGCCTATTTTTGCATCATCATTAATAATCCTAAAGATAATTATAAAATCAACAGAAAGATGAATATGAAAAAATTACTATTAATTTCTATGATGCTGATGACCGTTCTGGCAATGGCAGCCTGCGAAGATTCAGGTGATGAACCGTTTACACCCGAACATCCTGAACTTTCTGGACCATCAGGTGGGGAAGATGAGAATGAATCCGAAGTTCCGGATGTATCTTCATTGCAGGTAAATATCATGGTTAGCAATCGTACCATTACTGCCACTATGGAGGACAATGCCGCCACACAGGATTTTCTTGCTCGTCTGCCATTGGAGGTTACGTTGAATGATTACAATAATACTACAGAAAAAATCTTCTATCCCTCTCCGGCTCTGGCAATTGAAGGTGTTACGCGTGGCTGTGCTCCTATTGCCGGTGATATAACCATCTATGCCCCATGGGGAAATGTGGCAATTTTTTGTAAGAATGGGTCTTATAGTGATACTTTGATTAAAATCGGTCGTGTTGATGGCAATGGCATTGAAATGTTGAGTGTGCCCGGAGATATACTTGTGAGATTTGAAAGAAGATAAGAATGGATTAATAAGGGCACTATGACTACGAACGAATTCAAGGAATATGTAAAGACGCGTCAAGCGCTTGATACGGAGGAGATACATCGCTTTATGGACAAAATGAGCAATGAAGCCAGACGCATCACTTTCCGGCTGAACACGGCATATCATACACCGGACGAGGTACGTGGGGTACTCTCCGAATTGTTCGGTTATCAAGTCCCGTCATCGTTCCGGGTATTCCCACCGTTCTATACCGATTTCGGGAAGAATATTACAGTGGGCGAAGGCGTATTTATTAATGCCTGCTGTCATTTTCAGGACCATGGTGGTGTGATAATCGGTGACGGATGCCAAATCGGGCATAATGTAGTCTTTGCAACGCTCAATCATGGTTTGCCTCCGGAAGAACGCCAAACTACCTATCCGGCACCGATTGTATTGGGTAGGAATGTCTGGGTAGGTTCTAATGCGACGATTCTTCTAGGAGTGACAATCGGTGACAATGCTGTGGTGGGAGCTGGAGCGGTTGTGACGAAAGATGTGGAAGCGAATACAATAGTAGGCGGTGTCCCCGCGAAATTGATAAAGAGAATAGAGTAATAATTATAACATTGAAAACAAGATGAGAATAATATCAAATACAGCATTCGGCGGAGAAAGACCTTTGTTTGAATCACATGACTTACGTTTGGAGAATGTAATTATCCATGCCGGAGAATCAGCCATCAAGGAATGCAGCAACATCGAAGCTGTCGATTGTCGGTTCGAAGGGAATTACCCCTTCTGGCATGTTCACGGGTTTGTAATCGACCGTTGTTTTTTCGATGTCGGCGGGCGTTCGGCACTGTGGTATTCCGACCATCTGAAAATGACCGATACGCGTATCGACGCACCCAAAATGTTCCGCGAGATGCACGACATCGAAATTGAGAATGTAGAGATGAACGATGCCGATGAAGTATTCTGGCGTTGCCAGAATCTGAACATCAGAAATCTGAAGTTGCATGGAGGAACTTATCCGTTCATGTTCAGTAGCGACATCCGCATAGACGGATTGGAGAGCGACAGCAAATACGTTTTCCAGTATGTGAAGAATGTAGAGTTGCGCAATGCCAAAGTCACTACAAAGGATGCTTTCTGGGAGGTGGAGAATGTGACAATCTACGATTCCGAACTCAATGGCGAATATCTCGGCTGGCATTCGCACAATCTCCGGTTGGTGAACTGCCATATAACCGGTGAGCAACCGCTCTGCTATGCCCACGACCTCGTATTGGAGAATTGTACCTTTGGTCCCGACTGCGACCGGGCTTTCGAATACAGTTCGGTGCAGGCAACCATCAAGGGGGCGATAGGTGGGGTGAAGAATCCACGGACAGGCAGTATCACTGCCGAAAGCTATGGGGAAATCATTCTCGATGAAAATATAAAGGCACCTGCCGACTGTGAGTTGAAGCTTTGGGACGAGAAAACTTGTTTCACCGACTGATGCCTTTGCAAATAGCCTGATGGGAATAAAAAAGGGAAAGACCGATTACTTGTTGTCGCTTATCCGCGAAGGGAAGAGTATGACGCTGGGGCAGCAGTTACGCCTGACTGCATACCTCAGTGTCCCTGCTATTATGGCGCAGGTGTCCTCCATTGCCATGCAGTATATCGATGCTTCGATGGTTGGTAGCTTGGGTGCGAATGCAGCGGCTTCCATCGGATTGGTTTCAACCACGACATGGCTGTTCTGGGGATTGTGTGCCGCCGCTGCAACGGGATTTTCTGTCCAAGTGGCACACCGGATTGGGGCCGGAGATTTTGCAGGAGCGAAAAAAATACTCCGCCAATCGGTTACGGCTACACTTGTTTTCAGTTCTTTGTTGGCGGTTGTCGGCATTTCTATCAGTGGTGTGCTTCCCGGCTGGCTGGGTGGTGATGAAATGATACGGAGCGATTCATCCTTCTATTTCCGGATATTTTCACTTTTCTTACCCGCCTTGCAGTTGAATTTCCTTGCGGGCGGCATGTTGCGGTGTAGTGGGAATATGCGTGTACCCAGTATGCTAAATGTACTGATGTGTTTTTGGGATGTCGTGTTCAACTTCTTCCTTATTTTCCCGACACGGCAGGTAGACTGGTGGGGATGGGAGTTCATCGTTCCCGGCGTAGGTTTAGGTGTGGAAGGTGCGGTATTGGGAACCGTGTTGGCCGAACTTATCACTGCCGGTGGGATGATGTGGTATCTTTGCCGTCGCTCGTCCATGTTGAGACTATCCGGGGGGCAGGGCAGTTTTCTTCCCCGGAAAGAGACGCTGCGCCAGGCTGTCCGCATCTCCCTGCCAATGGGATTCGAGCATATTGCCATTTGCGGAGCGCAGATTATGACGACGGTTATCGTCGCACCGCTCGGCATCGTCGCCATTGCCGCCAACTCATTTGCCATCATCGCTGAAAGCCTTTGTTATATGCCCGGCTACGGTATATCGGAGGCTGCCACGACGTTGGTAGGCCAGAGTCTTGGAGCAAACCGTATCCGGTTACTCAAGCGTTTTGCCAACATTACCGTTTGGTCAGGGATGCTGATTATGGGAGTCATGGGAGTGCTGATGTATGTGGCGGCCCCTCAGATCATCGGAGTGATGACGCCTGTGGAGGAAATCCGCATGTTGGGAATCGGGATTCTGCGGATAGAAGCTTTTGCGGAGCCGATGTTTGCGGCATCTATCGTCGCCTACGGTGTATTTGTGGGTGCGGGCAATACATTTGTTCCCAGTCTGATGAATTTTGGCAGTATCTGGGGTGTCCGGCTGACACTGGCAGCATGGCTTGCCCCTACGATGGGGCTACGGGGCGTATGGCTTGCCATGTGTATTGAGCTTTGTTTCCGGGGAGCGATTTTTCTTGTCAGGCTTTGGAGTGGTAACTGGATTTATAAGTTGCGAATAAAAAGATAAATTATGAAATACGATTTCGATACAATCATCCCGCGTCGCGGGACGAATTCTTATAAATGGGATACTCCCGAAGAGGAGAATGTACTGCCCATGTGGGTGGCAGATATGGATTTCCGTACAGCACCCGCTATTATCGATGCCTTACAAAAGCGGGTGGCGCACGGTATTTTCGGTTATACAAAAGTACCCGAAGCCTATTATGATGCGGTCGTCCGGTGGTTCGATGACCGGCATCGCTGGCAGGTTGATTCCCGGTGGATTATCTATACGAGTGGTGTCGTGCCGGCTCTGTCAGCCATTATCAAAGCCTTGGCCATGCCGGGTGATAAAGTCATCGTTCAGACTCCTGCCTATAATTGTTTCTACTCATCTATCCGTAATGACGGATGCGAGTTGTTTGCCAATAATCTCGTTTATCAGGATGGCCGCTACGTAATCGACTTTGCCGATCTTGAAAGGAAAGCTTCCGATCCGAAAGCAAAAATCCTGCTGCTGTGCAATCCTCACAATCCGGTCGGACGGGTCTGGACTCCGGAAGAACTGCAGCATATAGGTGATATTTGTTTACGGAATGAGGTGTTTGTCGTGGCGGATGAGATTCATTGTGAACTGACTTACGAAGGATATGACTACACACCCTTTGCCTCCTTGTCCGAACGCTTTTTGCAAAATTCCGTCACTTGCGTTTCGCCGAGTAAGGCGTTCAACCTTGCCGGGTTGCAAATCGCCAATATCATCGCAGCCGATGAAGAGGTGCGCCGCCGTATTGACAGAGCCATTAACATCAACGAGGTATGCGACGTCAATCCGTTCGGCGTAATCGCCACAATGGCAGCTTACAACGAAGGTGGGGAATGGCTCGATGCCTTGCGGAAATATCTGCGGGGGAATTACGAATACCTCTGCTGCTTTTTCAAGGAACGGTTACCACAATATCCCGTGCTGCCACTCGAAGGAACTTATTTGGTTTGGATAGACTGCCGTGCTTCCGGTATCAGCTCAGATGTTGTCGCCTTGCGTTTGCAAGAACAACAGCATCTGATGGTCAATTCCGGTACGATGTACGGTCCCGGTGGAGAGGGCTTTATCAGGCTGAATATCGCTTGTCCCCGGGCTCTGCTTGCTGATGGACTGGAACGGATGGCCCGTTTATTCTATTGTGAAGTCTTCTGATTTAAATCCGCTGTAATACCTACCGGAGAAGGCGGTGAACTTCAGGACACAATAATCGGGATCAGTCACTCCTTCGGGATAGTACATAGTGTCGCCTTCCTGCCATATCATTTCCTTACTGGTGCTGTCCGTCAGTATCTCCATCGTGCCGCGCAGCATTACGCCCTTGAAGAAGCGTGTGTTGCAGACGTAAAGGCATGCCCGGTTATTTTTGAGAAATTGCGAAACGCGCATCGACGAGGTGTTCGTTGATAGGTAAATGTGTTTGAGCCCTTCCCTTTTGCGGGTTTGCAACATGGCCTTGATGTTGGGAAAGCCTTCGGCATCCACCGAACCGACAAAGATGGTTTTTTCCTTGTCAATCATGTTTCCTACTGTTTTTTCTGCATCTCTCATTGTTTGTTTTTTTTATGGGTTATTGTTTCAAGGGCAAAGATAGCCGGTAAGTGGAACTTTTGTACAATAAAAAAGAAGGAGGATATGTCACTTTTCACGGTTTCTCCATTTTCCGGTAGGCGAGGGGAGTATACCCTATACATTGTCGGAAACTACGTACAAAGTAGGAGACGGTTGAGAAATGGAGTTCGGAGGCTATTTCTGAAATGGGGAGGTCGGTGTAGGTGAGCAGACGCTGGGCTTCGTCTGTAACCTTGTTGAGTATGTACTGCTTGGCGTTGATGTTTATGGCCGAAGAGAGGATTTCGTTCAGATAGTTGGGAGTGATGCATAGTTTATCGGCATAGAATTGTACAGAATGCTGCTCCCGGAAGTGCTCCCCAACCAATTCGAAGAATCGGCTGAGGTGGAAGCTGCTGATATCTTTATGTGGCTCCTTACCCGTCTCCGGAGGGATAGAGGTGCGGTAGGCACGGTTGAGTAGCATGAGGACTTCGTAAAGTAAGGCGCGTAATATGCCCGTATCGTGTGGGTGGAAAGAGTCGATTTCGACCTTTATGTCGTGCAGAAGTTGGAGTATTCGTGCATAGAGCCCGTTCGGCAGTTGGAGTTTGTCTACCATTTTTCCCATTCGGAAGAACGGGAGGTGCTGCACGAATAGTGGGTCTTTGAAGAAAGAGGTCAAAAAGGTATCCTCAAAAATTAGAGCATGACCGTTGCCGATACGGTCTGTGTCCCAACTGCGCACCTCACCTGGTTTGGAGAAGAATACATCACCGGGAGCTGCCAAGTGTGTCCGGTTACCGATAGTGAATTCTCCTTCTCCTTCTGTGATGAAGGTGATGTCATAGTAGGTCAGAATATGTACTTTTCCCTGGGTCAAGAATTTCCGGGTATACTGCAAATCAACGACATCTATCAGAAGTTCGCTTCCGTACTTAGTTTTGTAGAAATTGTATCGTGGGATGGCATTTTTCATGGCTTAACATTGTATGATGGCAGTAAAGTTAGAGAAAAAGCTGCTCCGTACAATAGCGAATAGGAAAATGTTGGGTAAAGACCGGGAGTTTTGTTTATCTTTGCACCCGCAATTATCAATCGCCTTGCAACGATTGTCTGGAATTATCATATTATGAAACAGAAACGAATACCATTGGTGGGCAGACAATACCTTGTGCCCTTCATTTTGATTACCTCTCTTTTCTTTTTGTGGGGATTTGCCCATGCCATTCTGAATGTACTGAACAAGCACTTTCAAGAGATACTGGACATCACGAAGACACATTCGGCCTTTATACAGATGACGATGTATATGGGATACTTCATTATGGCCATTCCTGCAGGATTTTTCATCAGTCGCTTCGGATACCGCCGGGGTGTGGTATTCGGTCTGTTGCTTTACGGCGTCGGTTCGCTGCTCTTTATCCCCGGGCAGCATTATCTGTCTTTTAATCTTTTCTTGTTTGCATTGTTCGTGATAGGCTGTGGACTGACGTTTCTTGAAACTGCCGCCAATCCTTATGCCACAGAATTGGGCGCAAAGGAAACTGCTGCCAGCCGGCTGAATTTCGCGCAATCCTTCAACGGTCTGGGATGTATCTGTGCACCGGTACTGGCTGGACTGCTGCTCTTCTCGAAGGATGGGCAGACGGGCTCGGGTAATGTCGCATTGCCCTATATCTGCATGGGGGTAATTGTGTTGCTGGTAGCGTTGGTCTTTTCAAGAATCAAGTTGCCCGAGATTGAACATAGTGTGGAGGTGGACGAAGCTGGTAATAAGGTCGGATTGTGGTCACACCGGCTTTTCATTTTCGGGCTGATAGCCTTGTTTGCCTATGAGGTCGGCGAGATTTCCATCAACAGCTTCTTCATCAACTACGTGGTGGAGCAGAATTGGATGAATGCCCGCGAAGCTTCCGTAGTGCTTTCTTTCGGTGGACTGGGATTATTTATGTTAGGACGTTTTGCCGGTAGCTGGATTATGGGACGTGTGCGTGCCGAGAAGATGTTGCTGGTTTGTGCTACGGGCACTGTGATGACTACCTTGTTGGTGTTGCTGGATGTAGGAATGGTGTCGCTTGCAGCTCTGTTGTGCGGATATGCATTTGAGGCTATTATGTTTCCCACGATTTTTGCACTTTCCTTGCGCGGGCTGGGCAACCATACCAAGAGGGCTTCCTCTTTCCTGATGATGTCTCCCGTGGGAGGCGTGGTAGGTCCGCTGTTGATGGGACTGGTGGCAGACCATACGACGATGGTGTGGGCGTTCATCGTACCGCTGGTTGCCTATTGCGTGGTGTGGGCATATGCCCGCAAGATGGTGTCCGTCTCTACCGCTTCTTCAATATAGAAGGAAGCCTGCGACTCCGGCAAGGATTATCAGTAAGATAGGGTGGAGGTTCCACTTCCACGTCACGCCGAAAGCGGCTGCAAAGATAAGTATGCTTTTGTAATCTATGAAATTTTCCTTGTTCATCAGCAATAGGGCAGCAGCAGCTATCAATGATACGGACATGGGCAGCAGTCCCGACATTGCCGCCTTGATGTATTTGTTGTCCTTGCATTTCACGAAGAAGTAAGAGATGAGCAATACCAGGATGAACGAGGGAAGACATACTGCAATGGTGGTCACGACAGCTCCCCACACGCTTTGAGTAACTGCATAGCCCACATAGGTGGCACTGTTGATGCCTATCGGACCAGGCGTCATCTGCGAGATGGCCACTACGTCCGTGAATTGTTGCAGGGTGAGCCAGTGATGGTGGTCCACCACCTCATATTGGATGAGGGACAACATGGCGTAACCGCCTCCGAAACCGAACATTCCGATTTTTAGATATACCAATATCAGCTGCCAATAAATCATATCTGTAATTTTCTCAGTTTATCTTTTAACCATAATGTATAGAGCATTCCTCCTGCAATTCCTGCAAGGACAATGTATACGGGGGATAGCCCGAATTGCCAGATGAGTATGGTGGCGATGGCTGGAAGCACCAGTTGCCAATACTTCAGCTTCAGTGCCCGTGCAGCCGAAATGCAGGGTATCACAATCAGTGCGACTACTGCCGGACGGATACCGTTAAAGATGCGTATCATCACCTGGTTGTCCTGAAAATGAGCGAAGAACATGGCTATCAGCATCATGATGACAAAAGAGGGGAGGATTGTGGCAAGTGCACACACCAGGCTACCTTTTACTTTATGCAGCTTGTAGCCGACGAATATGGATATATTGACAGCAAAAACACCGGGAAGTGACTGGGTCAACGCAAACATTTCCATGAAATCTTCTTTACTCATCCATCTCTTTTTTACGATTTCCCGTTCAATGAGAGGTATCATAGCGTATCCGCCACCGATAGTGAACATTCCTATCTTGGCAAAGGTCATAAAAAGCAGTAAATATTTCATTATTTCTCTTCGGGTGACTTTCTTTTGCAAAGAAACCCAAATTAATCAACATATACAAATTAGGGGGATAATATTTATTTATTAATATTTTATATTACAGGGCTATATTCTTAAATCTATTTAAAAGGAGAATATTCCGTCGTAAATAAGCTTTATCTTTAACACGTAATTACAAATAATATAAATGTAGATATGATACAGATAGTGCAATTACATGGTACGGATAAAAAGCTGTACGAGCTTGTAGCCCCTTTGGTTATGAGCCCGGAAGTGCTGAAACAGAACTACAATTACCCTTTCCGGACATCGGAAGAGTACGAGTGGTTTGTTGCTCTGGATAATAAACATGTTGTAGGTTTTGTGCCGGTGGAGCACAAGAAGTATGAATGTGTCATCAACAACTATTATATTAAGGAAAGGAATGTTGACACGCTAAAATTGCTTCTGGAAAAGGTACTTGAGAAGCAGGGCGAGGAGGGTAGTCTGACGGCTGTTAGCTTTGTTGAAGATAGGGATGTCTTCAGCGAGCTGGGCTTTTTGGAAGACAAGGTATGGACCCGTTACGTGAAAATGAAGAAAAACAGATAATTATGGCTACACCCAAAAATGTGTATGAACTGGCGCAAGAACGTCTTGATGTGATTTTTAGGGAATTTGACACGATATGCGTCTCTTTTTCGGGAGGAAAAGATAGTGGAGTGTTGCTGAATTTGTGCATAGACTATATCCGCCGGAACCGGCTGAACCGTAAACTGTGTGTATTCCATATGGACTATGAGATACAGTACAGCATGACCATTGATTATGTGGACCGGGTATTGGAGGCGAATAAGGATATATTGGAGGTGTACCGTGTTTGTGTGCCTTTCCGTGTAACGACTTGTACGTCGATGTACCAGAGTTACTGGCGTCCGTGGCAGGAGGATTTGGAGGACATTTGGGTAAGGAAGATGCCGAAAGGCTGCCTCACTAAAGAGACGTTTCCTTTCTACACTCCCGAAATGTGGGATTATGAGTTCCAGATGCACTTTGCCAAATGGCTGCATGAGAAGAAGGATGGAGTGCGTGCCTGCTTTCTTATAGGCATCCGTACGCAAGAGAGTTTTAACCGCTGGCGCAGCATCCATCTGAACCGGAAGTATCAGATGTACCACAATTACCGCTGGACCTCGAAGATAGGCAATGACATTTTCAATGCTTATCCCATTTATGATTGGAAGACGACGGATATCTGGACGGCCAATGGCAAATTCGGCTTTGACTATAACCATTTGTATGACCTATATTATAAAGCCGGAGTCAATATCGAACGCCAGCGTGTGGCAAGCCCTTTTCTTTGTGAGGCACAAGAGAGCCTGAAGCTGTATCGTGTCATCGACCCGAATACTTGGGGAAGAATGATAGGGCGGGTCAACGGGGTGAACTTTACCGGTATTTACGGAGGGACGCGTGCTATGGGGTGGCAGACGGTCCGACTGCCCGAAGGGTATACGTGGAAAGGCTTTATGCAGTTCCTGCTTTCCACCTTGCCGGAAGAGACCCGGAGGAACTACTTGAAAAAGCTTACCGTCAGCATTGAATTCTGGCGTACAAAAGGGGGGTGTCTGGCTGACGAGACCATCCAGAAGCTGAGGGATGCAGGAGTGTCCATTGAAGTGATAAATATCACGAATTACAAGACAAACAAGAAGCCGGTGCGCATGGATTATCTGGATGATATTGACATCGCGGAATTCCGGGAAATTCCCACTTATAAGCGGATGTGCATATGCATCCTGAAGAATGACCATGCCTGCAAGTACATGGGTTTTGCCTTGAACAAGGAAGAGGCATACAAAAGAGACAAGATAATGGAACAATTCAAAAATATGATGTTATGAGCGTAGATAAAAGTCCGGTATATAACGTAAGGGCAATTCCAATAGAGAAAATACAAGCAAACGATTACAATCCGAATGTAGTGGCACCGCCCGAAATGAAGCTTCTGGAGCTTTCCATCTGGGAAGATGGTTTCACCATGCCTTGTGTCTGTTACTATGATGAGGAAGAGGATAACTACATCCTGGTGGACGGTTACCACCGTTATCAGGTGTTGAAGACATCCAAAAGAATTTATCAGCGCGAAAACGGGTTGCTTCCCGTGGTCGTGATTGACAAGGAACTTTCCAACCGTATGGCGTCCACTATCCGTCATAATCGTGCCCGTGGTACGCATAATATCGAGTTGATGTGCCATATTGTTGCGGAATTGGACAGAGCCGGTATGTCTGATGAATGGATAATGAAGAATATCGGAATGGATCGCGACGAAGTGTTGCGTTTAAAGCAAATTTCGGGTCTGGCAGACTTGTTTGCGAACAAGAACTTCAGCATTCCGGATAAGAAAGAAGAGTATGTGGCGGATAAATAAATGAATATTTCAGGGGTGGATTTTTTAATCTGCCTCTTTATATTCATTAACAAGTGAAATATTTCGTTGCAAACTTGCATAATTTAGTCAAATCGCCTACATTTGTCAGCATCAAAACAAACAGAATAGGTCCTATGTGCTTTAAGGCACTATAAAAAACATTACATGAAGAAAATTTTGGTTAGTGGCGGTGCTGGTTTTATAGGTTCTCATCTTTGTACCCGATTGATAAACGACGGGCATCAGGTGATTTGTCTGGATAATCTTTTCACCGGTTCGGAAGGAAATATCACTCATCTGAAGAGCAATCCCCGCTTTGAATTTGTACTGCATGATGTGGAAACCCCTTATGAGGCAGATGTGGACGAAATCTATAATCTGGCTTGTCCTGCTTCTCCCATCCACTACCAATATGATGCCATTAAAACCATCAAGACTTCTGTATTGGGCGCCATCAATATGCTGGGACTGGCCAAAAAGACGAATGCCAAGATATTGCAGGCTTCTACCAGCGAAGTGTACGGTGACCCCGTTATTCATCCCCAAGTGGAAAGTTATTGGGGAAATGTAAATCCAATTGGCCTCCGTTCTTGTTATGATGAAGGGAAGCGTTGTGCCGAGACATTGTTTATGGACTATCACCGCCAGAATGGAGTGCGGATCAAGATTATCCGTATATTCAATACGTACGGTCCTCGGATGTTGCCGAATGACGGACGGGTGGTTTCCAATTTCGTGGTTCAAGCATTGCAGAACCAGGATATTACAATATACGGTTCGGGTAATCAGACGCGAAGTTTCCAATATGTAGATGACTGTATAGAAGGTATGGTGCGGATGATGAACACGGAGGACGATTTTATCGGTCCGGTAAACTTGGGAAATCCGAATGAATTCTCCATATTGGAACTGGCGGAAAAGGTCATTAGGCTGACGAATTCCAAGTCGAAACTGATTTTCAAGCCACTGCCTCATGATGATCCCAAACAGCGTCAGCCGGACATCACTCTGGCAAAGGAAAAGTTGGGCTGGGAACCGACTATAGAGCTGGAAGAGGGTTTACAGTATATAATAGAGTATTTTAAGGAATATCGTTCCTAACTAAATAGTAATTTTGATAACGGGAAAAACAATATAGAAAGATGAACATGGAAATAAATCCTTCCGAATACAAGATTCTCATCGTTGACGATGTGATGTCAAACGTTTTATTGTTGAAAGTGCTTTTGACAAATGAGAAATTCGCGATTGCTACTGCAAGTAACGGGCGGCAAGCGTTGGAACAGGTGGAAAAGGAAAATCCTGATTTGGTTTTGCTTGACGTAATGATGCCGGACATGAGTGGTTTTGAAGTAGCTCAACATTTAAAGTCAAATCCGAATACAGCTGATATTCCAATCATCTTTCTGACCGCACTGAATAGTACGGCAGATATTGTGAAGGGGTTTCAGGTTGGCGCGAATGACTTCATCTCTAAGCCTTTCAATAAGGAGGAATTGATTATCCGTGTTACCCACCAAATATCTTTGGTAGCTGCCAAACGGTTGATTTTGAGTAAGACGGAAGAACTGCAACGTACTATTGCCGGGCGTGACAAGCTTTATTCGGTGATTGCCCATGACTTACGTTCTCCGATGGGATCCATCAAAATGGTGCTGAATATGCTGATATTGAACTTGCCATCTGAGAAAATTGGCGCCGAAATGTACGAGCTTCTGACGATGGCTAATCAGACTACGGAGGATGTGTTTTCATTGCTGGATAACCTGCTGAAATGGACAAAGAGTCAAATCGGTAAGTTGAACGTGGTTTATCAGGATGTGGACCTCGTCGAAGTGACAGACGGTGTCATTGAGATTTTCAGTATGGTGGCAAGCCTGAAGAAGATAAGAATCCGCGAGATGAAACCGGAAAAAATGATGGTCAACGCTGATATTGACATGCTGAAGACAGTGGTCCGTAACTTGTTGAGTAATGCCATTAAGTTCAGTAAGGAGAACTCAGAGGTACTGGTGAAGATGGAGGAAGTAGATGGTATGGCAGTTGTCAGCGTCCAGGATTATGGCTGTGGCATCAGCGAGGAGGGGCAGAAGAAGTTGTTGCATACTGATACGCATTTCAGCACGTTCGGCACGAACAACGAAGAAGGCTCGGGACTGGGCTTGTTGCTATGCAAGGATTTTGTCGTGAAGAATGGCGGTAAACTGTGGTTTACTTCCAAGGAAGGCGAAGGCTCCATATTCAGCTTCTCTATTCCGGTGAAGAAGTGATAACGAAGAAAATAGAACGGATGGTCCGTTGAAGTAAAACAGACCATCCGTCAGACTCAAATAGACCGTCTGTTACGGTCGTGCAGACCATCTGTTTCTTATGAACGGATGGTCTGTTTTTTTATCTCTTACACAGACTGCGGAAATCGCAATATTCACATTTCCGGGTATCCTCTGTTTGGCTGAATGTTTCTTCTTGGCTGAATATCTCCTGCAGGAGTCCGTGCAGCCGTTCGCGAAACTCGTCTTCGAAGAAAGCGAAGTTGTTGACCGGTACCTTGGGTTGTCGCGGCGCTCCCATTTCGATGACCGGGGAGTAGCTTTCGGAAGCTGCCCGGTGGATGTAGAGCAGGGAAGGGGCTACCTTCAGCGATTGCTTGCGGCAGAGGATGGCGGCGTACAGAAACGTCTGGAAAATATAGTTGGGACGGTTGTCGGCGGGAGTAAACAGTTGTTCTATATTTTCAGGAGTCTTGGGAGTACCGCCTGTCTTGTAGTCCACGATACGTAGCGTGTCTCCTTTGCTGTCCAGGCGGTCGATGGTACCGCCTATCTGTAAGGCAAGCTTTCCTTGCGGAGTATCTATTTCCATCATTTCTCTGACGTCCTGTTCCATACCCTCCATACGGAACGGGGCATATTGCAGGTCATTGCGCAGAAGCTGGCGCAGGTAAGAGGCAATGACTTTGGAATGGATAAGCTGCGTACCGTTATATTCCGGTTGCTCCGTAAGGGGCACATGGAAGAACTTTTCTTTAAAAGCATTGTCCACATAGGCTTGCAGGCGGACATCGTCTTTCAGTAACTGTTCCAGGTCTTCTTTACGTATTTCCCGTCCGTTGGTTGTCAGTTCGTTGTACACCAGTTCGGCAGAACGGTGGAAGATGGTGCCGAAGAGGGCGGAGTCTATTTCGGCGCTTACTTCATCGAGAGCCTTCAGGCCGGCTACGTATCGGTAGTAGAATTTCAGCCGGCAGTCCAGATAGGCATTGAGGGCGGAGGGGGAGAAGAACGCTTTGGGACGTCGGTGGATGTCGTAGGCGTCGAACATCTGTTGCAACATCTCCGGTGTCTTGTGAATCTCAATTTCCAGGGCTTGTTGTGGAGATTGTCCGGCTTCAAGGTACTCAAGGGAGATGTTGTGCGGCGACTCTACCAGGAATTGCAGCATGAAGCGGGACATCTCCCCGCGGTTCAGTCCGTCCGAAGAGATGTTATATAATAAGGTGACGTTTTCTACCCGTTGGATGAGGCGGTAGAAGTAGTAGGCATAGACGGCATTCTTGTGTTCTATGGTGGTCATGCCGAAGGCCTTCCTCAGGTTGTAGGGAATGAAGGAGGAGTCGCCTCCGGCTTTGGGCAATTGCCCTTCGTTGAGGGAGAGCATGATGAGGTTGCGGAAATCGAGGTTACGCGTTTCCAGCACCCCCATTACTTGCATGCCGATGGCGGGTTCTCCGTGGAAGGGAATGTTGGCAGAGGTAAGCAAGCGGTTCAGCAGTCGCTTCAGCGTGTCTGTGCGCACACTACTCAATTCGCCGGTCTCTATCAGGCTGAGCAGGCGGTTGACGAGGGTGTAGCTTTTGAACAGAGACTCGCGGTACAGCTGGTTGAAGATGTCTTCCACGTCTTTTTCCTGGCGGTAGAGGACGGCCACTTCGCGAAGCAGTTCGGTGAGGTAGCTGCATAGGGCGGCGATGCCGTTCTGTGGTGTAAAGACTTGTTCAAGGAATGCGTCCTGCTTCAGCTCCGAGGGAAGGGGATAGAAGCGGTTGTCCCGGGTAAGCTGTTTTTCCAGTGTTTCGGCATTGGGGGAAAGTTGCCGGGTGTAAGGGTGTTTCAGCAGCGTGATTACGGTTTCGTAGATGTATCGTCCGGTACCTGCATGGTAGCCGGTAGTCTGTAGCTCTACAAGGGCGTTGATAAAACTGTACACCGGAGTTTGGGCAAGGGGAAATCCCATTGTGATGTTGACGTTCTTTACCTCTGCCGGAATGGAGTGGAGGACGGGAAGCAGTAGGGATTCGTTGCAAAGGACAACGGCAGTGTCTTTGAATGAAGAAGGGGTTCTTAATTCTTCATTCCCCCTAATCCATTGCGGCAAGTAGCGGGCTTGTGCATTTTCGGTAGAAGCGGAGATAAAGCGTACGTTCTTGGGTTTCCGCAGTACATCAAAAGAAGTTTCGGGCAGTTGGTTGGGAAACAGCTTTAGGTTGCGGAGGATGAATTCGCCTGCTTCGTGGGTATAGGGCGGCTTTTGCTCAAGGGGAAGACGGGTGTAGAACACGTCGTAATCCCAATAGAACATTGCTTTTCCGGCATCCTGCAAGAGCTGGAAGAAACGGGTTTCTACTCTATTCAGCACGTTGAAGCCGACAAATACATAGCGGTCGTAGCGCAGTCGGTCGGTGTCGAGTTGCTCCATGACATTGCGGTACATCATGCCTTCGTAGGCGATGCCCAGTTCTGTAAGATTGCGGCGGTAGTGGCGGTAGATGTCGCCCAGTTTATCCCAGAGGGAGATGAATTTGGCTTTCAGCTCCGTGCGCTTTTCTATGGAAAAGTTCTGGAAGAACTGGCGGATGGCTTCTTCTTGTTCTTGGTCGAGGAAGTCGTAATTGTCCATAATGTTCTTCAGTTCTTGCAGGTTGCTGAAGAGTTTGTCGGCATCTACAAGGTTTTTGTCTACGTCATCGAAATCGCTGATGAGCAGTTCTCCCCAGAAGTAGAAGTCATCCAGAGTTTCTTCGCTGCGGGTCTCTTCGCGGAACACCTTATACAGTTCGCATACCAGGCGGATAGGGTCACCGGACTTCAATGGAGAGAGTTGCCGGAACAGTTCGCTGATGCTGACGTAGGCAGGCGACCACAAAGGGCGGTCCGTTTCAGCTGCCAGATATTCGTTGAAGAACAGACTGGCACGTTTGTTGGGGAAAACGATGGCGGTGCGCGAGAGGTCGTTTCCTATTTTGGCGTAAAGGTCGCGGGCGACCAGTTGGAGGAATGTTTCCATGATTTAGTTGATAATTGATAATTAATAGTGGATGGGGAGTGAGTTATACCGGTTCTATGTTGTTCTCCTCTACATACCACAAGTAACCCCGTATATTTTCTGCGACATACCCCATGCGGACCAGCAGTTGCATGTATCCCTGCACCTGCTTGTTGTACTTCTTGTTTGGCTTTCCGAACTTGAAGTCCACCACTACGATTTCTTCGCCACGCATCATCACGCGGTCCGGGCGGCGTGTCCGCAGTTCACCGTTTTCCTGCCAGATGATGTCGCATTCATTGAATAGCTGCCACGTTCCTGAATACCAGTCCTTGACTTGAGGCAGGGAGAAAGCGCGTTGGGTGAGATTGCGTATTTCTTCTTCCGTCTCACTCCGTCCAATCACACCTTCAAAGACGAGCTGGCTGATGGCATTGTCAATGTCTTTTTCCGTTTCGATGGCAGAGAATAGGGTATGCAGCAAACGTCCCCGGTTGATGAAGCGCTGGCTGGACTCTGCTTCGTCCACTCCTGCTATGAAGTCTGCCGAACGGTTGGATTGCCGGAACTCGATGTCGTGGAGCATGCTCTCCATGTGGACGGGCAGTTTGACCGGCTTTTGCGAAAGTCTGTTGACTGGTTGCTGTTCGTAAACCTCAGGTTTACGTTCGCAGTATAGAGGTTTCTGTTCGTAGTATAGAGGTTTAGCTTCGTCGTTAGCAGGGTTGTCTGCGTCATGCTGTGAGACGGGGACGGGGGAAGGGCAAATCTTGCCGTTCTCATATATGGAAGCCTCTTCGTCCCAACTGCCTGCTCCGTCTTTGGCTATGTGGGGCAGGGTGTTGGCAAGGAGTTCGGATATGGTTCCCTTCTGTTCCTTCCGGCTCCAGAGGATGAGGTTCTTGCCGGCACGGGTAAAGGCCACGTACAGCAGATTCAGATTGTCTACCCACAGCTGAAGACGTTCGTGCAGATAGTCCTGCCGATATATGGATTCCGCCATGGTGGTGGAATAGTTCACCGGTACTAAGCTGATGGCATTATAAGGCTCTTCCGGTGGGGCGCACCACACCAGCTGGTTGTTGGTTTCGTTCTCCAGCTTCCAGTCGCAGAAGGGAATCAGTACGGTATGGAATTCCAGTCCTTTGGACTTGTGGATGGAGAGGATGCGTATGCCGTCCATCTCACCGCTGGGGATGGTTTTGCTGCAAAGGGTTTCGTCCCAGTAGCGGATGAAGCTGGCCAGTTCGGAAGAATTGCTTTGCAGATACTCCGTCACAGCATCGAAGAAGGAGAAGAGGTAGGCATCCTGCTTTTCAATGCGGCTCATGCCGAAGATGCTGAACAGTTCTTCCAGTAACTCATACAAAGGCATCAAGCGCAGCGTTTCCCGTCGGGAGGTAAAGGTTTCGGGCAGGGGAGTGGCTATGATGAATCCCGACTGCTCGTCATTTGTCATTTGTAATTTGTAATTCTCCATCAGCGCAGCCTCCGCAATCTTGTTCTCCGGATTCGATAGGCAGCGCAGGGCATCCATCAGCATGCAGATGGCAAGGGAGGCATCCAGACGGAAAGCTTCGTCGGACACGACAGAAAGATGCAGTTCTTTGTCAAAATAGTCGGCTATCGGCGGGATATTCTTGTTCTTGCGGACAAGGATGGTGATATCATTCAGTGTTACGCCCTCTTCCAGCAGCCGTTGCACCTCTTCTCCTAAAGCGAGAAGGGTCTGCTCTGTATAGTTGTGTTCATCGTCCGGTTCTAGGAAGGTGGCTTTTACGTAGCCGTACTCCGTGCTCTTGGGCGATTCCTGCACTACGTCGGCATAAGCGCGTTTCAGGGGTAGGCAATCCTCTTTCAGTTCGTTTAGGTGTAATGCATTGAGGTAGTCTATGGCAGCGGTAAATACCTGGTTGTTGAAACGGATAATGTTGGTTTCGCTACGCCGGTTTGTTTTTAGGGTTTCCACACGGACGGGGAAGTTGTTTAATGGAGAACTTGATTCTCTATTCTCCATTTTCAATTCTTCATTGCCTAAACTATTCAGTATTCCCCAGTCCCCGTTCCGCCAGCGGTAGATGGACTGCTTCACATCTCCCACAATCAGACTGTCGGCTCCTTGCGAAAGTCCTTCGAGCAGCAGCAGGCGGAAGTTGTCCCATTGCATGCGGCTGGTGTCCTGGAACTCGTCAATCATGACGTTGCGTATGTTGGCGCCGATTTTCTCGAAGACGAACGAAGAGTCACCCTCGCGCACCAGTTTGTGCAGTAGGGCGTTGGTATCCGAGAGCAGAAAGCGGTTGTGCTCCCGGTTTAGCGTGCGTACCTCTTCGTCGATATGATTGAGAAGTTGCAGTTTGTTGAGGTGCTGGAGCGAGAGACGGCAACTGTTCAGGGTGCGGTTGCGTTGCGGACGCATTCTTTCGGCTTCCTGCAGTAGAGGTATCAGGCTGGTTTTTGCCAGACAGATGATGTCGTCCTTCCGTGAGGATGTTTTCGTTGCCCAGTTTTTTGCATCTGCCAGGCTGTTTTGCAGGGTGGCGTTCAGCACATCTTTGTCAGACAGTCTGCCGTCGCGCAGTTTGCGGAAGTAACTGCCGATGCCTCGGGCACCTCCTTTCAAGTCTTCGGGAGTGAGGGCATGCCCTTCCAGTTCGCCTTCAAACTGGTCGTAGAAACTTTTCATCTGTTCCAGAGCCTCGGTTTCCATATCGCGCAGCACATCCCGGTAGAGTTTCAACGTGTTCGGAGTACGAAGGCATTGCCGTAGTTTTTCGCCGCGTTCTATGTAGCTTTCATCGAAGATGTTTCGTCCGAAACTTTTCACCTCATTCGATACGTTCCAGCGTTTGTCGTCGCGGATGCGCTCGTCGATGTAGTCCAGCAGCCATGCCAGCACGGGAGAAGTGGGGGTAAGCTTCTCGATGAGGCTGTCTACGGCATCACTCAGCACTTCACTGTTGTTCAGATCTATGTTCAGGTTAGGACTCAGTTCCAGTTCGCGGGCAAGGTTGCGCATCACAGATTGAAAAAAGGAGTCGATGGTTTCCACGCGGAAACGGCTGTAGTCATGCAGCATGTATTGCAGTGCCATGCCGGCCCGTTGACGAATCTCCCCGTCCGTCAATCCGTCCCCGCCTTCTTCTTTAATTTTTAATTTATAATTTTTAATTCTCTCCAAGTATGCTTCGGAAGAAGGTGCTCCCTTCCAGATACCGTAAAGCTGTGTCAGTATGCGCTCCTTCATCTCTGCCGTAGCCTTGTTGGTGAAGGTTACGGCAAGTATCTGCCGGTAGGCGCGTGGATTGATTATCAAATGCTTGATGTATTCCACAGCCAGCGTAAAGGTCTTGCCTGAGCCGGCAGAGGCTTTGTATACTAATAATTCCATGTAAATTGCTGCATTGAGTATGTATCTGCAAACGTACACAAAAATAATGAGAAAAATAAATGCTTCCCTGCTTTCTCTTATAGAAAGAAGTGGGAAGCATCCATTATTGAGGGGCTATGTGTAGGGGCTGTGCTACATTACCGGCGTCTGGAAAAGAAATACAAATCCTTTGCTGTCTTTCAAATCCTTTATGGCATCTCCGGCATAGATTTCTCCGTTTGTCAGTGAGAGTTTCTTGATTCCTGCATTCGGGCTAAAATCGATTTTCTTCAGGTCGAGCCAGAACAAGTTAGGGGTCAGTGTGGACTCAAAATAATATACTTTGTTCTTCTGGTCGGATACAGAACGCCAACGGGTGGAGGAGATATGGGGCTTGTCCGGTGTGGTGATACCGAACGGTACAGAAACATTGCGCATTACGCTCAATACACTGGGTACGGCAATCTTTGCATCCGCTGTTTGCGGAATGGCATTGATGTAGAACGATGCGCGTACAAAGCGGTCACTGGAGCGGTTGGTTCCCGGCAACATATTCAGTCCGCCTACCTCTTTCCAATAGTCGTTGATAGCCAGCTGGAGTTCATATTTGGGAGAGTTGGTCATTACTTGATACTGCTTGCCTTCATGTATCTCAAGGTTTCCGTCTATGTATTCCAGGACAGCCGTGTTTCCGGTTTCATCTGTGATGGCCAGATGCAGGGTGGAAGCGGCTCCGTTGGGCAGGTCTGGTGCATCAATGCGGAAGGATTCTTTTTTCAGTTCATCCACAGCTTCGCGTACGGTTGCAAAATTGTCGAGTACGTATTGCGTCCAGATACTGATGCCCATAATCGGGCGGTTGTCTCCCGGGCGGTGGTAAACGGACTCCGGAAGGAAGAGCAGGCTGGCAACCAGACCTTTCTCGTTCATACCGTCGCAGGTACCTATGTCATAACCGGCGGCAATGACGCTACCGTACTTAGAAGTCCAGTTCACTGCATTCCCTTTGTTGTAGCCTGCCCTTTGCATGCCTCGTGGGAATACATAGATGTTACTCATAAGGTCTTCTTTCCAGTCCATCGTACGTCCTGTAATGACTGTATTGTCAGGACCGATGTAGGTGGCTCGGGTACACGCTTCTGTTTGTTGCACACTCATGGAGGCTATGGCAGCCAGTGCAACAGCTATTGTCTTTATTGGTTTATTCATCTCGCTTTTGTCTTTATGAATTAATACTCTGTTTCATAGAATAACAAAAGGAGGGGAGTATAGTTTGAGAAAAAGAGGTGAAATCCCTTACTCGTCTTTTTCTTTCAGCAATTCCTCCATCTTCAGCACCTCGTCCCGATACTGTGCGGCTTCGATAAAATCGAGTTTCTTGGCAGCCTCCTGCATAAGCTTCTTGGTACGTTCGATACTCTTTTCCAGTTGCTTGCGGCTCATGTACTGTACTATAGGGTCGGCAGCCATCGTAGATGTACTTTCTTGTTCCACATAGGGGCGGGGAGTGCTGGAAGTGAACTTCTCGCTGCTGAGGACGGCTTCGCCGGAAGCCTCGTTGGTGGCAAACACATTGAGGTTCTTGGCTTTCTTGATTTGCTGTGGTGTGATGCCGTGCTCTTCGTTGTACTTCAACTGCTTCTCACGACGGCGGTTGGTCTCGTCGATGGTCAGTTGCATGCTGTCCGTTATTTTGTCGGCATACATGATGACCATACCGTTCACGTTACGGGCGGCACGTCCGGCAGTCTGTGTCAGTGAGCGGTGGGAACGAAGGAAACCTTCCTTGTCTGCATCGAGAATGGCAACGAGAGAGACTTCAGGCAGGTCGAGTCCTTCACGCAGCAGGTTGACACCAACAAGTACATCGTAAACGCCCTCGCGCAAGTCACCCATAATCTTCACACGTTCCAAAGTGTCTACGTCGCTGTGGATATAATTACACTTCACGTTGTTGTTCAGCAGATATTCCGTCAGTTCTTCAGCCATTCGTTTGGTGAGGGTGGTGACGAGGGTACGCTCGTTCTTCTCGATGCGTACTTGGATTTCTTCCATCAGGTCGTCTATTTGGTTGTGGCTGGGACGCACCTCAATAATGGGGTCTAACAGTCCCGTCGGGCGGATGACTTGTTCTACTACGATGCCTTCGGATTTCATCAGCTCATAGTCTGCCGGTGTGGCGCTGACGTAAATCACTTGTTTGGCCATCTCTTCGAATTCATCGAATTTCAGCGGGCGGTTGTCCATGGCAGCCGGCAGGCGGAATCCGTACTCCACTAGGTTTATCTTGCGGGCGCGGTCACCTCCGTACATGGCACGTATCTGCGGGACGCTGACGTGGCTTTCGTCAATGACTATCAGGAAATCTTCGGGGAAGAAGTCCAGCAGGCAGTAGGGGCGGGTACCGGCAGCACGTCCGTCAAAGTAGCGAGAATAATTCTCAATGCCGGAGCAATGTCCCAATTCGCGTATCATTTCCATATCATAGGTCACCCGTTCCTGCAAGCGTTTGGCCTCGAATGGGCGGCCTTCGTTTTCAAACCATTGCACCTGCTTGTGAAGGTCATCCTCTATTTCGTGTATGGCACGCAACGTGGCTTCCTTGGTGGTCATGAAGAGGTTGGCGGGATAAATCTTGTAGGCATCGAACTTGGCGACGGTAACGCCGCTCATAGGGTCCACTTCCTCAATACTGTCTACCTCGTCTCCCCAAAAGGTGACGCGCAGCAAGTTGTCGGCGTAAGCCAGATAAATGTCCACCGTATCGCCTTTCACGCGGAAATTGCCGCGGTTCAGGTCAATGTCGTTGCGTACGTAAAGACTGTCCACCAGGCGTCTTAGGAAGACATTGCGACTGAAATTCTTGCCTTGCTGCACTTCGATGACGTTGTTGTAGAAGTCTGCCGGGTTCCCCATGCCGTAGATGCACGAAACGGAGGATACCACCACTACATCTTTCCTGCCCGAAAGCAGGGCGGAGGTGGCGGCAAGGCGCAACTTGTCTATCTCGTCGTTGATGGCGAGGTCTTTTTCTATATAGGTGTCCGATGATGGCAGGTAGGCTTCGGGCTGATAGTAGTCGTAGTAGGACACATAGTATTCTACGGCATTGTTCGGGAAGAATCCCTTGAACTCGCTGTACAACTGGGCAGCCAGCGTCTTGTTGTGGCTCAATATCAGCGTTGGCTTGTTGATGTTGGCAATGACGTTGGCTATGGTGAATGTCTTTCCGGACCCGGTGACACCAAGCAGTGTCTGTGCGGGAAGTCCCTCGCGCACGCCCTCGGTCAGCTGTGCGATGGCTTCCGGCTGGTCACCGGTAGGTTGGTAGGCGGATGTCAGTTCGAATTTGTTCATTTTCTCTTCTTAGAAGCGGCAATATTCGGTAAAATCTTTGAGATAAACAAAATTTTTTTGTTTACTTTGCAGCTATATTGATAACAACCATTAATAATTGTAATACAACGAAGAACATGATTTGGAATGAAAGCATCGAATGCATGGATCGCGAAAGCCTTCGTAAAATCCAGAGCATTCGTCTCAAAAAGACTGTGGAGCGTGTGTATCATGACACTCCTTTTTATCGTAAGAAAATGCAGGAACTGGGAGTTACTCCCGATGACATAAACAGTATAGATGATATTGTAAAACTGCCTTTTACCACCAAGTACGACTTGCGGGACAATTATCCCTTCGGCCTCTGTGCCGTACCTATGAGCCAGATTGTGCGTATTCATGCCTCTTCCGGCACAACCGGAAAACCCACTGTGGTAGGCTATACCCGAAAAGACCTTTCAGCATGGTCCGAATGCCTTTCACGGGCCTTTACCGCCTATGGTGCCGGTAGCTCGGATATTTTCCAGGTGTCCTACGGTTACGGACTTTTTACCGGCGGACTGGGTGCGCATGCCGGTGCCGAGAATATCGGCGCTTCCGTCATCCCGATGTCCAGCGGCAATACGGAGAAGCAGATTACACTGATGCATGATTTCGGTTCTACCGTACTTTGCTGCACGCCCTCATACGCCCTCTATCTGGCAGATGCCATCAAAGACTCCGGTCTTCCCCGTGAAGAGTTTAAGTTGAAAGTGGGAGCCTTCGGCGCCGAGCCGTGGACCGAAAGTATGCGTCGGGATATTGAAACCAAGCTGGGTATCAAGGCATTTGATATTTATGGGCTTAGTGAGATTGCCGGTCCCGGTGTAGGTTACGAATGCGAGTGCCAGCACGGTACCCACCTCAATGAAGACCATTACTTCCCCGAGATTGTAGACCCGAAGACCCTCGAACCGGTTGCCCCTGGAGAAACCGGCGAATTGGTGTTCACTCACCTTACCAAAGAGGGGATGCCGCTGTTGCGCTACCGTACCAAGGACCTCACCGCCCTGCACTACGATAAGTGCTCCTGCGGACGTACACTGGTTCGTATGGACCGCATCTTGGGACGTAGTGATGACATGCTGATTATCCGTGGTGTCAACGTGTTCCCCACGCAGATAGAGTCCGTTATCCTCGAAATGCCGGAGTTCGAGCCTCACTACCTCTTGCTGGTAGACCGCAAGAACAATACCGACACCATGGAGTTGCAGGTTGAAGTTCGTCCCGAATACTATTCCGACGAAATCAACAAGATGCTGGCTCTGAAGAAGAAGCTTGTGGCCCGCCTGCAGAGCGTACTCGGTCTCGGCGTAGATGTCCGTTTGGTAGAACCACGCAGTATTGAGCGCAGCGTAGGTAAAGCCAAGCGCGTTATCGACAACCGCAAATTGTAAATCGCCAAATTGTACATGGTAAATCGTCAAATAGTAAATAAACCTATGGTAGCAAAACAACTTTCCATTTTTCTGGAGAACAAATCCGGTCGCCTCACAGAGGTGACTGAAGTTCTTGCAAAAGAAGGTGTCAACCTTTCTGCTCTATGTATTGCAGAGAATGCCGATTTCGGTATCCTTCGTGGCATTGTTTCCGAACCGGATAAAGCATATAAGGCTTTGAAAGATAATCACTTCGCAGTGAACGTAACGGATGTAGTAGGCATCAGTTGTCCCAATATCCCCGGCTCATTGGCGAAAGTGCTCCGTTTCCTCTCCGATGAAGGCGTGTTCATCGAGTACATGTATTCCTTTGCCAATGGTGAAACGGCCAATGTCATCATCCGTCCCAACGACATGGATAACTGTATCCGTGTATTGACAGAAAAAAAGGTCGATTTGCTGGCGGCAAGCGAACTCTATAAACTGTGAAAACGAAGGATTAGGGAGGAAGGATTAGGGATTAGTGATTAGTGACTGTGCTATCAACCTGCATAGTCCTCATCCCTAATCTTTCACCATTCATCCCTAATTCCTGCCCGTTCGTCTGGTTTTTGAAAAATTAAGGCTCGTATCGTTGCTTTATTCGATGCGAACCCCTATCTTTGCGCATTATTTGAACAAAAGTAATGAAGAAGAACATCCTAATAACTCTGCTTGCAGCATTGCTGCTCTCCTCGTGTGGAGAATACAACAAATTGCTGAAAAGCACAGATTACGAATACAAGTACGAAGCGGCAAAAAATTACTTCGCAAAAGGCCAGTACAACCGTGCTGCCACTTTGCTCAACGAATTGATTGCCATTCTCAAAGGTACTGATAAGGCAGAGGAATCCCTCTATATGTTGGGCATGAGTTACTATAACCAGAAGGATTATCAGACTGCTGCGCAGACTTTCATTCAATACTACAACGTTTATCCCCGCGGCACATTCACCGAACTGGCACGTTTCCATGCCGGTAAAGCCTTGTATCTGGATACTCCGGAGCCGCGTTTGGACCAATCCGGTACGTATAGCGCCATCCAGCAGTTGCAGATGTTTATGGAATACTTCCCGCAAAGTTCCAAGAAAGAAGAAGCGCAGAACATGATATTTGCCTTGCAGGACAAGCTGGTAATGAAAGAGTATCTGTCTGCAAAGCTTTACTATAACATGGGTAATTATCTGGGCAACAACTATCAGGCTTGCGTCATCACCGCCCAGAATGCCTTGAAGGATTATCCTTATACCAACCTGCGTGAAGACTTGTCCATTCTTATCTTGCGTGCCAAGTATGAATTGGCAGTGTATAGTGTGGAAGATAGAAGAGCCGAACGTTACCGTGAAGCGGTGGATGAATGTTATGCCTTTAAAAACGAATTCCCTGAAAGCAAGTATACGAAGGAAGCCGACCGAATCTTCAAGGAGTCACAGAAAATGCTGGGCGAGGGAGGTGAAGAACAAGAGTAATTAATAATTTGTAATTAATACTATAGATAAATTTATGGATTACAGAAAGACAAATGCTCCTACAACTACGGTGACCCGTGATATGATGGAGTTGTGTGAGGATACCGGTAATGTATACGAAAGCGTAGCGATTATCGGAAAGCGTGCCAACCAGATTAGTGTGGAAATCAAGAATGACCTTTCCAAAAAGCTTGCTGAGTTTGCCTCTTACAATGATAATTTGGAAGAAGTGTTCGAAAACCGGGAACAGATTGAGATTTCCCGCTATTACGAAAAACTGCCGAAGCCGACATTGATTGCAACGCAAGAATATGTGGAGGGTAAGATTTACTATCGTAACCCGGCTAAGGAAAAAGAAAAATTACAGTAATGATACAACGTATTCAATCTGTTTATTTGTTGTTGGTAACTATCCTGTTGGTTGTGGCAATTTGCATGCCTGTAGGACAGTTCATCGGATCGGACGGAGTGACAGCGCATGTTTTCAAACCTCTGGGAGTGGCTTTGGCCGACGGAGGATTTCAGTCTACTTGGGGCTTGTTCGGGATATTGTTGCTCAGTGCACTTGTTGCCTTCTGTACGATATTCCTTTTCCGTAACCGTATGTTGCAAATACGCATGACGATTTTCAGCAGCATTCTGCTGATAGGCTACTACATAGCCTTCTGTGTATTTATGTTTATTTTGAAGGGTGATTTGGATGCAATGACTTTCCAGTTGGGATGGGCGCTTTGCCTTCCGGTGGTAGCCATCATCCTCAACTATCTGGCCTTCCGTGCCATCTACAAAGATGAGGTGATGGTGAAGGCGGCAGACCGTTTAAGAAGATAAGAAGGTTTATCTACTTGATAATAACAAAAAGCAGACCACGTATTTCATTCGGAATACGTGGTCTGCTTTTTTATCGTTTCCGCTTGAGGTTACAGTCGTTCCATTATACTGTTCCCATTAGAGGAAATTGTCGTCCCTACGTGTGGAAACGGGTGTTTCCTATAAGCATTATTTCTTCAAGTCGAAGAGATAAGTTATCTTGGCCGTAATGACTCCGTGTGCGGAGCGTGAGAAAAAGTCTTTCTTGGTGCTGCCATAGAAATCGGATAAAGCATAGTAGTATCTTCCTTCTACGATGAAATTGCCTGCCTTGGTGCGCAGCTCTATGCCTGCTCCGCCTACAATGCCGTAGTCGAATTTGTTGTCTATGGCCTTGCCGTGCTGTTCCACGGTGATGTTGGTGTAGGATTCTGCTACAGTGCCGTCCCAGTCGCCGTCTATTTTTTCGCTGTCGCCAAGCAGGAAACCTATCTGCGGACCGGCATGGATGAAGAATTGCAAACCGCGGTCCTTGCCGAATGCCAGATGTGCCAGGAACGGTATTTCCACATAGTTCATGGTGCGGGTGTAGCTCAGTGTGGGATAGTCCTCGTAATACTCGTCCCAACCGTGTTGTGAGAAGTTCAGCTCGATTTGTGCACCGCAAATCATACTGAAGTATTTTTCGGAAATGTATCGGGCTGTTACACCGCCGTTGATACCCATCAGATTCTTCTGCTTGACAGAGGGAGAGAAGCTTACGCTATTCAGATTGATGCCTCCATTGACGCCCACAGCGAAGTTGTGGCGTTGCTCGCCCACCTGCGCATGCAGGGGCAATATACATGCACACACCAGCAGGGCGAATATGATGATTGTTCTCAGGTTCATGTTATAAGTTATAAGTTACAAGCTACAAGTTAATAGTTATATAGTGGATTATCAGATTATTAATCCTTAATCCCTAATCAAAGTCCAACTTCACCAGCTCAAAGTTCTTGGTGAAGTGCACGAAGAACACCTTCTTGTTGATGAAGCCTCCCCAGTTGTTTACCCGTTGGAACTTGAAGCCGGTCTGGATGGGAATCAAATCCAGTCCCTGCATGTTCTTCTCGAAAGAAGAGCCATAGCGCGCAAGTCCTTTCAGGAAGAAATAACCGGTATCGAAGCCCAGCATTCCGAATTTGGGATAGCGCTCGTCCATCTCCTTGCCATACCATCTGCGGTAGTTTTTGGTAAAGTTGATGGCGGCAGGCAGCAGGTTGTTGGTATAGAAAGAGGAATAGAAATAGGTGTCCAGTTCAAAGAAGGCTTCCAAGTGGTCTTTGGTGTAGGTCTGCCATTCCGGATAGCCGAACAGATGGATACGGCTTTCGGGTTGTTCGCGCACCAATAAGGTTAATTGGGGAAGTATCTTAATCAATGTCAGGTTACTGCCGGATGTGGGGATAAAGATATTCTCACGGTCCGTGCGTAATACTGTTTTCAGGGATTCTACGGTGACATCCTCTTTCAGGCTCTTCATCGGGATGGAACGGTTGCGCAGTTCATCTTTCAGTCCCTTGATGAATTCTGCCTTGTCCTTGGTGCCCTGGCTGGCTTCAATGAAGATGACGTTGGCATTGGGGAACTGGCGCACAAAGTGGTCGTACACCTCGGAGTACAGATAGGATTGGGGGGTATTTATCTGATAGACCGTCGGATTCTGGAATACCGTGTTGTCTTTCGATGTGAATGGTATCACCAGGCGTGTGTCTTGTTTCTTGGCAAACTCGGCCAGAGGTTTGATGTGCTGTTGGTACAGAGGCCCGAAGATGATGTCCATGTCTTTCATCTCGCTTTTGCCCAGGATGGAGTTCAGCGAGGCACTTTCGGGACCAGAATTGTAAGTGTACAAGTCAATGGAAGTGCCAGTACGTTTCAAGCTGTCTACGGCCATCAGCAGGCCTTCGTAGTATTCCACCATACGGGAAGACTCGCTCTTTGATACCCCGTCCAGGAAGGGAAGGATGACGGCAGCCTTGATGGTGCTGAAGCGTTCTGTCTTTTTCCGGTTTTCACGGAACAGCTCGCTGTCGGTAGGTATTGCCTGCGACTGGATATTTTGCTCCGTCTGTGCTTTGGGATAGGGAATGCAGAGGAAGGTTCCCTTCTTTATTTTGTTTTCGCCTTTTAATTCCGGGTTGGCGGCTATCAGTTCGGCTTCGCTGATGCCGTATTCACGGCTGATGCTGAATACGGTTTCTTTCCGCTTCACTTTATGCATGTCACGGCATCGTGACTCTACGGGGCCGAGAATATTGTTGTTGGCAACCACAGTGCTGCTTTGTGTCTCAACCGGGACCATGGTTTGGGTCTCGGTTGTGGAAGGGATACGGATTACTTGTCCGATACGGAAATTCTCGGCGCTCAGTCCCGGGTTGGCGTCACAGATGGCTTTGGCAGATACATTGTATTTCACGGTCAGTCGGTAAAGGGTCTCACCGGTTTCGATGGTATGGTATGTTTCTTTTTGTATGTTGGCAGCGCTGCGTGGAATACGCAATGTGCGTCCGATGAATATTTTCTCGTCACTGCCGGGGTTCAGTTTGATGATGTCCGACTGGCTGACGCCGTACATGCTGGCGATGGAGTAGAGACTTTGTCCTTTTTCGATAGTATGCAGAAAATAAGATTGATTCTCTTGTGCTATTGCACCGATACTGCATGCACTGGCAAGCAGCAGGGAGCAGATAATGCGGTTAATCGTTTTCATTCAGTAATCGTTGGTTTATGTTTACAATTTCCCAAAGTAGCTGCAAAGGTACGAATATTGTGGCATTCAAACCAAAGGATTGCGTTAAGAAATAATATTGTGCATTTCAAAACTGAAAAATAGCGCTTTTCGGCTGATATTCGGGGGGAAACAGTTATTTTTGCAGTTAAAACGATAGGATAAATCAACATGCAAGAAGAAACAGAATATATCAATGTATATGGTGCGCGCGTGCACAACCTCAAGAATATCGATGCCGAGATTCCCCGTAACAGCCTGACTGTGATTACAGGCCTGAGCGGAAGCGGCAAGTCCTCTTTGGCATTCGATACTATTTTTGCCGAAGGGCAGCGCCGCTATATCGAGACCTTTTCAGCCTATGCCCGTAATTTCCTGGGAAATCTGGAACGTCCGGACGTGGATAAGATAACGGGACTGAGCCCGGTTATCTCCATCGAGCAGAAAACCACGAATAAGAATCCACGTTCCACGGTGGGTACAACGACAGAGGTTTATGATTACCTTCGTTTGTTGTATGCCCGTGCAGGAGAAGCTTATTCTTATCTCTCCGGCGAGAAGATGGTGAAGTATACCGAGGAACAGATACTCGACCTTATCCTGAAGGATTACAAAGGAAAACGCATTTATATCCTTGCTCCGCTGGTGCGCAGCCGTAAGGGGCATTACAAGGAGCTCTTCGAGCAGGTGCGCAAGAAAGGCTATCTCTACGTACGTGTGGACGGTGAGGTACGCGAAGTCTTGCCCGGCATGAAGCTGGACCGCTATAAGAACCACGATGTGGAGGTGGTGATAGACAAGCTGGTGGTGACGGACAAGGATGACACACGCCTGAAGAACAGCGTGGCCACTGCCATGCGTCAAGGTGACGGATTGCTGATGATACTCGATGCGCAGACGGATAGCGTGCGCCATTACAGCAAACGGCTGATGTGTCCCGTGACGGGGTTGTCCTATCGGGAACCGGCGCCGCACAACTTTTCCTTCAATTCGCCGCAAGGGGCATGTCCTAAGTGCAAAGGGTTGGGGGTGGTCAGCCAGATTGATATTGACAAGGTGATTCCCGACCGTGAGCTCTCCATTGCCGGAGGTGCCATCGCACCGTTGGGGAAAGCCAAGAACAGCATGATTTTCTGGCAGATTACCGCCTTGCTGGAGAAATATGAAGCGACGCTGAAAACACCGGTCAAAGACTTGCCGGAGGATGCCATCGACGAGATTCTCTACGGCTCGGACGAGCGTATCAAGATAAAGAGTTCACTGATAGGCACCTCTTCCGATTATTTTGTGACGTTTGAGGGGGTTGTAAAGTATATCCAGATGCTGCAGGAGAAGGATGCTTCTGCCACGGCACAGAAGTGGGCGGACCAGTTTGCCAAGACTGCCGTTTGCCCGGAATGTCATGGCGCCAAGTTGAATAAGGAAGCGCTTTCATTCCGCATTCACGACAAGAACATCTACGAATTGTCTACGATGGACATCAATGAGCTGTATGACTGGCTGGTAAACGTAGACCCGTATCTCAGTAGCAAGCAACAGCAGATTGCCGGTGAAATCCTGAAGGAAATCCGTACACGGCTCAAATTTCTGCTCGATGTAGGTTTGGATTATCTTTCGCTGAACCGTAGTTCCGTCAGCCTTTCCGGTGGTGAAAGCCAGCGTATCCGCCTGGCTACGCAGATAGGTTCACAGCTGGTGAATGTGCTGTATATATTGGATGAGCCGAGTATCGGCCTGCACCAACGCGACAACCAGCGCTTGATACACTCTTTGAAGGAACTGCGTGACATTGGCAACTCCGTCATTGTGGTGGAGCATGACAAGGATATGATGCTCGCCGCCGATTATGTCATTGATATGGGGCCGAAAGCCGGTAGGCTGGGAGGGGATGTTGTCTTTGCCGGTACTCCCCGTGAAATGCTCCGGACGCATACGCTGACTTCCCAATACTTGAATGGTGAGTGTGCCATTGAGGTGCCTGCCAAGCGTCGCGAGGGCAATGGACACAGTCTGTGGCTGCGTGGCGCCAAGGGTAATAATCTGAAGAATGTGGATGTAGAGTTCCCGCTGGGCAAGCTGATTTGCGTTACCGGTGTTTCCGGCAGTGGCAAGTCCACGCTTATCAACGAGACGTTGCAGCCTATTCTTTCGCAGAAGTTCTATCGTTCACTGCAGGATCCTTTGGACTATGACAGTATTGAAGGGCTGGAATATATAGACAAGGTGGTGAATGTGGACCAGTCTCCTTTGGGACGAACGCCGCGTTCCAATCCTGCCACTTATACCGGTGTGTTTTCCGATATCCGCAATCTGTTTGTCGGCTTGCCCGAAGCGAAGATACGCGGGTACAAGCCGGGACGCTTCTCCTTCAACGTCAGTGGCGGACGCTGCGAGGCTTGCCAGGGCAACGGCTACAAATGCATTGAGATGAATTTCCTGCCGGATGTGTATGTGCCTTGCGAGGTGTGCCACGGCAAACGCTATAACCGCGAGACGCTGGAAGTGCGCTTTAAAGGCAAGTCCATTGCCGATGTGCTGGATATGACCATCAACCGTGCGGTGGAGTTCTTCGAGAATGTGCCCCAGATATTGAATAAGATTAAGGTTATCCAGGAAGTGGGATTGGGCTATATCAAGCTGGGACAGTCCTCCACCACGCTCTCCGGAGGTGAGAGCCAGCGCGTAAAGTTGGCTACGGAACTCTCCAAGCGTGATACGGGCAAGACACTCTATATCCTCGACGAACCTACCACCGGACTTCATTTTGAAGATATCCGTGTACTGATGAATGTACTGAACAAACTTGTTGACAAAGGAAACACCGTCATCGTCATAGAGCATAATCTCGATGTCATCAAGATGGCGGACTACATCATTGATATGGGTCCCGAAGGTGGCAAGGGGGGAGGGGAACTCCTCTCCTGCGGAACACCCGAAGAGGTGGCGAAGAGCGAGAAAGGCTATACTCCGAAATTCCTGCGTGAAGAGCTGGGGGATAATTACTAATTTTGTAACTTGTTATGGTGAAAATTAATAAGACGAATGCAGCGCGGTTGCTCGACAAAGCCAAGATAGCCTATGAACTCATTCCCTACGAGGTGGATGAGAACGATTTGAGCGCCGTACATGTAGCCGCCAGTTTGGGCGAGGACATCAACTGCGTGTTCAAGACACTTATTCTTCACGGTGATAAATCCGGTTATTTTGTCTGTGTCATCCCGGGTGAGCACGAAGTGGATTTGAAGCTGGCGGCAAAAGCGTCAGGAAACAAAAAATGTGACCTTATCCCGGTTAAGGAACTTTTACCTCTGACTGGCTATATCCGGGGTGGGTGTTCACCCATCGGCATGAAGAAACCTTTCCCTACCTATATCCATGAAACGTGCCTGCGGTTTCCGTATATCTATATCAGTGCCGGACAACGCGGTTTGCAGCTTAAGTTGGATCCGAAGGATTTGGTAAGGGAAGTGCATGCAGAGGTTTGTATTCTTTTTAATGAATAAATCTTCTATTTCTGCCGAGATATTTTAATTTTATAAGGAAATCTTCAATAGAATTTATATATTTGCAGGAATTATTCAAGAAATCAATCCAATTACTAATTCTAAAAACTAATTTTTATGTTCAACAAACACCCTAAAGGTCTGATTGCCGCATCCTTTGCTAATTTGGGCGAGCGTTTCGGCTTTTATACCATGATGGCCATTCTTGTACTTTTTCTGCAAGCCAAGTTCGGACTGGATGGAAAAGAGGCAGGTTTGATCTACTCAACATTTTATTTTTCTATTTACATTCTTGCATTGATAGGTGGTATTATTGCCGACAGAACCCGTAATTACAAAGGTACCATCTTTGCCGGTATTGTTTTGATGGCGGTAGGCTACTTGATGCTTGCCATCCCGTCTCCTACACCGGTTGCCAATAAAACCTTGTTTTTGGTGATTACTTGTGCGGCCTTGTTTGTCATTGCTTTCGGAAATGGTCTTTTCAAGGGAAATCTTCAAGCGCTGGTAGGGCAGATGTACGACAATCCCCAATATTCCAGCATGCGTGATTCTGGTTTCTCCTTATTCTATATGTTCATCAATGTAGGTGCCATCTTTGCTCCGTTTGCCGCAGTAGGCGTACGTAACTGGTGGCTGTCCACATTCGGCTACAATTATGATGCCGACCTGCCTGCCCTTTGCCACGGACATCTGGCAGGAACGCTGACTCCCGAAGCTGTGGACACTTATAGTGCACTGGCAACGAAAGCCACTATTTCCGGAACACCCGTAACGGATATGACGGTATTTGCCAATGAATATCTGAACGTGTTTACCACCGGTTTCCATTATGCATTCGGTGTAGCTATCTTGGCTATGGTTCTTTCTTTGGTAATTTTCGTCATTAACAGAAAGAAATTCCCCGATCCCAGCAAGAAGGTGGCTGCAAAAGCGGGCGATGCCACTGCAGTGGAGATGAGCGCACAAGAGGTAAGACAGCGCATGTATGCATTGTTTGCCGTATTCGGTGTGGTAATTTTCTTCTGGTTCTCGTTCCATCAGAATGGGTTGACACTGACGTATTTTGCCAAGGAATATACAGATTTGAATTTGTTCGGCATGGCTATTTCCGCTGAGCTGTTCCAGTCTTTGAACCCGATTTTCGTTGTATCTCTGACACCGGTCATCATGGCTGTCTTTGCAGCACAGCGTGCCAAGGGTAAAGAGCCTTCCACTCCGCGGAAGATTGCCATCGGTATGGGTATTGCTGCCACCGGCTTCCTTATAATGGCTATCGGTTCTTATGTAAGCAACTTGCCGATGCACAAGGATATAATCGCTTTGGGTACCTCTCCGGTGAAGGTGACTCCGCTGTTGCTGATGGTTACCTATCTGATATTGACTGTTGCCGAATTGTACATTTCTCCGTTGGGCATTTCATTCGTGTCCAAGGTGGCTCCTCCCAAATATCAGGGTATCATGCAGGGCGGTTGGCTCGGTGCTACTGCCATTGGTAATCAGTTGCTCGTTATCGGTGCTATCCTTTACGAAAGTATTCCTATCTGGATGACGTGGACGGTATTTGTAGTAGCGTGCTGCATTTCGATGTTCACCATGCTGTTCATGCTGAAATGGCTTGAAAAGGTGGCGAAGTAATCGGAAACGAAAGATAAAACTAAAGGCTGCGCAATGTTCGTAATGAACTGCGCAGCCTTTAGTTTTTGGAGGGCTTTTAATGCCGGGGCTCAGATTTCCAGTCCCATGATGTAGTCATTCATGTAATATCCGTTTCCTATCGGGAAATCCCCTTCACGGAGTTTCCGCATTCCCATATGTTCGTAAAACTGCAGTGCCTTGTTGTTACGGTTCACATTCAATTCCATCAGACAAGGGCCGGGATGCACTTCCTTGATGTACTTGATGGCTTCGCGAAAGAGGAAACTGCCGCAATGTGCACCCTGGTAATAGGGGAGCACATAAATCTTTTGCAGGTGGAATAAATTTTCTCCTTGCTGCTGTACGGACACATAGCCCGCCGCTTCACATTCTTCGTAGGCCAGGAAGTAGACGTGACCTTCCTCTTCCATTTGCTTGCGGATATTGTCCAATGAATACATCCATTCCATCATGTAGTCGGTCTGTTCGGGAGTAAGGATATCCTTATACGTGACAGGGAATATCTGCTGCGCAAGTTTCTGAATCAGTGCGCAGTCTGCTGTCGTTGCTTTTCTTATGGTAAACATATCGGTTGTATTTATACTGTTTGGGGTGTAAAGTTAAGCCTTTTTTGTGAAACAATCGTTATCTTTGCAGACCGTTACCGAACTAACTAATTTTGATTTTAAAAATTATGGCATTTACGAGCAACATTATGATTGTCCGCCACAGATTACTGAAGGAACTGGTAAAGCTGTGGAATAACAACGAACTTGTGGATAAAATAGACCGGCTGCCCATCGAGCTGAGTCCGAAGAGGTCCAAGCACGCGGGACGCTGCTGTGTGCACAAAGAGCGCGCGGTGTGGAAGTACAAGTCATTGCCGCTTCTGGGACTCGATATGGAGGACGAGACGGATGAGCTGACCCCCTTGTCGGAGTACGCTGCCCGTGCACTGGACAGAGCGGAAAATGGCAGGCCGAAAGACAATATCATGTGTGTGATTGACGAAGCTTGTTCGGCATGTGTGCAGATTAACTACGAGATTACGAACCTCTGCCGCGGATGTACGGCACGCAGTTGCCAGGTAAATTGTCCCAAGAAGGCAGTGCACGTCAAGGAGAGCGGGCAGGCATGGATTGACCATGATGCGTGTATCAGTTGCGGCATCTGCCATAAGAGTTGTCCCTACCATGCCATTGTTTATATTCCCGTACCTTGTGAGGAAGCTTGTCCCGTGAAAGCCATCAGTAAGGATGAGAAGGGGATAGAGCATATTGACGAAAGCAAATGTATCTATTGCGGAAAGTGTCTCAATGCATGTCCATTCGGAGCAATTTTCGAAATATCGCAGGTGTTCGACGTGTTGCACAGAATCCGCAAGGGTGAGCAGGTGGTGGCTATCGTGGCTCCGTCCATCCTGGGGCAGTTCAAGACGACTATTGAACAAGTATATGGCGCATTGAAACAGGTCGGTTTTACGGATGTCATCGAGGTGGCTCAGGGAGCGATGGATACCGTCAGCAACGAGGCGCACGAGCTGATTGAGAAGCTGGAGGAGGGTCAGAAGTTTATGACGACTTCCTGCTGTCCGTCTTATATAGAGTTGGTGAACAAGCATATTCCTGCCATGAAGCCTTACGTGTCGGGCACCGGTTCGCCGATGTATTATGCTGCCCGCATTGCTAAAGAGAAGTATCCGGATGCGAAGGTGGTCTTCATAGGTCCTTGCGTTGCCAAGCGCAAAGAGGCGCAGCGCGACGAGGCGGTGGACTTTATCATGACTTTCGAGGAGGTGGCTTCCGTGCTTGCCGGGCTGGATATTCAGATGGAGCAGGCAAAGCCCTATTCCATGAGTTTCACTTCCGTGCGCGAGGCGCATGGTTTTGCGCAGGCAGGAGGCGTGATGGGTGCCGTGAAAGCCTATCTGAAGGAAGAGGCAGATAAAATCAATGCCGTACAAGTGGCTAATCTGGATAAGAAGGCTATCGGTGCGTTGCGTGCTTACGCCAAGTCGGGCAAGGCTCCGGGGCAATTTATTGAAGTGATGGCTTGCGAGGGTGGTTGTATTACCGGGCCATGTTCGCATAATGAAATAACTGCCGGAAAGCGCCAGCTGACGCAGGAGTTGGCAAAGAGAAAAGAGACGTATTAGCCCTTTGTCCGTTTATATGAAGCATTTGATTGACAAATTGCGGAGCAATCGCAGGCTGGATGCCGAAGAGTATAAAGCCTTGCTTCTTTGTCGGGACACAGAACTTGCAGCCTACCTGCAGGAGCTTGCCCGGGAAGAAGCGCTTGCCTGCTTTGGCAATAAAATCTTCATTCGCGGACTGATTGAGATAACCAACCGTTGCCGCAATAACTGCTACTATTGCGGCATACGGAAGGAGAACCGGAACATAGTCCGTTATGAGCTGGCGCAGGAGGAGATTCTTTCGTGTTGCCATGAAGGCTATCGGTTGGGTTTCCGTACCTTTGTGCTGCAAGGGGGCGAAGCGCCGGCGGTGAAGGATGAGGGGATGGTGGAGACAGTTGCCGCCATCCGGCAATCCTTCCCGGATTGTGCCATTACCTTATCCTTGGGCGAGAAATCGCGGGAAGCCTACGAACGTTTCTTCCTGGCAGGTGCCAACCGCTATCTGTTGCGGCACGAAACCTGCAACGAAGGGCATTATCACCGGCTTCATCCTGCGGAGATGTCCCTTTCCCATCGGTTGCAATGCTTGGACTGGCTGAAAGAGATAGGCTATCAAGTGGGAACCGGAATCATGGTGGGCAGTCCTTACCAGACGGTGGACCATTTGGTAGAAGACATTCTCTTCATCGAACGGTTTCAGCCGGAGATGATAGGCATGGGACCTTTTCTTCCGCATCACGATACTCCGTTTTCCTCTTTTCCGCCGGGAGATATGGAGTTGACGTTGAAGTTGCTTTCTATCTTCCGGTTGATGCATCCCGCGGCACTGATACCTGCTACCACTGCCCTGGCCACACTTGCTCCGGACGGACGGGAACGGGGAATATTGGCTGGCGCCAATGTCGTGATGCCTAATCTTTCGCCTTCTCATCAGCGGGCGAAGTACTCCCTCTATGATAACAAAGCTTCTGCGGGTGCCGAAGCGGCAGAAGGTTTGCTAAAATTGGAGGAACAACTGAAAGGGATAGGCTACGAGGTATCAAAAGAGAGAGGAGATTATGAGAATGGAGAATTGACCGTTGATAATTGATAATTTTCAAATCTTCATTCTTTATTTTAATTACCAATTATCAATTTACGAAGTGTATAACATAAAGTCAAGACAAGCGGAAGAATTCATCAATCACCAGGAGATATTGGATACATTGGAGTATGCGCAGGCAAACCGCAACAACCGTCCGCTCATCGAAAGTTTGATTGACAAGGCTGCTTTGTGCCAGGGGCTTTCCCATCGGGAGGCGGCCCTGCTGCTGGAATGTGACGAGCCGGAACTGGTGCAGCGCATCTATCATCTGGCACGTGAAATCAAACGGAAATTCTATGGCAACCGCATTGTGATGTTTGCCCCGCTTTACCTTTCCAACTATTGCGTGAACGGTTGCGTCTATTGCCCGTATCATGCCAAGAACCGTACCATCCCCCGCAAGAAACTCTCGCAAGAGGAGATACGCCGCGAGGTTATCGCCTTGCAGGACATGGGGCATAAACGCCTGGCGCTGGAAGCCGGAGAAGACCCTCGAAACAACCCTATCGACTATATCTTAGAGTCTATCCGCACCATCTACAGCATTCATCACAAGAATGGGGCCATCCGCCGGGTGAATGTCAACATAGCCGCCACTACAGTGGAGAACTACCGGCTGCTGAAGGAGGCTGGCATCGGCACTTATATCCTTTTTCAGGAGACTTACAGCAAAGAGCATTACGAAGCCTTGCATCCCACGGGACCGAAAAGTAATTATGCCTACCACACCGAAGCGATGGACCGTGCTATGGAGGGTGGCATCGACGACGTAGGTATCGGCGTATTGTTCGGTCTGAACACCTATCGTTATGACTTCGTAGGACTGCTGATGCATGCCGAACATCTGGAAGCTACCTTTGGCGTGGGTCCGCATACCATCAGCGTGCCGCGTATCTGTCCGGCAGATGATATTTCGACCGAGGATTTTCCCGATGCCATCTCGGATGAGATGTTCTGCCGTATTGTGGCGGTTACCCGCATTGCGGTGCCTTATACGGGAATGATTATTTCCACCCGTGAGTCGGAAGCCGTACGCCGTCGGGTGCTCGAACTGGGCGTTTCGCAGATAAGCGGCGGTTCGCGCACCAGCGTGGGAGGCTATGCCGTGCCGGAAGCCAAAGAGGAAGATTCCTCCCAATTCGATGTGAGCGACCGGCGCACGCTGGATGAAGTGGTGAGTTGGCTGCTCGACCTGGGGCATATCCCCAGCTTCTGCACCGCCTGCTATCGCGAGGGACGTACCGGAGACCGCTTCATGTCGCTCGTCAAGCGCGGACAGATAGCAAACTGCTGCCAGCCCAATGCACTGATGACATTAAAAGAATATCTGGAGGACTATGCCTCCTCCGAAACCAAGGAGAAGGGCATGCGGCTGATTCGTGAGGAGATGGAGCATATCCCGAACCCCAAGATACGGGCGATAGCCGAACGTAATCTTCAGGAGATAGGGGAGGGGAAAAGAGACTTTAGATTTTAGATTTCGGATTTATGAATAATACACCTCGTTCTAACCGCCTGCACATTGCCGTCTTTGGACGACGGAACAGCGGAAAGTCCAGCCTTGTCAATGCCTTGACCGGGCAAGACACGGCATTGGTATCCGCAACGCCCGGCACTACTACCGATCCCGTGACCAAAGCCATGGAAGTATATCCTTTGGGCCCGTGCCTCTTTATCGATACCCCCGGTTTTGATGACGACGAAGGCGAACTGGGCGGTATGCGCGTGGAGCGTACCTTAAAGACGGTGGAGAAAGCGGACATCGCCCTCTTGCTTTATGAAGCTGACGGAACGCTGGAACAGCAATGGCTAAAGCTACTGGCTGAGCGCGAAATCCCCGTGATACTGATACTGAATAAAGCCGATTCCCGTCAAGACACCGCTTCCGTGGTGCTTCGGATTGAAAAGGAATGCGGGCAGGCTCCCGTTGTGGTCAGTGCCAAAGAGGGTACCGGCATTCAAGGCATTTTCGATGCTATTCTCGAAAAGCTTCCCGAGAATTTTGGTGAGCAGACTATCACGGGCGATTTGGTACGTGAAGGAGATATCGTCCTGCTGGTGATGCCCCAGGATATACAAGCCCCCAAAGGTCGTCTCATTCTTCCACAAGTGCAGACCATCCGCGAACTGTTGGATAAAAAATGCTTAGTGATGAGCTGTACCACCGACAAGCTGCAAGCCTCCCTGCAAGCCCTTGCCCGTCCGCCTAAGCTGATAATCACAGACTCTCAGGTGTTCCCCATCGTCTATCAACAAAAGCCTGCCGAGAGTAGTCTTACTTCCTTCTCGGTTCTTTTTGCCGGTTACAAAGGAGACATCAATGCCTTTGTAGAGGGAGCTGCCGCTATTCATAGCCTGACACCCCAATCGCGTGTGCTGATAGCTGAAGCCTGCACCCACGCCCCGCTGACCGAGGACATCGGCACCGTCAAAATTCCCCGCCTGTTACGAAAGCGCATCGGCGAGGAATTGCAGATAGACTTTGTATCTGGAAATGACTTTCCCAAAGACTTGTCCCGATATGATTTAATTATCCATTGCGGCGCTTGCATGTTCAACCGGAAGTACGTTCTCAATCGTATAGCCCATGCCCGCGCACAGCACATCCCCATAACCAACTACGGAGTAGCAATTGCGAGTCTGACCGGTATATTGGATAAAATTGTTATCCATCAGTAAATATCCCTCTTCCTCTCTGTTCACGTTACTGATGTTATAGAGTAGCGTGAACTACTTTTCTTGTTAATAATGTTTAATATATGGTACTTTGTAATGCAAGGTACTGGTATAATACATATATTTGTGCCATACAAGGAACAACAATAGAATGAATAAGGATACTCATTACTCTATTGTGCAGCCAAATAGTAAATCGTAAATTGTCAAATAGTAAATACCATTATGGATGTAAACAATGTAAAGTCGCAAATGCGCAAGGGCATGCTTGAATATTGCATCATGCTGCTGCTTCACAAAGAGCCGGCTTATGCTTCGGATATCATTCAGAAGTTGAAAGAAGCCAGACTGATTGTGGTGGAAGGTACACTTTATCCGTTGCTCACCCGCTTGAAGAACGACGACCTTTTGGGGTATGAATGGATTGAGTCTACGCAAGGTCCTCCCCGTAAATATTACCGGTTGACGGAAAAAGGAGAAGTCTTTCTCGGTGAACTGGAAACATCCTGGAAAGAGTTGAACGAGACGGTGAATCACATCAGCAATTCTTGAAATGACCACAGAGAATATGCCGCATTCGTCGAATGGTAAATAGTAAATCGTAAATAGTCAAATTGTAAATAAATAGTGTGTTATGAAAAAGACATTAACTGTAAATTTAGGTGGAACCGTTTTCAATATTGATGATGACGCATACCGTCTTTTGGATAATTATCTGAGTAATCTCAAGATGCACTTCCGCAAGGAAGCCGGTGCCGACGAGATTGTAGATGATATTGAACGCCGTATTTCCGAACTCTTTGCCGAGAAATTGTCGGCCGGTTCGCAAGTAATCACAATAGCCGATGTGGAAGAGGTGATTGCCCGCATGGGAAAACCGGAGGACATGGAGACAGAAGGAGAGAGCAGCAGTGCCGATGCCGGTAGTACAAATGCCGGAGGTGGTTATGGTGCCGGTGCATGGAGCAATAATACCGCTTATGGCACTACACGCCGTCGTCTATACCGCAATCCGGATGACAAAATGCTGGGTGGTGTCATCAGTGGAATGGCTGCCTATTTGGGTTGGGATGTGACTTTGCTCCGTCTGTTGCTGCTTGTCGTCTTGATTTGTGGGGTAGGAACGTTGATACCGGTTTATATCGTATGTTGGCTGATTATCCCGGAAGCCCGCACGGCTGCCGAGAAGTTAAGCATGCGCGGTGAGGCTGTTACGGTAGAGAATATCGGAAAGACGGTGACGGATGGCTTCGAGAAGGTTGCCAATGGGGTGAATGATTATATGAGGTCGGACAAGCCCCGTACTTTCTTGCAGAAGTTGGGAGATACGCTGGTGATGGTAGTCGGTTGGCTGTTGAAAATCTGTCTGGTGATATTCGCCATTATTTGCAGTCCGATACTGTTTGTGTTTGGAGTGGTATTCGTGGCGCTGTTGTTTGCTGCGATAGCGGTGGCTGTTGGTGGTGGTGCGGCTCTCATTTCCTTTTTCCCGATGGCTGATGTGGTACTGCCTACTTCTCCGTTGTCTGCCATTGTGATGTACATTGCAGGAATCTTGCTGGTAGGAATTCCTTTGGTCAGTCTTGTATGGGCCATCTTCAGTCAGATATTCAAATGGCAGCCGATGAATTCCGGTTTGAAGTGGACGCTGGTTATCCTTTGGATTGTAAGTGCGGCTTGCTTCGGAATCTGTTTTGCAGTGCAAGGGGCTACTTTCCCGGAATTGGGTATATTTAACTTCTGAGAATAGTAATTTCTTTTTTAATTGATATCGTGTTTGTAGGAATCTGATTTCTATAAACACGATATTTTTTATTTGGTTGTAATTGGTTGTTATACAGTGAAATATTACGTTTGGAAAAGGCGTTTTTTAAACGTTCGTTTAATGAACGCAAAGATAACGTGTATTTTTGAATCTCGCAAAATGTTTAATAAAAATATTCTATAAATTTCTTTTTAGTGAGTATAATACTTTGTCAGTAAGCCTGTTGCATTGTATTTCTCTAACTTCTTCCTTTTACTAATTTTTAAGTAATCTTCCCTCTTTAATTTTCTTAAATATTGACGTTCAAAAAACGAACGTCTATTGAACGCTTTTTGCTTGCAATAGATTCGTTTACAGCATTTTACCTGTTAGGTAATGAATGACTGCAAAAAATCTGTTGACAAGAAGGGCATAAAGCTTGTCGTATTCTACATAAAGTGTCCGCAAGTGATTGAATTCCAAGTGTATGCAAGGAATTTAAAGCCCCAGGAGAACACCCTTGTCTGAACAAAAGCATAAAAATGGGAATAGAGAAAGAGGTCGAAATCTGGTATGCTATGCGTGCCACCTACCGCAGAGAACCGGATGCCATGCATCTGCTCAAGAAAGAAAACTTGGGCTGTTTCATTCCTATGCAATACAAGATATGTATAAAAAAAAGGAAAAAAGTCCGTGCTCTGGTTCCGGTCGTTCATAATCTGCTTTTTGTCCATGCCCGTCCTTCCGATGTGCAGCGTGTCAAGTCTCAAGTCACTTATCTGCAATATATCACCGATACCCGCAGTGGGCAGAAGATTATTGTCCCAGACGGTCAGATGCAGCGTTTCATTGCCGTATCCGGCACTTACGATGATCATCTTCTTTATTTTCAACCGGATGAATTGAACTTGTCCAAAGGTACCAAAGTCCGGATTACCGGCGGTGAATTTGAGGGGCAAGAGGGGATATTTCTGAAGGTAAAGGGCGCACGTGACCGTCGCGTGGTTATCGAAATACAAGGTGTCATAGCTGTTGCCATGGCCACTATCCATCCCGATCTTATAGAAGTAATCGGCTGAACTTTAATTTTTAATTCTTAATTCTATAATTGCTTATGTCTCTTTCCGAAGAAGCAATCACTCTTCAGCGTGCTGCGCACGAACTGATGTATTTGGGTATGGACGGCAGTCCCGTCTATAGCGATGACTTGTCACGGCGGAACGGTGAGGTCTACCGTCTTACCATGGCTTTGTACCGGTCGGGTGTAAAAGGCACTACCATCGACGAGCAGGCAAATGTCTGTCTTGCCCTTCTTATGGGTTACAGCGCCTCTTTTGTCGACCATGGCGAAAAGCAGCGGCATGTCCAGAAAGTGCTGGACTGTTGTTGGGATGTGCTCGATGCCCTTCCCGCTTCCTTACTGAAGCTCCGTCTGCTTACCGCCTGCTACGGTGAAGTGTTCGACGAGTCTTTGGCCGACGAGGGCCGTTCCATCATCGCCTCCTGGGATTCCTTATCACTTACTCCCGAACAGCAGGAAGCGGTTGATGAGTTTCAGAATGTGACAGACAATCCCTATCCGTGGGAATATATCGATGAATAAAACTTTTCATTATAATGCTTAACAATAAATCCGTATTGATTACCGGAGGAACGGGTTCCTTCGGAAAGAAGTTTGTGGAAACCATCCTCCGTGATTATCCGCAAGTAAAGAAAATCATTATTTACTCCCGCGATGAGCTGAAGCAATTTGAGCTGAAACAGAAATATCCCGGTCATAAGTATCCGCAACTGCGTTTCTTTATCGGTGATGTCCGTGACCTCGAACGTCTGACGCGGGCTTGCGAAGGAGTGGACGTGATTATCCATGCAGCCGCCATCAAGCAGGTGGATACCGCTGAATACAATCCCGAAGAGTGCATCAAAACCAATGTACACGGTGCGCAGAATGTGATAAAGGCTGCTCTTGCCACCGGTGTACAGCATGTGGTGGCCCTTTCTACCGACAAGGCTTGTGCCCCCATCAATCTTTATGGCGCCACCAAGCTCACTTCCGACAAGCTGTTTACTGCCGCCAGCAATATCAGCGGTTCCAAGAACATCCGGTTCTCCGTAGTCCGTTATGGCAATGTGATGGGTTCCCGCGGTTCCGTAATCCCTTTCTTTATCAACAAGCGTGACAACGGGGCGAAGGAACTTCCCATAACCGATATGCGCATGACCCGTTTCAACATTTCGCTGGAAGCCGGTGTCGCTTTGGTCATGTATGCCATCGGACATCACCTGGGTGGTGAAATCTTTATTCCTAAGATTCCTTCCTATCATATCCAGGACGTGGCTACCGCCATTGCACCCAATCTGCCGCAGGTGGAAGTGGGCATCCGTCCGGGAGAGAAGATGCACGAGGAGATGATTACTGTAACCGATGCTCTTGATACAATCGATTTGGGCAGATATTATGTCATTCTTCCTTCCGTATCTTTCAAGCACAGTCGCGAAGAGTTCATCAGACATCACAATGCAGTACCCGTTCCCGACGGTTTCCACTACAGCAGTGACAACAATACGGAGTGGGAGACAGTAGAGACTATGCGCGAGAATATAAAGAAATACGTTGACCCTAATTTCGAGGTGAAATGATAAGCAAGCCTATTCCATACGGTCGTCAGCATATCACAGATGAGGATATCCGGGCAGTCATCGATACCTTGAAAAGCGATTACCTGACACAAGGTCCCAAAATCAGGGAATTTGAAACGAAATTTGCCGAATATGTAGGTGCACAATATGCCGTAGCGGTGAACAATGCCACTTCAGGGCTTCATCTTGCAGCTACCGCACTGAATGTAAAGCCGGGTGACAAGGTGATTGTCACTCCCATGACCTTTGCTGCCAGTGCCAACTGCATCCGCTATTGTGGCGGCGAGGTGGTATTCTGTGATATTGACAAGGATACTTACCTCATGGATATCCGTAAACTCGAAGCCATGCTTAAAGCTTCTCCCCGCGGTACTTACAAAGGTATTGTTCCGGTTGATTTTGCAGGCTATCCTTTGGATCTGGAAGAGTTCAGAAAGCTTGCCGACGAGTACGGCTTGTGGATTATCGAGGATGCCTGTCATGCTCCCGGTGGCTATTTCATGGACAGTAAAGGCAAGAAACAACATTGTGGCAACGGTTGTTTTGCCGACTGTGCCGTATTCTCTTTCCATCCCGTGAAACATATCGCTACGGGTGAGGGAGGCATGGTGACCACCAACAGCAAGGAGCTCTATGACAAGCTTTGTCTTTACCGTACGCATGGCATTACGAAAGACCCTGCCTTATTGCACGAGCATCATGGTGGCTGGTATTACGAGATGCAGGAGTTAGGGTATAATTACCGTCTGACTGATTTTCAGGCTGCCTTGGGTATTTCTCAGCTGGAGCGTGCGAAAGCAGGTCTTGAACGTCGTCATGAAATCGTAAGACGCTATAATGAAGCGTTTTCCGGAATAGATGGTATCAAGACTCCGTTCAATACTGCCGATGTCTATCATGCTTATCACCTTTATATCATTCAAGTAGCTGACCGCTTGGGTCTTTATAATTATCTGCACGAGAACAATGTCTATGCGCAGGTTCATTATGCTCCGCTTCATCTGATGCCTTACTATCAGCAGTGGGGCAATAGGAAAGGCGATTTACCTATAGTAGAAGAGTATTACGAACATTGTCTGAGTCTTCCGATGTATCCCACGCTGACGGACGAGGAACAGGAGTATGTGATTGAAAAGGTTATAGAATTTGTAGCGAAATGAAAAATATAGCAATCATTCCTGCACGTGGCGGCAGTAAACGTATTCCGCGTAAGAATATCAAGCCCTTTATGGGTAAACCTATTATTGCATATTCCATAGAGGCAGCTTTACAAAGCGGTCTTTTTGATGAGGTGATGGTTTCTACCGATGATGAAGAGATTGCTGAGATAGCTTGTAAATATGGTGCTCAAGTTCCTTTTATGCGGAGTGCCGAGATGTCAAATGACTATGCCGGTACTGATGATGTAATTCTTGAAGTACTGAGGAAGTATAAAGAGCAAGGCAGGAAGTTTGAAACGGTTTGTTGCATTTATTCAACGGCTCCTTTCGTCACTCCCGAAAGACTCCGGGAAGCATACGGAAAAATGAATTCGGAGATAGATTCCGTCTTCACTTGTGTGGCTTATTCCTATCCCATACAGCGCAGCCTTCACATCGTGGATGGAAAAATTAGTATGGTTTATCCCGAATACAAAAATACACGTTCCCAAGATTTAGAACCGATTTATCACGATGCCGGTCAGTTCTATTTCTCTCGCACTGCTCCCTTTGTGGAGAGCCGGACTTTTTGGGGTGAGAATACAGCCGGGTTGGTACTTTCCGAACTTGAAGTGCAGGACCTTGATACACTGACTGACTGGGCATTGGCAGAGATGAAGTATGAGTTGCTTCATAAATAACTTTCGTGTATGGTTTTAAAGGGAGTGTAGGTAGAAAAAGATTCTGAATGTTTTTAGTTTTGATATTTATCCCTATCTTTGTATGTAGTAAAAACAAAGAAATATGAAGACAACGTCTGAATACATTACTCTTTTGCGTAAATATATGGCTGAAAATGCTTCTAAATACGGCATTATGCGTATGGGAATATTCGGCTCTGTAGCGCGTGGTGAACAAACGGTTGAGAGTGATGTGGATGTTTGTGTAGAATTGCAGACACCCAATATGTTCAGTTTGGTTCACATTAAAGAAGAGCTTCAACACCTGTTTGGCTGTGCAGTGGATATTGTGAGGCTACGTGAAGATATGGATGGAATATTGAAACAGAACATAATAGAGGAAGGCGTTTATGCATAAAAGGGAAATGGTTGAAGCCATGTTGGGTAAGATAGAGCAAGCGATTGAGCGAATCTTGGATAATTCTCGTCCTATAGATTCTTATCATTACTACCTTGTATCTCCCGGAGGGATGGAACGCCTTGAAAGTACCTGCATGCTTCTGATGGCTATAGGTGAAGGACTTAAAGGTATTGATAAACTTACAGAAAAACTGCTATTTGCTAAATATCCGGAAGTTGATTGGAAAGGTGCAATGGGAATGAGAGATATCATAGCACATCATTACTTTGACCTTGATGCAGCAGTTGTTTATGATGTGGTGAAGAATTATCTTCCTTTCATGCTGGCAACTATAAAGAAGATTAGAAAAGAATTGTAATTCTTTAATTCATTTCATTTCTTGAAAAAAATCTATTTCCGTGCCGACGCAAGCGCTACCATCGGCTACGGCCACTTTATCCGTACTCTGGCTTTGGCCGATATGCTGAAGGACGATTTTGATTGTACCTTCTTTACTTGCCATCCCACCTCATATCAGGTAAGTGAGATGGAGAAAGTGTGTCCTTTTGTCACCTTGCAAGAGGAAGCGCATTATGATGAGTTCCTTTCTAGTCTTCAAGGTGATGAAATTGTGGTGCTCGACAATTATTTCTTCACTACCGATTACCAGCGTGCCATCAAGCAAAAAGGGTGCCGCCTGGTGTGTGTGGATGATATGCACGACAAGCACTATGTGGCTGATGTTGTGATTAACCATGGTCAGACCAATCCTGCACTTTTCGACGTGGAATTTTACACCAGGCTCTGTTTGGGATTTGATTGGGCACTGTTGCGCAAGCCGTTCTTAGAGGCGGCAAAAAGGAAAAGTATTTCTTCAGATAGAATAGAGAAAGTGGCTGTATGTTTCGGAGGAAGTGACATTCATGATATAACTGGTTATTTTGTGAATCAGGTACTTCGACTCTGTACTGTGAACAGTATTACGGCAGTAGTAGGAGATGCTTACACTCCTCATTCATCGTGTGTGCAGGACAGTCGCCTTGTTTATCGTTCGCGCCTTACGGCACAAGAAATGGCAGACCTTTTCTGCGACTCCGATTTAGTGATTTGTTCTGCCAGTTCGGTTTGTATAGAAGCATTGGCATGTGGTGCTAAAGTTGCGGCGGGATGGTATGTAGACAATCAAAAGGAGTTTTATGATTTGCTCATTTCAAATGGTTGGATCATAGGGTTAGGGAATGTAAGGCAACCGTCTGTTGATTTGTGTAATGTGAGCTTTTTGCGATTAAGCAATACCAGTGTGAATAATTGTGTTCAGAGGCGTTATATTTCATTTTTCCGAAACTTAGCGGATAACTGCTATTTACGTGAAGTTCGTTCTATGGATAGGGATTTGCTTTATAAGTGGGTAAATGACCCCATAGTCAGGCAGAGCGCATTTAATACAGATGAGATTAATTATGAGGAGCATTGTAATTGGTTTACCAGATGTTTGCAAAAGGAAGATGTGAAGATTTATATTTTAATAGAGAACGGTATGCCAGTGGGACAAGTGAGGCTGAATATTGAAAAGGGTGAAGCTCTGATTGATTATTCCATTGCATCGGAATATCGGGGTAGAGGTTTAGGCTATGTCATTATAGAATTAATAAGTGAGAAAGTTAAATGCATGAAGAATGTTAATTCTTTGGTTGCTCATGTAAAGGCGGCAAATGTATCCTCCCAAAAGGTTTTTCTCAAAAACGGTTTTCTTGAGTGTAGAGACAGTTTGATTTCTGACGATATTTTGATATATAAGTTATTGATTAATGAGGATATTAATAACTAAACATTATTTTAGAGAGTAGAACTAGATGGAAAATATTTTAATCGTTTCTGAAAAGAGTTGGAATAAAGAGTTGGTTAGTTATCTCCAGTCAACAATGCCTCAATATGCTTTTTACTTAATATCTCAAAAAGAGGATTTCACAGTTGAACGGATTGGTTCAATATCACCGGTTAAAATATTTATTCCGCATTGGTCTTATATAATTCCTTCTGCTATTTTTGAACGATATGAATGTATCGTATTCCACATGACTGATTTACCCTATGGACGTGGGGGAAGCCCATTGCAAAATCTTATTGTTCGGGGACTGACGGCGACAAAACTTTCAGCTCTCCGTGTAGAAGTGGGATTAGATACCGGACCGGTCTATTTAAAAATGGATTTGTCTTTATCGGGAACTGCCGAAGAAATTTTTGTCAGGGTCAATAAGCTTGTTGGAAAGATGATAGTTGAAATTATTCAAAATAATCTGCAGCCGGTGCCACAAGAGGGAGACCCCGTTGTCTTTAAAAGACGAAAGCCTGAACAGAGCGATATGAGTGGACTGGAAAAATTGGAGGAGATTTTCGATTATATTCGTATGCTGGATGCTGATGGCTATCCTCATGCCTATATTGAAAAAGGAGAGTTCAGATATGAGTTTACACGTGCGTCCATCAAAGCGGATGGTAGTATTGTGGCTGACGTAAAAATAACAAAGAAGTAATCATGAATAAGACATTTATTATAGCCGAACTATCGGCAAATCATAATCATGATAAGCAGGTGGCTCTTGACACTATTCGTGCGGCAAAGCGGTGCGGTGCGGATGCCGTGAAGATACAGACCTATACGGCAGATACCATGACTATTGACAGTAACCAAGAATGGTTCAAAATTCATGGTACTATTTGGAATGGAGAAAATTTGTATCATTTGTATCAAAAGGCATATACTCCATGGGAATGGCATGAAGAAATTTTTCATGTGGCAAAAGAAGAGGGGTTAGTTTGTTTTTCTACCCCTTTTGACAAAAGTGCTGTTGACTTTCTGGAAACCTTGGATAATCCGATATATAAAATTGCCTCTTTCGAGATTACCGATATAGAATTGATAAAATATGCTGCATCTAAAGGTAAGCCTATGATTATTTCTACCGGTATTGCTACGGTGAATGATGTAGAGCTTGCCTTGCAGACATGTAGAAGTGTAGGAAATGAGCAGGTGACTTTATTGAAATGTACGTCTGCTTATCCGGCCCAGATTTCAGATGCCAATCTGTCTGTAATTGCAGATATGAGGAAACGTTTCCAAGTTCCGGTGGGATTATCTGACCATACGATGGGAACAACCGTTTCTGTGGCTTCCGTTGCTGTGGGGGCCACCGTGATAGAAAAGCATTTTATCATGGATCGTAAAATTGGAGGACCTGATGCCTCATTTTCGATGGAACCCGATGAGTTTGCTTTAATGGTGAAGCAGGTCAGGGAGGTTGAAGATGCTATAGGGCATGTGATTTATCCTACAGATACAACAATGATAAAAGGACGTGAGTTTTGTCGTTCTTTATTTGTTGTGAACAGTATGAAAGCCGGTGATGTTTTCACGGAAAATAATGTTCGTTCGATACGTCCGGGGAATGGGCTGGAGCCTAAATATTTAGACGAAGTATTAGGTAAAAAGGCTGCTCATGACATTGAAAGAGGTACTCCCTTGAGCTTTAATGATATATTAGAATAATTTTTTATGGCTATGTTTACCAATAAACGTATCATGGTTGTTGCCGCCCATCCCGATGATGAACTGCTGGGCCTAGGCGCTACCATGCACAAACTAGTCAAGACACAAGGAGTACAGACCCGGGTCATCATTATGGGAGAGGGGATTACTTCACGCTCAGATACCCGTGACACGGAACAGTGGAAGGAAGTCTTGGAAAGGCATCATCAGAATGTGGAGACGGCGCGGCAGTTGATAGGCTATCACAGCGTGCAGGCATATAATTTTTCCGACAATCGTTTTGACAGCCATGCACTGCTTGATATCGTAAAGGTAGTGGAGCATGAGAAGGAACAGTTTCGTCCGGACTTTATCTTTACCCACCATGGTGGCGACCTTAATATTGACCATCAGATGACTTTTCAAGCAGTGATGACTGCCACACGCCCTATGGAGGACGAACCGGTGAAGGCTATTTTTACATTCGAGACCCCATCAGCCAGTGAGTGGCAGGCTACTTGCGACCCACGCCATTTCACAGCCAATTTCTATATGGAGATTTCGGAGGATGATTTGAAAGCAAAATGTGCTGCCATGGCAGCCTATGAGTTTGAGAGCCGTGCTTTTCCGCATCCGCGCTCTTCGGAGGCATTGAAAGCCCTTGCCCGGTTTCGCGGCTATACCGTAGGCAAACACTTGGCCGAGGCATTTCAGATAGTGCGGATGATAGAATGAAGAAGGGAGCCTTTTAGAGCCCCCTATACTCCCTTTCCGCATCGAAACACGGACAAGCTTTCGTCGGATTCAAATCATGGTGCCCCACAATCAGCGCCCGTGGAAAGATACGCTTCAACTCACGTAGCAGTGCCAGTAACGAAGCCTTCTGTTCCAATGTACGGGTATCGGCAGGAAAACTTGCAGCGTCTAGTCCTCCTTCATAACAGATGCCGATAGAATGGCGGTTGTGATTGAGGCAATGCGCACCTATTTTTTCCAACGGGCGACCGCGGTGTATTTCGCCGTTGCGGGTCAGATAGAAATGATAGCCGATGTCACGGAAGCCGCGGTGGTGGATGTGGTCGCGGCGGCAATCCTCAAAGCCCAGGGCCACGCCTTGAGGCGTGGCTGAGCAATGAACAATGAGCAGGGTAATCGTACGCATGGCTATTTGCAAGCGCCCAGACCTAAAGCTCCCGCTATGGCGGTAGCTACGGTGATGATTACTTTGAGGACAATGCCCCATACGGATTTTGACTTTTTGTCTTCACTCATGATGACTGGTAATTGATAATTAGTAATTTGTAATTATTCTCATCCTAACGGATTCTCGCCCTGATTGCCGTCACTTCCTCCGGAACCGCCGTCGGAACCACTGCCATCGGGAGCTTTTCCGCCTACGGTGTACAGGGAAGATTCCTTCAGCTGTCCATCCAGGTTGATTTGGGCATTACTCAGTTCGCCGGTGGCACGGGCGCGGAGCTTCAGCCCCTTCACGTTGTTGGCCAGCGAGAAGTCGGCAGCGGATTGCGCCCCTTTCTTGCTGACGATTCCTACGGAGAAGATGGCAAGGTCATCCAGTTTCACGTTCTTGCCGTCCAGAATCAATTCTTTGGTGCAGGAAACCATGTCTGCCAGTACCCCCTTGATGACACCACTCGAATAGGGGGTGTTGTGATTGGACATGTGCTTGGCCAATTTTTCGATGTCGAAGGTTTCTTCGATTACGGGGCGTGCATACCAGAGGCCTTTCAGTGGGCTGTCTTCGCCCGTCACTTGATACTTTTTGTAACGAATCATACAATTAAAATTTAGAAGTTAAAGGATAAAAACATTTGCTGTGTTGAACTCAACGATGCAAAGATAAGGCTGTGGATACGGGCGTTTGCCGGTTTTTGCAGGTTCTCGTCTGTTTGGGTCTGTTTTAGTCGGTTATTTACGCTTGTAAGTTTGATAATGTCATGATTTATAGTTACTTTTGATGAAATATAAATCGTAACTGTCAACTATGGATTCTTTTGTCATACGTACATACGGGCGTACTGAATTGGCCCAAATCTATTGTCCCAATCTTTGTCCGGAGGCTGCCTTCCGCAAACTGAAACACTGGATAGACCTTTGTCCCGATTTGCGTGACGGACTTTCCGCCTTGGGCGGTTCTTCCCGTTCCCGCTCTTATACGCCTGCCCAGGTGCGGCTGATAGTGGCTGCACTGGGAGAGCCTTAAACTTGAGGTTGGGCGGCGTAAAGGTCAGGTTGGGAAGCGTAAACCTGAGGTTGGTACACTTGGTACAGAGGTTCATCCATCCTTTCGCCTCACACACATACGCGTGCGTGAAGCGAAGTGAATGTCAGACTTTGGGTTTCCGGTAGTTTCCCTTGCCATCCACATTTTCCACCAGCCCGTGTTTCTGCATACGTTTGAGCCAGGTGGAGGCGGTTTCCGATTTGATGCCCATCTCTCCGGCTTTCTGCAGGAAAGAGGCCCGTGTGAATTCTTCTTCCATGCTGTCTACCAGCGCATCCCGGTCGGCATTGCCGCGGCTTGCCACTTCGGTGTTGGGCAGGAAGGAGAGGATATGGGTGGTATGCCGGTAAAGGCTTTCGGCCAGTGAGAGTACGGCATGAAAGTCATCGGAAGCAATGAGGAGATTCCATCGGCTGACAATGTGGTCTTTCAGATTGTCTGTGGCTGTGTGGGGGTCGGGCGACACGTAAGGCGAGGCGGTGATTTCCCCTTGTTCCATTGCGCGGAGCATGGCCACCACTTCCATGATGCGGCAGATGTTGATGGCCAGACGTGCCACGCTGCTTGACATCTCGTTTCCATTGGCCAGTCCGGAGCGTACGAAAAGCCGGGAGAAGAGCCGGTTGAATTCATCTTTCTGTCCGTCCGTAAGGTGAAGGGTGAATATTCCGTTCATGACAATGGTTTTCAGTTTGTCCTTCCATTCCATGCCCAGAGCCTTGAAGGTATCTTCAAGATTGCCGTCATTACGGTCGAACTGGTTTTGCCAATGATGTATGGCAGGCATGTAGTAGAATACCTGGCGGGAAAAGAGCCCGTTCTCGGCAGTGGGAATCAGTGGTTTCACTTGTGAGGGGGTGCCTGACAGAAGTACGGAAAGATAAGTTTTCTTTACCTCTCGGTATTCGTGGTCGGTGCGCCGGTTGTAGGACAGTCGGTCGTGGTCGAAGGCTTTGCGCATGGTGTCGCTCCAGTGTCCGTATTCCGAACCGATGGCGGTGGAGATGGTGTCGGCTTCGCTTTCGCATATCAGTCCGGTACCGTCGGAGTCCATCAGGTTTTGCAGGATGCCGGTTCCGGTGTTGTTGCCCGAGATGAGGAACATCTTGTTGAGAGGCATTACGGGAGTCTCCGTTTTTCCGCGTTCCTTGCCCAGTGTGTCGTATTTTGCTTTTTCGCGGCGGTAACATGCCATACTTTCGTCTACCTGCTCACGTATTTCATCGTGAATGGGTTCGGCAAGCAGGCGTACCAAGGAGAGCACTCCTTTGCCGGATGCAGGTAGGGCTACTACAAAGGTTTGCAGGCAGGGGGACATCATTTTTCCTCCGTAGGAACATCGGACGTGTTTTCCCATACTGGCACCCAATACGGTGATGGCACCCAGTAGCAGTACATCGTATTGGGCGAGTGAGGTTCCGCAGCTCATGATGCGATTCAGGGGATAAGGCCAGTGGAGGTGTTCGTCGAAAGTGGGTAATGGAGACAGTGGTTCAATGCCCGATGCGGACTCTTCCTCGCGTGCGCGTGTGTGTGAGGTAGAAGAGAGGGGTGAACTTTGTGTACCAAGTGTACCAATGGCGGGTGCGGCTTCATGCTGAATCTTCACGCCGCAAAGCTCGGCCAGATGAAAGGCGGTTCCCAGATGCACGTCGTTACGGCCGGTCTTCAGGGCATTGCTGAAGAGCTTGTCGGCTGCCCGTCGGTCGTACTTGGACGACAGGCTGCACAGACTTAAAAAATCATGCCGTCCTGCTTCTCCGCAGTCGGTGGCAATGGCAAATGCCAGTTGTATATATTCTTGATAGGTTGGAGCAATGTCTGCTCCTGCATTTCTGACTGCTTCGGCCAGAAGGTGCAATGAAGATAGTGGTTCCATCGGATTGGGTAATTTATAATTAGTAATTTGTAGTCGGTGATTTGCAATGACTCATCATTCGAAGTTCACAACTTTTCTGAGCAGTGCTTTCGGGTCATGGCAGAGGAAACAGGCGCGTACGAGGTCTTTCCCCGAAGTGTCCACTCCTTTTCCGGGTTGTGTGTTTTCGGCGTCATACATGCAGTGGACGTAGTTCATGGCCCATTGTATTCCTTCTGCAGGATTCTGTCCGTGAAGACAAGGAACAAACGCTTTTACGCCCCGTCCGGTGGGGCTGATGAACACCAGCGCAGGGCATAGATAGGGGTCATCAAACAGTTGTTGCCGTAAGTTTTCCGTTTCTTCTGCGGATTCAAGGTGGTCGATGTCGACTACAACCAGGCCGGAGGGTTCCGTGAGGCAGTCGCTCCGTCGTCGGGTGAATACGCCGCAGGGAGTGACGTAGGGTAGTGTCTGTTGTTTGAGGAATCGTGCGGTAATTTCGTCTCCTTGTGCTGCGGCATTTCTTATGGCGAGTGTCAGTTCGGCAAGTCTCTGGTCGGAGGTGATAAGACGGTGTACTTCGTCAATGCTCATTGTCCTGAATGGGGTGAGTGTGGCACTTTTTACGGTTTTTCCGGTGTTTTCGTCTTTTATCGGCGATATGGGCGGCATGAAAAGTGACATTTTGAATAGATTTTCCATTTTGTTGTTTTAAAGATTTTGTGCGAAGTTAGGGCTCTTTTCTCATTAAATATTTTCTGTATATGGAAAATATTTTAAATGTGAGAAACCTAAAATAACGTTTAATAACATGTACTTTTTTAATTCTGATAACATAATACAAGACGACGATGAATGTAAACAGTGACCACCCTATACTGGGTGCTTTATTTGAGAAATGGCGTAAAGAGAAAGACTTGAATATTAATACTCTTGCCAAAGAAGCCCATATTTGTACAACTACGTATGGAAAAATAAAAAAGGGCTGGATGTGAGATTAAGTGCTTATCAGTCACTTTTTTATTACTACTCCATGGATTTGGAGGATGATGAAATCAGGCAGATGGTGAATGAGTGGCTGGAGGAATGGCTGAAGGTGAGAAAAAGGGAGTAATTTATGTTTCTAATCAGTATCTTAAAGAAAGCATTTGGTTTTGGTGTGATGCCCAAATTGGCTTCATTAGTAAACCTTTTGCTTTTGCCTTTAATAACTCCTTTTCTTACCCCTTTTGATTATGGCATTTGGGGAGTGATTACCTCTTATTCCGGACTATTTATTACTATAGCTCCTTTGGGACTTAATCTGTTTCTTACCAATAGTTATTATGAATATTCTAACCATTGGAGGGTATTATGGGGAAGAGTTATATGTTATTTCTATCTTTCAGGTATATTACTGAGTATTGTCTATATTTGTGTTATAATGGGAATGTTGTCAGAAGTTTGTATTCAAAAAAGGTTTCTGATTGCTATGATTAGTTGTGTACCTCTTCTTCTTTTTGGAAATACTGTGATTGCACAGCATCTCTATCCTTTGAAAGGAACTCCGAAGCCATTGGTTTATCGTACTTTGTTAGGTAGTATCTGTGGTATGACTGTCTCGTTTGTATCTATTTATTTTTTTAAGGCTGGCTATTGGGGCTTTCTTTTTGGTGTAGCTGTCACAGCTATTGTATCATTTACCTTATTTTGTCCCTTACTTTTCAAAAAAGAAGGCATAAAACCTATTATAGACCGAAAGTGGAAAAAATTAGTGGATATGTTGAAGTTGTCATGGCCGCTCATTCCTCATGCTCTTGGCTTTGTATTGCTCTCTTCTTCTTCGCGTATTATAATGAATCTCTATCAAGTATCCTTGGAAGATATTGGATTGTTTTCAAATGGATATATGATGGGCGATTATATTACTATTATTACCACTTCGTTAGTCGTTGCACTGGTTCCGCAGTTGCAAAAAACTTATCGGGATAAAAGGTTTAGTGATTATAGGAGTCTCTATTATTTTTGTCAATTTACAACCTTGACTGCCGTTTTTACAGTAGCTATTTGGATGCCGGATATTTATCGAGTCGTTATTCGTAACGAGAGTTTCCAATCATGCAGTGCCATTGCAAGTATTATATGTTTTGCCAATGTATTGTTACCTTTCTATAATTTTACTTCCAATGTGGCTTTCATAAAGAAAGACTCAAAGCAACTTTTATGGCTTATTTTTATGCCGGGAGCAGTGAATATTTTTCTTTCCATTATTTTGATTCCAATATTGGGGTATGTATCAGTGGTATATTCTACGTTGGTGTCTTATTGGACAATAGCTATTATTCCATTTTTTGTACCTTATTTTCATAAAAACACGAAGGTTTGGATGGGTAAATTGAATAGAATCATCGTTATCCTATTGATAGTGCTTTTAGCGGTAGTGGTGGCGCAATATTTGTCACAAACGTTGTGGTGGATTAAGATTATGGTAATGATTCCTATTGTTTTAGTCTATTTCTTTATGTTGAACAAATTTCAAATTAAAAAGATATTTCAATGAATGTAAGCGTTGTGTTACCATCTTTCAACAGAGCTCGTCTGTTGCCCATAACTATTCCTACTTATTTTCAGGAGGATGTGAGTGAAGTGATATTGGTTGATGATTGTTCTTCAGACAATACAGCTGAAGTGGTGAAGGAGTTGCAAACAAGATTTCCCACTTTACGTTATTTCCGTAATGAAGTAAACTCGAAGCAACCTTACACACAAAATGTTGCTATTAGCAAAGTTCAGTCAGAGTATATTTATTTTGGTGACGATGATTCGGTGCTTTATCCCGGTTCTATCCGTAACTTGCTGAATGTAATGAGAGAGAAAAATGCCGATATTGTGGGAGGAAGAGCATTGGCGCTTTTCTTTCCTGAACAAATCGATGAACTGGATGAGTTTTTGTCACATTATCGCAATCGAATCGCTACTGAGGCTAATCAGATTGTTGATTTATCCACTTTGTCCACAAACTTTACATATACAGTGAAAGAGCCGATTAGGGTCCCATTTTGTCATGCTTCTTGTCTTTGTAAGACCCAAGTAGCGCGCGAAATGCAGTTTGATGTGAAAATAGAAGGAAATGCCTATCGTGAAGAGACAGACTTTTTGATTCGGGCTACTTTGGCTGGATATACCATTTATTATACCAGTTCGGCCAACCAAATAAATCTGCCTTCAGCGATGTGTTCCGGAGGAGCACGCAGTAAGAATCATCGACATTGGGCTGAAAATGCCATTCGCAACAATGATTATTTCATTGACAAGAATTATGATAGTATGCAGAAAATGTTTAGTCTGCCTCGTACCAAAGATGAAATGAAAGCACTGTTTAGGGTGCAGATAAAAAAGCAGGTACGCCAAAAGCATATCATGGATTTTTTGGAAAGGATAGGATTGTTTAAAATAATCTATCACATAAAACATAAATTTGACTGATGAAAATATTGATTTTTGCAGGTGTTTCGCCCAATACATTTGTGTATATGATGGACGAGGCCGAGTTATATTACCGATTGGGGCATGAGGTTTATTTCGTGTATTGCGATCCGCAAGCGGAAATATGTTGGGAGAATATGAAACGCAACCCCATGAAGTGTAAATTGTGTAGTTGTTATACTACGCGTATGCGAAAGAAACTTTCCGAGGGTATACACCAAATCTCTTTATGTAGTGTTTTAACAGAGAAAATAAAGGTAGAGGCTAAAAACTTTCATCCTCAATACAAATCTTTGTCAGAGATAAAAGCACTTAAATATAATGGTGTATCAGTAGGTATGTCGAGTCTTTCCAACTATATCTCACACACACGCAACTGCAACCCTAAACTGGATGGTGTGTTCCGTGCCTATTTTGATGAGTTGTTACGTTCTACCGTTCGACGCACTTTAATGGTAGATAGAATCATTACTGATGTACAGCCTGATAAGGTGTTGTTGTTCAATGGCCGTGCTAATGATGCACGTCCCGAATGGGAGATAAGCCAATTGCACAATATTCCTTTCGTTTCGTGTGAATCAATCTGCGTGTTCCATCACAAATACCTTAAAAGATATTTTTGTGGGAATATTCCTCACAGCATTATTTTAAATACAGAGATGATTTATAATACTTGGAATCAGTCTGTGCTGTCTGAAGCTGAAAAAGAACATGTTGGAAATATGTTTTTCATACAAAGAAAGACGGGTACTTATGCGGGTGATAAAAATTACATAGCTAATCAGAACAAAGCAAAACTGCCCGACAATTGGGATGAAGGCTATCGAAATATCGTGATTTTCAATAGTTCGGAAGATGAATTTGCAGCAGTGGGTGATGAGTATGATAAAGCTAGGCTATTCCCAACACAGTTGGATGCGATTGTAAATATAGCCGAATTCTTAAAGAACAACCCCAAAGTGAGAGTTTATTTACGTATTCATCCCAATCTAACGAATGTGCCCTACAAGTATCATACAGACTTGCTGAAATTAGGCGAGAAATATCCTAACATGACTGTTATCCCGGGCGGAAGCAGTTTAAGTACTTATGCGCTGATAGATAGGGCAGACGTAGTAGTGGTGTGGGGCTCTACTACCGGTGCCGAAGCTGTATATCATGGTAAGCCGGTGATATTGTTGGGTGGAGCAGTATATCGCGAGCTGGGTATTACCTATAATCCCGAGAATGAAGAAGAGCTGCATCGTCTGCTGCTTCAATCCGTTCTCCCGCCCAAGGATAGAACCAATGCAATCAAGATGGGATTTTATTACTTGCAATATCTTTCACCGGCCTCTACGTTTTGGAAGTACAATTTTGAGACTTATAGATTTCATCTCGGCTCGTTTAAACATTCATGTTTGCTTTATGATAACCAAAAGCTATTGGGTTCCAGATTACTCTATTATTTGGTAACTAAAAGCTTCATTGGTGTTTATAGTAAATTGTTCAAGAAAAAGATTTTGAATTTACCTACTGCAGAAGCTTAACTGTATATATGGGTGCAAGTACAAGTCAGTCATTACCCTATGTACTTGTTGCTTTGTGTTTTATTGCTATTATTGCATGGAACACAAGGCAACGGTGCAGAGGTATTGATACCGACAATGTAGATACCTTTTTTGGGGGGATCATTTACTTCTTGTTTATTGGCCTTCGTCACGAGGTGGGATACGATTGGGAAGCATACGATGCATTTTTTCATGATTGTCATACAGATTTTGATAGTTTTGTAGCACGTTTGGAAAATTCAAATGCTGAGCCATTGTTCCAGTATTACATGTTTTTCGTAAAAAACAGTGTATGGGACAATCTTAGTTTTTTTATGACCCTATCCACCCTAATTGATTTGGTGGTGATATGTTGGTTGTTCCGGCGGTATTCGTCTTTTTTTATGCTTTCAATGCTTATATACTTTGCATTGTTTCTGGATTCGGTAAATGTGATGCGCAACATGAAGAGTATCTCGTTTTTCTACCTTTCCATTCCTTTCTTGATACAACGCAAGGCATTGCCTTATTTTATATTGAATCTGATAGGCTTTGGATTTCACACGAGTTCCATTGTCTATTTTCCACTCTATTTCATTCTTACAAAGAAGTATCATAAATACGTATATTGGGGTATCTTCTTAGTGGGAAACTTTATGGTTCTATCGCATATTAATCTTTTTTCCAATCTTTTGATTCAAGGTGCATCTATGATAGGGGGGCGTGTTTTGAGTAGTACGGAGGAGTATATGGTAAAGAGTATGTTCAATAATTATTCAGCCGTTTCTATCGGCTATCTGGAACGGATGTGCAGCGGAATATTGTTACTACTGTTTTATGATAAACTGAATGCTTTGGGGAAGAATATGACATTGTTCTACAATCTGTTTTTCTGTATGCTGTTTTGCAGGCTCTTTCTTGCGGAATTCGATACGCTACCCGTACGCTTCAGCTATTTGTTTATGTCATCTTATTGCATTCTCTATCCCGCAATCTACAAAGAACTGAATATGAGGTGGAAGATAGTTTTTCTGGCTGTTGTGTGTCTGTATGCTGTTATCAGAGTGTTCCAATTGGGACAAGATGAACACTATCTATATCACAATGTATTGTTTGGCTGATTATGAGTAAAAAGATATTGTGTGTCAGTTTGGGATATGAAGGGGGATGCGTGTACTATGCCAACCAACTGCTCAACCACTTTCCTACTGATAAAATAGATGTATGGATAGCTGCTTCAACCGAAGAACCCTTTTGCGGAAAAGCGAAGAAGATAAAAGTCTATAAGGGATTAATAGGACAGCTTTGGTCGTGGACTTTCTTTCTGCCTTATTATTTATTGCTTCTTCTGCTAAAGATTTGGCGGGGCAGATATGATAGGGTGTTGGTGTTTGGACCTCACAATTGGGATACAGTCTTTGTGTCTCTATGTAAGTGGTGCAAGGTACCCACTTTTTTAGTTATACATGATGGAGTGATGCATGTAGGCGAGACTTCGGTAATTCATCAAAAGATGATGGATGTGGCAATGAAGAATGCTGCTCATTGGGTGTTCTTGTCTGAGTTTGTGCGCCAAAGGGTGGAAGTACATATAGGCGTGCAAAAACCTTCCATTATTATACCTCACGGAGTAATTGTTTATGGTGATAATAAAACCAAAATTGAAGTATTGCCCAAGAGATATAACTTATTGATGATAGGTCGAATCAATTATTATAAAGGTGTTGATTTGTTGGCAGACGCATTACCTTTGATAGACTACGACAGAATAGGAACAATCACTTTGGCGGGAAAATTTGATGAATGTATCTCTACTTTAAAATTTGATAACAACTTGTATGTAAGGATAGTCAATAAATACTTGACGAATGACGAGTTTGATAAGTTTGTGAATGAGAATCACTTACTGCTGATGCCTTATTTAGAAGCATCGCAAAGCGGCGTTGCTGCTGTTTCATTGGGATATAACATTCCTGCAATCGCAACGCAGGTGGGAGGAATTCCCGAACAGTTACCTGCCGATACGGCTTACTTTCTGGAAAAGGCTTCGCCTGAAGCTTTGGCTGAAGCAATTAATGCAGCCACTGCCAATGCCGAAGAATATCTTTATAAAAAACAACATTTACAATCTTTGGCAGATGGTTTGCAATGGGAGCACTTGGCTGAAGTGTTGTATCAATACGTATCCAACAAATAATTTAAATGAAAATTGCATTACAACTTTTGAACACATTGAAGCGGGGAGGGGCTGAAAATGTGGCACTTAACTATGCTTCTGCCTTGAGCGAAATGGGCGTGTCTTCTTGCTTTATAGCCAAAAGCCACAGTGCTGAATATGAGGCGATGATTCGCAATCAGAACCATGACATAGAGAATAGGCTTACCGGTGACTTGATAGCCGGGGCTGACTACATATTTATTCATAGTAATATAAATCTTCTGCGGCTGATAAAGTACAAAATTGCAGCTAAGCTAAAAGGTAAAAAAGTAATTTACTTGCAGCACCTCTTCTTCTGTGAACGGAAGTTTTTTATTCTCTCGCTTCTCATTAATTGGATATGCACAGATTTCTTTTTGATAACTCCTCGTACAGAACAGTTGGTAAAGAAATATATCCGCATACCCGTTCATACTTTTATAAACTTTTATATTCAAAGATATGAGAAAAAAGATTATTCTACTATTCGTCAAACGGTAAGAGAGGAACTGCATATTGCCGATGATGATTTGATTATTATGTTTTCTGCTATCTTCAAGCCAGGCAAGGGATTGGCAGATTGCTTGAAAATGGCTTCGCTGATGAGCAATGAGCCCAACGTGAAATTCTTGATTGCAGGCGAGGGAGAAGAACAATACTTGATAGATGAATATAGGGGCAACAACATTATTGCTGTGGGATGTGTAAATGATGTAGAACGTTATTTAATATCTTCAGATATTTATTTATTTTCTTCCTTTCTTCAAGAAATGTTGCCTATGGCTTTGGTGGAGGCAATAAATGCCGACTTGTCCATATTGGCATACGACACCATAATCAATCGCTTTTTATTATCAAATAGTACTTTTGAGAGCTTAGACGATATGATAAAAGCTGTTGAAGAACGGAGGGTGCCACGCGGATTTAAGCATTATGATAAAGCCTATGCATTGGGGCAATTTCGAAATATACTAAAACTGTCTTGAACTTATGTTTAGCAAGCAAAATGCGGATGAATTGCAAAGTAGGGTTATAGCTTTTTTGCGTTTTCCTCTCATAGTGGGAGTTGTGTTTATTCATAACTATAGACCTTCTATTATTGTAGGCAATGAGGTAATGGGGAGTGAAACACACATGCCTACCTATTCTTTTATAGGTCAATTGTTCTCACAATATATAGGTTGGATTTCTGTGCCTTTGTTTTTCTTCTTTTCAGGTTTTCTCTTCTTCTACAAAGCTGATTATTCTCTGCAAACATACATTTACAAGATAAAACGTAGAATAAGTACTTTGCTGATACCTTATTTATTTTGGAATGCCTCTTTTTTGATTTGTTTTTTTGCGGTATCTCACCTTCCTCTAACGAGACAATGGTTTCAATTTCCTAATAATGCCGGGCTGGATTATTATTTGTCTTCGTTTTGGGGAATACTTGATGATAAGAAGACGATGACATATCCTATAGCTTATCAATTTTGGTTCATAAGAGATTTAATGGTTCTGTCTTTATTCTCTCCAGTTCTTTATTGTCTGCTTAGCCGTTTTAAAGGTCTTCTTATTTGGCTTATTGCTGTATTCTGGCTTTGCGGCTATTCATTGCCCTATATCGGTATAAGAGGTTTAAGCACAGAAGCTTTATTCTTTTTCTCATTAGGTGCAGTCTTTAGTATCTACAAGCGTAACTTTGTAAATATAGTTAGAATATATGGATATTATCCATATATTTTCTACTTACTAATGGTGGCTGTTCATTATGCTTTTATGGTCCAAGGACATGATGTTCAATGGCTATTTAAATTAATAAAAATAGCAGGCATTCTTAGTACTCTTAATTTGTCTGCTGCAATAGTGGCTAAGCATAATTTTAGAAGCACAACTTTTTTAGCTTCTGCCAGCTTTTTTGTTTTTGCAATACACGATCCTTGGTTGTTATCGAACATTCGCAAGTTGTTGTATGTCACTTTGCATCCGGCAAGTGACTTCGCAATGGTTGTTGTCTATTTCTTTAATATTTTGTTGACAGTTACGATTGCATTGGCTCTTTACTATTGCTTGAAAAAGATTTCTCCCAAGTTTACTGCAATTATTACTGGAGGAAGGTAAAGGGAATCCTAAGTTACGGCAACAATTCGAAATAAGCTTAAGGGAATTTTAATTCAAAACCAATATACGAAAGATGGCGAAGATAACTCACATTTTTAAAACATTCTATCCGGATGAACCGGACGGTGGTATCCAAGAAGTGATTCATCAACTTGGTCTGATGTCGATGAAGCATGGATATGAAGTGGAAGTAATATCCCTTTCAAAAAAGCCGGGAGTCTGTGACTATGATGGAATAAAGTGCATTTCTTATAAGACGAATATCCGTCTTTCTTCAATGCCTATGAGTGTCGGTTTGATGAAGAATTTTTCAAGGATAATAAAGAATACAGATATTATACATCTGCATTATCCTTACCCTTTTGCGGAACTTCTTACGCTGTTTCATAAAACGAGTAAGCCTATCGTGATAACTTTTCATGCACCTATAGAAGGGCGGGGAGTGCTGATGAATGGTTATGCACCTTTTGTGAAAAGGTTATTTAAAAAAGCGAGTGTCATTGTGCCCACCAGTCCTAATCTGGCTTCGACCGAGTCTATCTTAAATGTCTGCAAGGATAAAATTCATCCGATAGGATTATGGGTTTCAGACGAGAGATTTAATGAGCATCATCCGGTTGAAGAAGAGTTTGCCCGGCAAGTGAATGAATATGGGCAGTTTGCCTTGTTCGTGGGAGTGCTTCGTACATACAAAGGGCTACATTATTTGCTTGATGCAGCTAAAAAGGTAAACAAAAATATCCTGATTGCAGGTCGTGGCCCTCTTTTTAAGGAACTCAACCGGAGAATTAGAGATGAGGACATCAATAATGTTCATTTGTTGGGCTATCAATCTAATGAGCATGTTGCGTATTTATTCAAGAAATGTTCGTTCGTAGTGCTGCCTTCCATTACTCGTGGCGAGTGCTTTGGAGTGGTTCTTCTGGAAGCGTGTCATTATGGGAAAGCGATGATTTCAACGGAACTGGGGACAGGCACCAGTTGGGTGAATACAAATGAGACTGGGTTTGTTATCGCACCGCGAGATGCTGATGTCTTAGCTGAAAAAATGAATTATCTGTTTGACAATTCGGAACAAAGCAGAATATTGGGAGCACATGCGCAAAAACGTGCCAATGAACTATTCAGTGCAAATTCTTGTGGGGGAGCTTATTTGGAGATCTATGATAAACTATTGAAATAGTAGCTACTATCAGTGGAAGTTACACTTAAAAGTACAAATAGGTGGGAGATAATTAGAACTTTTTAGAATCATTGGTATCATTGTAGGAGGAAGATTGGAACAATGAATAAAATTAAGCCATATAAAGAACAATATTCAATAATGAAGAAAGCTACCGAACCTATGGTTACTTACACGAACAATAGAAAGAGTTCAAATGTCATTGCGGATGCGCGTGATGATATACGATGTGTTATTTTCAGTGAGGAGTTTTAAATAGACCTCAACCTCGTATATATAAAGGTCTTGTTTGAATGAAAGTCGTGTTTATTTCCGAAATAGAGGAGGATTTGTATTAGCTTATAAAGGTGCTTGTTGAGAAGGAATGCTTGGGTGCTTATCCTTCTACAATTTTGTAAGCAGTCAAAAAATGGCTATTGATTGCAACCTCTATCTTCGCTGCGAACAAAAATTTTAGAATTTATGTATAGCAGTGAAGATCTTGAAAGGTTTTACTTTCAATACCAGACCGAGGCTTTGCCTCATGGAGAATCTCTCCAATCGTTTTGCGTTAAGAACAAAGTTCCTTATAACATCTTTCAGAAATGGTACAAGGATACCCGTAAAAAAGTAGTTGAAGTCCAGGTTGATGGTGCTCCTGCAATTGGTCATGAGGAAAAATCCAGGGCTAGTGATCAACCTCAACCGGTATCACCAAGCAGAGATGATCACCCGGTTCGTATTTGGGTTGGGATTCGTATCAGCAATGGCTTGCATTTGTCCCAAAAGAATTTAAGCTACCAGGATTTGGTTCGTATGGTAGAGAAGTTGGAGGGGTTATGTTGAGTGTTACCGGTCTGAATCATTTTTATTATGTCCG
>NZ_CAXUGK010000022.1:0-80981 GCF_964250605.1 Bacteroides sp. AR20 | reverse complement strand
TCTTCTTTCATAAAAAAAACTGTGTTAGCAAAGTTAATACTTTATTCCTTGCTGACACAGTTTAATTTACATCCTCGGATGTTCCCATAGAACATCCTCCTTTTGATTTTATAATTGTCTATTCAGACAATTTTCTACTACTCAGATTATCTAGTAGCTTGTTTACGTGTGATAGTTACGTTGTATGCATACTCACTAGTACCCCAGTCGTGAACGAACTGCAGAACCACATTTACTGTATGAGTAAACTCAGTACCTGTCGGGAGTGCGATACAAGTCAGCTTACCAGTTGTAGGTTCTACCTTGAAGTATTCATCTTTGTCTGTTCCGTTGGACATAATGTAGCGGAGACCGGTTGTAACAGACTTCTTGTACAAAGCAGCACGAGCAGTGACTTCTTCAGCATTGAATGTAGTTCCATTGAATATAACAACTTTCTCACCTGCATAGTCTTTCAATACAAGATTCTTCCAGAAGTCTTTAGCCTTAGCTTCAGTACCAGCGGTATTGACAAGTAATTGTTTCAATGTGATTTCAGTATTCTCAGCCAAGTTCGGATCGTTGAATGCTTTCAGTGCAGCACCACCGGTGAAATCTGCTATCGGACGAGCTACAGTCCATAATTCTTCTGCATCAGGTTTACGGTTCTTGTCAGTAGCATCGTAACCACTTGCATCATAAATATCAACTTTCAGATTGCCAACCTTCTTGATATCAATCGGAGCAGTGAATGCTATTCTCCATTCTCCATTTGCACCTTCTTCAACTACCAATTTGTTCTCCTTCATCAATTCTTGTACAAATGCATTCTGCTTGTCTTTATTCAATTCGAATACAGCCTTAGCGTCAGCAGGAGTTACATCATACATATGAGCGAAGTTTTCAGACTTAATGCCGAAGTTGCCGCTAGCAGCATCACTCCAATCACCAATGATTGTACGTGCCTTGTATGCATCCTTGATAGCAACAGCAAAGTTACGAGTTACAGCAAGGTCATTGATAGTAGTGATGAAATATTGACTATCTAAGCAGCATATGGAGTAGAAATGCCATTATAAGAAACCCAACCATTCTTAGCAAGTGCTTCAGACCAGTAATTAGTGGATTTCAAATAGAGGGTAGTCTTATCAATTTCTGTCTGAGGACCAATAAACAAGAACAATGAGTCTGTTGCATTACCTTCTGCCTTCTTGTACCATACAAATGCCTCATCTCTAGCTACAGGAACATCTACAGACCATGTAGCTTGCTGTGGAGCATTAGTTAGGTAATCGTATGCTTCACTATATCCAGTCAATTCCTTCTCTGTATTGTAATCTGCTTTATACAAAGGCCAAACAATAGAGGTGCCCTTGTCGGTTAAGATATCACGACCACCGATAGCGTCTTCAAATGCGCGTACATCCAGCTTCACAATTTGCTTAGCTGTCTTGTAGCTCAAGTTGAAGGTTGCATCACCCAGCGGAGACAATTTGACAGTTGCTACATTTTCTGCAGCGGTAGGACGTATAGCTTGTACCAAAACATAGTTATAAACAACCAAATCATGTACACCTTCTACTTGTGATTTAACTGTAGTAGTGACCTTGATTACAGCATATTCATCAATAGCAGATGCTTGTTTTTCTTCCTTAACAGCCAAGATGCCTTCTTTAGCTACTTTATCTGCATCAAAGATTCCTTTCTTAATGGTTACACCCCACAAATCCTTGTCTGCATTTTCATCAATCAATTCGAATTTCTGTTCAAATTGAATATCGGCATCAGCCAACAGTACGCCGTCATTCAAATCCAAAGCAGCACTGATAGAATCGTTCAGATTGAATGTTCCTTTATAATCAAATTCGCCAACCTTATAAGAAGCTGCATCATTCTGAGACATGAATTTTTCGGGATACCAACTACTTGCAGTCTGCATCTTATTAGAATATTGGATTTCCTCCTCTGCATTTACACGTACGTTATGTACCTTTTTAGAAGATACATACATTGACTTAACATTAAAATAATCTGATGCAGAAACATATTGCTTGTACATCTTAACATCCAGAGAGGTAGCATAGCTATTGATTGTCTCACCAAGATCCACCCATACGGCTCCCCAGCCAGATATTTCTGTTTGCGTAGTCGGGTCAATCCATGTCATACTTCCCCATCCAGAAGTAGATACAGTCTTAGCATCTTTAAAGTTTACCGGAGTCATCTTTACCCAAATAACACCATCTTGTTCTTTATCGAAGTCCCAATCCAAGACATTCAATTTCGGCTGTTCTGCAGCTCTTGTCTGATAAGTATCAGAGAAGAAGAGCTCGGCATCGCTCTTTGAGAATTTTGAAGGATAGACTTTGAAAGAAGCCTTTGCAGGAACTGCAGCAAACAAAGTATCAACGTCAGTATCGTTTTGAGGATAGTACAACTGATAAGCTACAGCATAGTCATTTGCGTCATCAGCAGCTTGCTTTCTATACACAATAGTTTGCAGACCATTGAAAGCAGAGCCTTCCATCAACAAAGTATATGATTGGCCGTCAATAGTAACCTGCATAGTTCCATCCTTTTCATTGTAGATCATTGAAGGAACGTTAGCATTGTATTTGAATGAAGTTCTATATTCGCCAATGCAGATATAACCCTCTTCGTCTACCTTCACGTAGTTTCCGATAGCTTCTTCAACATTAGCTTCTGAACCTGCAGCCTTGATTTTCTCACCTGCGTCATTCAATACATACTCATAGGTTGCACCTTCATCTACGCTAATCATCCAGTAGTTCTCGGCATCTACCTTGAACTTCGGAACGATTGTAGCCCCGGTTTCACCCTTCGGGCCTTGAATACCCTGAAGTCCTTGCTCACCTTTTTCGCCTTGAGCACCATTCTTGATAGTTAAAGTTTCGCCACCGGTAAAAGTCAGTAAATAACCACCCTCAACAGGAGCATAACTTTCGATGAATTTCTTGCCATTGATTGCAGCAAGGATGTCATCAATCTGTTTTTTGTTTGCATCGATCTGCTCCTGCAAGCCATCGATGTCATCATCATAGTCCTTACAAGAAACAAATGTACTTGTGGAGCCAACCATTAAAGCTCCAAACAAGATTGCACTTAGAAACTTTTTGTTCATAATTGAAAACTTTAAATTTATAAATTTAAAAAAATAAAAAGTGAATAATCTCTCATTTTGAATCCCTTTCGCATACTTCTTTTGTTACTAAGTATTCCGTTACTTCGCAGGTAATGAAATCTTGTTAATTTCGTTAATAACCAAGGAATAAGGAGAAAATAGGTGGGGTTTGTTCAGAATAGTAAAAATCAGTCCGTTGGGATATTGGAAAGATAATATATAGTCTTAATCTCCAACATCATAGAAAAGCTACAATAGAAATTATGAAGTGAAAAAGTCTCTAATTTTCAATATAAGATTCTATCTTTCAGTTTATTGCTTACGTTGGGAAACTTTTTGTAAAGCCAATATCAATCCGCTCCTCAAAACTTTGTTTGAAGACTATAAAAAAGAAACAACAAGTTTGCTCTACTTCCTCAAAAGAAGTAATCTCTTTTATACTGGATATCCTTCGTTTTTTACAAAAGAAATTACCCTTTGATTGGCTTCGTCAATCTTTCTGTTGCTGAAAGGCTTCAGATAAGTTTCCGTCACTGTGATGGAAGAGTGCCCCATGGCTTCTGATATGATTCCTGGATGTATCTCGCAGTGGTAAGCCATGGTCGCCCAAGTATGGCGTGCCGCATAACTACTGAGTGCCGACTGCATTCCCAAGCATTGTCTGAGTACTGCCAAACGTTGGTTGAATGCCCTGAGTGCCGACTGGTATTCCCGGTATGCCGCTTCTGTGCCTTCCTCACTTTGTAATATGGGGAATAAATAAGGAGAGTCCTTGTCCTTGTTTGCTATCATTCTCACCATTTGCATAGCCTCCGGCGTCAGTGAGACGGTCAGTGCCCGTCCCGTCTTCCTGCGCCTATAGGACAAGGTATTTCCTTGTAAATCCCTTTTGTGCAAATAGGCCAGGTCCACAAAAGGAATCCCTCTTAGCATAAACATCAATACAAAGAAAATTTTTGTTTTCTGTCGGGTGTTGGGAGAATTACCGGCCTGCAGGCTCATCTCTGTCTCCCGTATCAAGCAGCCTATGTCGGAAGCTTCGAGCGCCTTTTTCCTATCCGCCCGTGTGCCGGTATACACATGCTCAAACAGCCTGGGTACATATCGCACCAGCTTTTTGTCCACCGCCCGGTTGTAAACCGAACGTATCGCTTTGATATAGGTGGATACCGTATTCCAACTACAATTCCTCTGCCTGAGGAAGTTTTCGAATCTCTTCAGTACGGTCGGGCTCAGCTTGCGCATGGGCATCGGTTGCCATTTGGTGAATACCGAGAATGCATTCACCGCTGACTGGTAGATGTGTGCCGTTCCCCACCTGCCGCCTTCCCGGAGTTCCCCGATGATTGAGGAGAACATCTCTTGTAAGGTAATTTCATTTCTGCTCATTTCCAAATTATTTATAAAAAGGTTTATCCTGCAATTATAAATAAATTGAGAGCAAGTGCAAAGGCATCATTCTGAAATCTGCGAAACGGGAATGATGCCGTATCCGACAGCTTATTTGTTGGCTAACGTCTGTTTAGTGGCTGATATACGTATCCTGGAAGAACCGCTTGTTATCATTCAGGCTGCAAGTGGCATCCACTCCGGCTTGTTGCAGGCGTTCGGCAATCTCATTCAGTTTCTTCCTCGAAACCCTTCCGATATAGAACAGACGGTAGCGGTAATCGTTGTCCAGCAATTCCATGACGTGCGTGAAATTCTGTTCGCGGGCAAAGTCGAAGTTTACTTTTCTTAGGTTCTGGTACGGATAGCGGATAGTCCTGCCTACGCTGTGTATGATGAGGCCGTTATTGTCCAACGTCAGGTAGCAGAAGCGGGTCATCAGCATGCTGATGAAAAAAAGACTTAATGCAAACGAAATGATAGCCGGGATGAAGCCCCTGCCACTGATGGAATAATATCCCAATATAAGGAATATCAGGAATAAGACAAAGAACCAGAACATATAGAGTGACGGACGCTGGTATGTTTCTGTGGGAACCTCTGCGACTGTCCGTTCCCTCGGTGCGTAGTTGTCGAAGGGGATTTCTTGGGAGACCAGGTAGCGGATGACCGAGGAAGGGTGACGGAAAGGAGGCAGATAGATTACTTTTTCTTTTCCTTCCTTTAGATGTAAAGTCAGTATGCCCGGACCATATTTGTCTTTCGCAGCCAAGTTGCTTTTGCGGGGAACCTGGTGGTAACGCTTCATGAAACTGAAACTCTTGATTTGGTGCAGTCCGATGTGCTGGCTTTGCAGCAGTTGTTCGGCTCTTTTCTGTTCTTTACTGGTCACTTCCATAGTTCTTATTTTTTAAGTTCGGGATAACTGATGCGGGTATGGTATATAGTCTTCAGCTTCTCCTTGAATACGTTCTTCACGGTGGCAATATCCTTGAAGGTGATGGGGCATTCCTTGAAATAGCCTTCTGCCACTTGCGAATCGATAATCTTGTCTACCAGGTTGCTGATGCTCTCTTCCGTATATTCGGGCAGACTGCGTGAAGCGGCTTCCACCGAATCGGCCATCATCAGGATAGCCTGCTCTTTGGTGAACGGGTTGGGACCGGGGTAGGTGAATGCCTCCTCGTTAGGGTCTTCACCGGGGTGCTCGTTTTTCCAGGAGATATAGAAATACTTCGTTTTCCCACGGCCATGGTGAGTGGTGATGAAATCCTTGATTACTTTGGGGAGATTGTTCTTCTCGGCCAGCTTCAGCCCGTCCGTCACATGGCTGATGACGACTTGGGCACTTTGCTCATAGCCCAGATTCTTGTGCGGATTGACTCCACCCGACTGGTTCTCGGTGAAGAACACCGGATTCTCCATCTTGCCGATGTCATGATACAGCGCTCCGGTACGTACCAGCTGGCTTTTGGCTCCGATACGGTTGGCCGCTTCCGCCGCAAGGTTGGCAACCTGCATGGAATGCTGGAAGGTGCCGGGAACTGTCTCGGACATGCGGCGCAGCAGGCTGTTGTTGATGTTGGACAATTCGACCAGGGTGACATTGGAGGTAAAGCCAAACGTCTTTTCCACCAGGAAGAGCAGGGGATAGGTGAACAGCAGCAGCACTCCGTTAATGACGAAATAAGTGTACATGCTTCCGTTGATTTTTGTCAAGTCGTTTTCTGTAATCAGCTCGAAAGCAAAGTAGACGGCAGCGTAGGTCAATATGACGAGGAAGGCTGTCCGGAACAGTTGCGACCGTTGTGAAAGTTCCCTCAGACTGAAGATGGCAACCAGCCCCGCCGAGAGTTGCAGAAGAATGAATTCATGCGGATAGCGCAGGCAGATGGAGCATATCAGTATGGTGGTGACTTGTGCGATGAAGGCCGTGCGTGAGTCGAGGAACACCCGGATGATGACCGGCAGCATGGCATACGGGATGATATAGACATTGAATATGTTGTTGGCAACCATGATGGCCGTCACCACGCAATAGAACATGATGAGGGCGAAGAGCAGGGAGAGGCTGCCCTTGCGCTTGTAGTAATCTTTACGGAACAAGTCGAGGTAGAGCATGAAACACAGCATGAAGATACTGACAAACAATACCTGCCCCGCCAGCATCAACCGTTTTTGCCCGATGGACTCACTGCGTTTGATGGATTCTTTCCGTAGACTCTCAAGGATGTTGTATGTCTCCTGGCTGACAATCTCGCCGCGGTCGATGATTTTCTGTCCGCTCAGTACGATGCCGTTGGCCCATGAATAGTTGTCGAGCATCTCCTTCTTAGCGGTTTCGGTCCGCTGCTCGTCATAGGTCAGATTAGGGAACAGATATTCGTTCAGCGAGCATTGCCGTAGAATGTCCGGGCGGTAGTGGGCGGTATCGGCCGTGAGTATATAGTTATAGGCATCCTTCACCGAATATACCTTGTTGATGTCCTGCTGGTTGGCCAGTTTGTCGTTAATGACCATGATGGCGGTTGTGCTGTCCTTATGCAGTTGGTTCAGCTCTTCGGTAGAAACGATGCCGGCGCGATATACTTCAGAGAGTTTCCTTTCCAGAAAGCGGACGTAGTCGGTGGAGGGAAGCAGGCCGCGCAGGTGGGTCTGATAGTCTGCCTTCAACTTGGCGAGCACACTTTTCTCAATGCTTTTGTCCAGCTGGAAATACGGCTGGAAGGTGGCGAGGATACTGTCTTGCTCGCGTTTCACCACTTCATCGGCCTTATAGATGGGGAAGTCGAAGGTGGCCATGAGCTGTCCGTACTTCCAGGGCTTGTCAATGTCGAACTGGTAGTTGAATTTACCGTCACGTGGCAGAAAATAGACAATAATCCCCACAGTGCCGATGAATATCAGTGCTCTGTATAGCAAATCTCTGAGCGAGAACTCTTTTTTTGTATTGAAATAACTCATATCGGCTGAAATTTTTGCGAAAAGTACAAAAAAAAACATTAGTGTGGAAAAAAAGGTTTAATTTTGCCGTCTAAAATATTCATAAGTAAGGTAGATTATGACAGAAAGAAAGGTCAGAGTCCGTTTTGCCCCGAGTCCTACGGGGGCGTTGCACATCGGCGGTGTGCGTACAGCTTTATACAATTATCTCTTTGCGCGTCAGCATGGAGGAGATTTGATATTTCGTATTGAAGATACTGATTCCAACCGGTTTGTACCGGGTGCGGAAGAATATATCCTGGAGTCTTTCAAGTGGTTGGGCATCCCGTTTGACGAGGGCGTGAGTTTCGGTGGAGACCATGGCCCGTACCGTCAGTCGGAACGTCGGGAAATATACAAGAAGTATGTTCAGATTCTGCTGGAGGCCGGAAAAGCCTACATCGCTTTCGATACTCCTGAGGAGCTGGAAGCAAAGCGTGCGGAGATTACGAATTTCCAGTACGATGCTTCTACCCGCATGCAGATGCGTAATTCACTGACCCTTCCTAAAGAAGAGGTAGACGCGCTGATTGCTGCCGGTAAGCAGTACGTGGTGCGTTTCAAGATAGAGCCGAACGAAGATGTGCATGTGAACGACCTGATTCGTGGGGAAGTAGTGATAAACTCTTCCATTCTTGATGACAAGGTTCTTTATAAATCGGCAGATGAACTTCCTACTTACCATCTGGCCAATATTGTGGACGACCATTTGATGGAAGTGTCCCATGTGATACGCGGTGAGGAATGGTTGCCTTCCGCACCGTTGCATGTATTGCTCTACCGTGCCTTTGGGTGGGAGGATACCATGCCTGCCTTTGCGCATTTGCCCTTGTTGCTGAAGCCCGAGGGTAACGGCAAATTGAGTAAGCGTGACGGCGACCGTCTGGGCTTCCCGGTTTTCCCGTTGGAGTGGCATGACCCCAAGTCGGGAGATGTCTCTTCAGGCTACCGCGAATCAGGCTATCTGCCCGAAGCGGTCATTAATTTCCTGGCTCTGCTGGGCTGGAATCCGGGCAATGACCAGGAACTGATGTCTATGGATGAATTGGTGAAATTGTTTGATTTGAGCCATTGCAGCAAGTCGGGTGCCAAATTCGACTATAAGAAAGGTATCTGGTTCAACCATGAGTACATCATGATGAAACCGGATGCGGAGATAGCTTGTCTTTTCAGACCGGTGCTGGAGTCCAACGGCATAGACGCCTCCAACTATAGCGACGAGTTCCTTACGAAAGTGGTTTCACTGGTGAAGGGACGCGTCAACTTCGTAAAGGAACTGTGGGACCAGACCCGTTTTTTCTTCGTAGCCCCCACGGAATATGCGGCAAAGGATGTGAAGAAACGTTGGTCGGAAGATACTCCCCGCATCATGACCGAATTGATGGATGTGCTGCGCGGTATCGGGGATTTCTCCTCCAAGCCTTCCGAAGATATTGTGATTGGTTGGATTACCGAGCGCGGCTATCACATGGGAAATGTGATGAATGCCTTCCGCTTGTCAGTGGTGGGCGAGTGTAAAGGCCCGCACATGTTCGACATTACCGAGCTGATTGGCAAGGAAGAGACGTTGGCCCGCATACAGCGTGCTGTTGATGCTTTAAAGTGAATAAATCTTCTTCATCCTTAATCCATATAGTATGCTATATGACTTGGCAATAGCCATCTACGATATTCTGGTGCATCTGGCTGCTCCATTTAGCCGTAAGCCCCGAAAAATGATGAAGGGACACTGGGTGGTCTATGAACTTCTCCGGCAGCAGTTGGAGAAGGACGTGCGCTATATATGGTTCCATGCCGCTTCTTTGGGGGAGTTCGAGCAGGGACGGCCGTTGATTGAGAAAATTCGTGCCAAATATCCGGATTACGGTATTCTGCTGACTTTCTTCTCGCCGTCGGGCTATGAGGTCCGCAAGAATTATAGGGGGGCAGACGTTGTCTGTTACTTGCCTTTCGACAAGTCCCGCAATGTGAAGAAGTTCCTGGATATCGTGAATCCCTGCATGGCATTCTTCATCAAGTACGAGTTCTGGAAGAACTATCTGGACGAACTGCACAAGCGCCGTATTCCGGTGTACAGCATTTCCTCCATTTTCCGCCGCGGACAAGTATTCTTCAAGTGGTATGGCGGTACGTACAGACATGTGCTGCGCGACTTCGACCATTTGTTTGTGCAGAATGAACGCTCCAAACGCTATCTGGCGAAGATAGGCATCAGCCGTGTCACGGTGGTGGGGGATACCCGTTTTGACCGTGTGCTGCAGATTCGTGAGGAGGCCAAACATCTGCCTTTGGTGGAGCTTTTCAAGAACAACACGATGACTTTCGTGGCAGGAAGCTCCTGGCAGCCGGACGAGGATTTGTTTATTGAATACTTCAACCGGCATCCGGAGGTGAAGTTGATTATCGCTCCGCACGTCATCGACGAGAACCATCTGGTAGAGATTATCCGTAAACTGAAACGCCCCTACGTGCGCTATACCCGTGCCGACGAGAAGAATGTCCGTAAGGCCGACTGCCTGATTATCGACTGCTTCGGGTTGCTCTCTTCCATCTACCGCTATGGCGAGATTGCCTATATCGGAGGTGGTTTCGGGGTGGGAATCCACAATACCCTTGAGGCTGCAGTTTATGGCATTCCGGTGATTTTCGGACCGAAGTATCAGAAATTCCAGGAGGCCATCCTGTTGCTGGAGGCAAAAGGCGCTTTCTCGGTGAAGGATTATGAGGAACTGAAAACTTTGCTCGACCGTATGCTGACAGATGAAGTCTTTTTGCGCGAATCAGGCATGAATGCAAGCAATTATGTGACCGGCAACGCCGGTGCAACGGATAAGATAATGAGTATGATAAACTTTTAGAAAAGTAAAGAGTGATAAAAGCGATAGGGCGGTAAAGGTGATGGAATGGCATCCCTTTATCGCCCTGCCTTTTTGGGGGCCTTGTCTCCCTTTATTTGTACCAGTCGGAATACATCAGATAGTTGTGTGCAATCTTCTGGTTCAGCTCCTTGGCCTGCTCCGGATCTACTTTCTTGATGAACTTGGCGGGGACTCCTCCCCAGATGCTTCCCGGCTCGATGACCGTATTGCTCAATACCAGGGAACCAGCGGCGACAATAGCCCCTTCGCCCACTACTGCGTGGTCAAGGATGGTGGAACCCATCCCTACCAAAGCATAGTCCTTGATAGTGGCTCCGTGGATGGTCACGTTGTGCCCCACGGATACGTGGTCTCCTATCTCTATGGTCGATTTCTCGTACAAGGTGTGGAGCACGCTTCCATCCTGGATGTTTACTCCGTTCCCTATGCGGATTGAGTTTACGTCACCCCGCAGCACGGTGCTGAACCAGATGCTGCAATCCCGTCCCATCTTGACGTCGCCAATGACAACCGCATTGTCCGCCAAAAAACAATTCTCCCCGATTTCGGGAGTGAATCCTCTTACTGATTTTATTAATGCCATTTTTTTAGTGATTAGTGGTTAGGTTACTGCATGCTTCCTTCAGCCATTCCCGTTCTCCTTCGTTCAGGCTTGGCGAAAGTGTCTCGTATACATGCTGGTGATAGTTGTCCAGCCATGCCGTTTCCTCTGCCGTCAGCATCTCTTTGATGATACCTTTCTTGCAGATGGGGCAGAGGGTAATGGTTTCGAACTTCAGGTAATTTCCGAACATGCCTTCACCGTCCTTCACGGTCAGCACCAGGTTTTCCGTGCGTATTCCATGGCTTCCGGCTTTATAAACGCCCGGTTCGTTGGAAGTGACCATTCCCGGCCGTAGGGTTACCGGATTCTCATTCATGCGGATACTTTGCGGACCTTCGTGCACATTGAGGAAATGGCCTACGCCGTGCCCGGTACCATGCAGGAAGTTCATGTGGTGTTGCCATATCGGCATGCGGGCCAGTACATCCAGTTGCGCTCCTCGCGTACCTTCCGGGAAGACAGCCATGGCGAGGTCGATATGTCCTTTCAGTATCAGGGTGTAGTCCGTCTTCTCTTCTTCGGTCAGTTTCCCCAGTGCGATGGTGCGGGTGATGTCGGTAGTGCCGTCCAGGTATTGCGCACCCGAGTCCAGCAGCAGGAATCCCTCGGGTTTCAGTGGCACGTCCGTTGCCGGAGTGGCTTCGTAGTGTACGATGGCTCCATGTTCCTTGTACCCGGCAATGGTGTCGAAGCTTTCTCCCATGTAGAGTGGCTGTGCGGCACGGAATTCGTGCAGTTTCTTGTCTACGCTGATTTCTGTCTCGTTGCCTGCGGAAACGGCCTCCTCCAGCCATTTAAGGAACTTCACCAGTGCCACTCCGTCGCGTTGCATGGCTGCGTGGATGCCGGCTATTTCCCGGTCATTGCGGACCGCTTTCAGCAAGGCTATCGGTGAGCGCTCGTCAAGTACCCGGCAGGAAGGGGGGAGGGCGGAATAAACGGCATAATTCGTCTTTCCCATGTCGAGCATGATGCTGCCGTCCGGTATTCTTGTCACAAAGGATTCGGTGTCCCCATAAGCATGGATGGTGACGCCGGCTTCTTCCAGATGGGCTGAAAGCTCTTCCGTTACTTTCTCGGGCTGGATGAAAAAGTGTGTTTCTTGTTCGTTGATTATCAGGTAGCTTACTACTACGGGGTTGCAATGCACATCGTTGCCGCGTATATTGAGTGTCCATGCTATCTCGTCCAATGCCGACACCAATAATACGTCCGCTTCACTCTTCTTCATCTCCCGGCGGATAGCAGCCAGTTTGTCCGGACAGCTTTTCCCGGCGTATTTCATCTCGTGGATAAAGGCGGGTGCTTCGGGCATGGGAGGGCGGTCTGTCCATATCTCATTCATCGGGTCGGCAATGCTCTTTACGGTGATGCCGTTTTTTGCCAGATCCTCTTGCAGGGCTATGGCTTGTGTGGTGGAAAATACCTTTCCGTCTATACCTACAACTGAATTCGCTGTAAGGTTCTCCCGCAGGAAATCGAGGATGCTGGGCGTTTCGGGCAGCATTTCCTTGTATAAGTCGATGCCGCTGCCTTCCAGCTGCTGCTCGGCTTGGAGAAAATAGCGAGAATCTGTCCACAGTCCCGCCTTGTCGGTGGTAATCACCGCCGTGCCTGCCGAACCGGTGAAGCCTGATATCCATTCTCTTGATTTCCAGTACGGTGCTACGTACTCGCTTAGGTGCGGGTCGGTACTGGGGATAATGAAAGCGTCTATGCCTTCTCTTTTTAACAATGCCCGTAGAGCATCTATACGTTGATTGATTGTCTGAGCCATATTTTTATAAATGTAATTAAGTAGGCGTGTAAATGAGTTTATAATCTCTTCATTCTCTGCTTTCAAAGTTACACATTCTCTTTTAAAAATTTGCTATGCTTCACGGATTTTAGCGGATTGGCTCAATAAAAACATCTTTCCCTTTGCTCATTCGTTTGATAATTAGGAATCATGGGTAATTTTTTTGCAGAAAGTTTTGTGAATAAAGAAAGTATGTGTAATTTTGCCGCTCAATTTAATCGTGAGATTTTTAAACCATTAACATTTAATTAAAAGAAAATGATTGTAGTACCTGTAAAAGAAGGCGAAAACATTGAAAAAGCGCTGAAGAAATTCAAAAGAAAGTTTGAAAAAACTGGCACAGTTAAGGAATTGAGACGCAGACAACAGTTTGATAAACCGTCTGTGACTAAAAGACTTAAGAAAGAACGTGCTGTTTACGTTCAACAACTTCAGCAAGTAGAAGATTAATAATTCGTAAATTCCTTTGAATTATTGAATTCTTTTTCATACATTCGTTGCATGATTTTAGATATGTAGCGATATGTTGTTGACAGATTCTTTTCTTGACTATCTTCTGCACGAGCGGAACTATTCCAAAGGTACGGTTGAGTACTATCGGGCAGATATTCTTGAACTGCAGAGGTTTGGAGAAGAAATGTTGGGAGACTTGACTCCATCGGATGTAGATGCGGAACTTGTTCGTGAATGGATTGCTTCCTTGATGGACAAAGGACTTGCTTCTAATACGATAAACCGAAAGCTGAGTTCTATCCGGACATGTTATAAATTCCTTTTGAGGAGAGGCGAGGTCGCGGTAGATCCGTTGCGGAAAGTGACGGGGCCCAAGAAGAAAAAGCCGCTTCCGGTATTTCTGAGAGAGGGTGAGATGAATAGGTTACTGGATGATATGGACTTTGGTGAAGGTTTTGAAGGGTGTCGCGACCATATGATTATTGAAATGTTTTATGCTACCGGCATGCGACTTTCAGAATTGATAGGGTTGGATGATAAGGATGTCGATTTTTCGGCTTCTCTCGTTAAAGTGACGGGAAAACGGAATAAACAACGTCTTATACCTTTCGATGAGGAGCTGGGACGCTCGATGCGAGAATATGTCAATGTGCGGAATGAAGCTGTCCCGGTTCGCTCGGATGCTTTTTTTGTCCGGAAGAATGGAAAGAGGCTTTACCGCAGTATCGTAGCATGCCTTGTGAAACGAAACCTTTCGAAGGTAGTGACTGTAAAAAAAAGAAGTCCCCACGTGCTGAGGCACACCTTTGCAACGGCTATGCTGAACAATGGTGCTGATTTAGGCTCGATAAAAGAACTCCTCGGACACGAGAGTCTGGCGACAACGGAAGTTTATACGCATACTACTTTTGAAGAGCTTAAAAAAGTGTATAATCAGGCTCATCCCCGAGCCTAAAGTAAAAAGGAGGTAAGTATGGAAGTAAGAATTCAATCGATTCACTTTGATGCGTCAGAGCAATTGCAGTCTTTCGTTCAAAAGAAAGTTGCTAAGTTGGAGAAATTTTACGACGATATAAAGAAAGTAGAGGTGTCATTAAAGGTAGTAAAACCAGAAACAGCCGAAAATAAAGAAGCCGGAGTGAAAGTATTGGTTCCCAATGGCGAGTTTTATGCAAACAAGGTTTGTGATACGTTTGAAGAAGCAGTGGATTTATGCCTGGAAGCTTTGGAAAAACAGCTGGTTAAGTACAAGGAAAAGCAACGGAGCAAATAATTTTCCGCTAAAATTTTGCGGGTAAAAAATAAATGCCTAAATTTGCAGCCGTTTCGCTCACACTATGAACGTTACGGTTGCATTTTTTAGCTTGCCTCTTTAGCTCAGTTGGCCAGAGCACGTGATTTGTAATCTCGGGGTCGTTGGTTCGAATCCGACAAGAGGCTCGCTCAAGGATGAGTGGAATGAGTCTTTCTTCACGAGGTGGAGATGATATGAGAACGGAAATCGTCCGGGTAAAGTTCACTCTGCGATGATTTAGTAAGGAAAAGAGTTCTTTTTGTAATGTAGGGGCAAATACCAGAGTGGCCAAATGGGGCAGACTGTAAATCTGCTGGCTTACGCCTTCGGTGGTTCGAATCCATCTTTGCCCACAACTCTTATTCTCCTTGCTGTTATAGCTCAGCGGTAGAGCACTTCCTTGGTAAGGAAGAGGTCCCGGGTTCAAGTCCCGGTAACAGCTCACAAAGATGTAAAAGCTGATTATTAATCAAATAAATAACAAGTAAAGCTATGGCTAAAGAGAAATTCGAACGTACCAAACCGCATGTAAACATTGGTACAATTGGTCACGTTGACCACGGTAAAACCACGTTGACAGCTGCTATCACTACAGTGTTGGCAAAGAAAGGTCTTTCTGAATTGCGTTCTTTCGATTCTATCGATAACGCTCCTGAAGAAAAGGAAAGAGGTATCACTATCAACACTTCTCACGTAGAGTATGAAACAGCTAACCGTCACTACGCTCACGTAGACTGCCCGGGTCACGCCGACTACGTAAAGAACATGGTAACTGGTGCTGCTCAGATGGACGGTGCTATCATCGTAGTTGCTGCTACTGATGGTCCGATGCCTCAGACTCGTGAGCATATCTTGCTGGCTCGTCAGGTAAACGTACCGAGACTGGTTGTATTCATGAACAAGTGTGACATGGTAGACGACGCTGAAATGTTGGAACTCGTTGAAATGGAAATGCGTGAACTGCTTTCAGCCTACGAATTCGACGGCGACAACACTCCGTTCATCCAGGGTTCTGCTCTTGGTGCGTTGAATGGCGTTGAAAAGTGGGAAGAGAAGGTTATGGAACTGATGGATGCTTGCGACACTTGGATTCCTCTGCCTCCGCGTGATATTGACAAACCGTTCTTGATGCCGGTTGAAGACGTATTCTCAATCACTGGTCGTGGTACTGTAGCTACTGGTCGTATCGAAGCTGGTGTTATCCATGTAGGTGACGAAGTTGAAATCCTCGGTTTGGGTGAAGACAAGAAGTCTGTTGTAACTGGTGTTGAAATGTTCCGCAAGTTGCTGGATCAAGGTGAAGCTGGTGACAACGTAGGTCTGTTGCTCCGTGGTATCGACAAGAACGAAATCAAACGTGGTATGGTTCTTTGTAAGCCCGGTCAGATTAAACCTCACTCTAAGTTCAAAGCTTCTATCTACGTTTTGAAGAAAGAAGAAGGTGGTCGTCACACTCCGTTCCACAACAAATACCGTCCTCAGTTCTATCTGCGTACTATGGACTGTACAGGTGAAATCACTCTTCCGGAAGGAACTGAAATGGTAATGCCTGGTGATAACGTAGAAATCACTGTAGAACTGATCTACCCGGTAGCATTGAACGTAGGTTTGCGTTTCGCTATCCGTGAAGGTGGTCGTACAGTAGGTTCTGGTCAGATTACTGAAATTCTTGACTAATAACCAATATAATCTTAATCAGTTCCCGGTATACATCGGGAACTGATTATGTACAAACGGGAGTAGCTCAGTTGGTAGAGCACCGGTCTCCAAAACCGGGTGTCGGGAGTTCGAGCCTCTCCTCCCGTGCTAATATTTTTGAAATGAAGAAGATTGTAGCTTATTTTAAAGAAACTTACGACGAACTTGTTCATAAAGTGTCGTGGCCTACGTATTCTGAACTTACTAACAGTGCAGTAGTTGTTTTATATGCTTCCCTACTAATTGCAGTGGTAGTATTTGCGATGGACTTCTGTTTCCAGCATCTGATGGAATTTGTTTATCCACATTAAAAGTAAGGAGAAATGTCTGAGATTGAAAAGAAATGGTACGTTTTGCGTGCTATTAGCGGAAAAGAAGCTAAGGTAAAGGAATACCTTGAAGCTGATATTAAAAACAGCGAACTTGGTGATTACGTATCTCAGGTATTGATTCCTACCGAAAAGGTATATCAGGTTCGCAATGGTAAGAAAATTGTGAAAGAGAGAAGTTATCTCCCTGGTTACGTTTTGGTGGAGGCTGCTCTGGTGGGTGAGGTTGCTCATCATCTGAGAAATACTCCTAATGTGATAGGGTTCTTGGGTGGTTCGGAAAAACCCGTACCTCTGAGACAGTCGGAAGTGAATCGTATACTTGGTACGGTCGACGAATTGCAGGAATCAGGTGAAGACTTGAGTATCCCGTATGTAGTCGGCGAGACTGTAAAGGTGAATTACGGTCCGTTCAGTGGATTCAGTGGAATCATTGAAGAAGTGAACACCGAGAAGAAGAAACTGAAGGTCATGGTCAAGATATTCGGACGGAAGACTCCGCTCGAATTGGGCTTTATGCAAGTTGAAAAAGAATAGTGCAGGTGTTACGCTGTAGTATTCTTCATTAATGTTTATATATATAAATCAATTAGAAAATGGCTAAAGAAGTTGCTGGACTAATCAAATTACAGATTAAAGGAGGCGCGGCAAATCCATCACCCCCAGTAGGACCTGCATTGGGTTCCAAGGGTATCAATATCATGGAGTTTTGCAAGCAATTCAACGCCAGAACCCAAGACAAAGCAGGAAAGATTCTTCCTGTGATTATCACTTACTACGCAGACAAGTCTTTCGATTTTGTAATCAAGACTCCTCCCGTGGCTATCCAGTTGTTGGAAGTGACGAAGCAAAAGAGTGGTTCTGCTGAGCCTAACCGTAAGAAAGTTGCCGAGATTACTTGGGAACAGGTTCGTACGATTGCTCAGGACAAAATGGTTGACTTGAACTGTTTCACTGTAGAAGCTGCCATGAAAATGGTTGCCGGTACGGCTAGAAGTATGGGTATCGCTGTAAAAGGGGAGTTCCCGGTTAATAATTAATAAACTTCAATTAGAATGGGTAAACTGACAAAAAATCAAAAGTTGGCTGCAGAAAAAATTGAAGCAGGGAAAGCATACTCTCTCAAGGAAGCTGCTCAGTTGGTAAAGGAAATCACTTATACCAAGTTTGACGCTTCTCTGGATATCGACGTACGTTTGGGCGTTGACCCGCGTAAGGCCAACCAGATGGTGAGAGGTGTTGTATCACTTCCTCACGGTACTGGTAAGGTTGTACGCGTTTTGGTGCTTTGTACACCAGATGCTGAAGCTGCTGCAAAAGAAGCCGGAGCTGACTATGTTGGTCTTGACGAATATATTGAAAAGATCAAAGGTGGATGGACTGATATTGATGTGATTATCACTATGCCGTCCATCATGGGTAAGATTGGTGCACTCGGTCGTGTGCTCGGTCCTCGTGGATTGATGCCTAACCCCAAGAGTGGCACTGTAACTATGGATGTTGCTAAAGCTGTAAGAGAAGTAAAACAAGGCAAAATCGACTTTAAGGTTGACAAGAGCGGTATTGTTCATACTTCTATCGGTAAAGTTTCATTTAGCGCTGAGCAAATTCGCGACAATGCGAAAGAATTCATCTCTACTTTGAATAAATTGAAACCGACTGCAGCCAAGGGTACATATATTAAGAGTATTTATCTTTCTAGCACGATGAGTGCGGGCATCAAGATTGACCCGAAAACAGTAGAAGAAATCTAATAAAACGGAGTAATAATGAGAAAGGAAGATAAAAGTACGATTATTGAGCAGATTGCTGCTACAGTGAAGGAATACGGTCACTTCTATTTGGTGGATACCACTGCCATGAATGCTGCTACAACCAGCATGTTGAGAAGAGAATGTTTCAAGGCTGACATCAAATTGATGGTAGTTAAGAATACATTGCTTCACAAGGCATTGGAGAGCCTGGAAGAAGACTTTTCTCCGCTTTATGGTTCTCTGAAAGGTACAACTGCCGTAATGTTCAGCAACGTTGCTAACGCTCCGGCCAAGTTGATTAAAGATAAGGCTAAGAACGGTATTCCCGGACTGAAGGCTGCATATGCAGAAGAAAGCTTCTATGTTGGTGCTGACCAGTTGGATGCTCTCGTAAGTATCAAGAGTAAGAATGAAGTTATTGCCGATATCGTTGCATTGCTGCAGTCACCGGCCAAGAATGTTATTTCTGCTCTGCAATCAGGTGGTAACACCCTCCACGGAGTTCTCAAGACTCTTGGTGAACGTCCCGAAGCGTAAATTTCGGAAAAAGAATTATATCAATTTATTTAGTATTTAAACAATTAAAAATCATACAAAAATGGCAGATTTGAAAGCTTTTGCAGAACAATTAGTTAACTTGACAGTAAAAGAAGTTAATGAACTTGCAACAATCCTGAAAGAAGAATATGGTATTGAACCTGCTGCTGCAGCTGTAGCTGTTGCTGCTGGTCCTGCAGCCGGTGGTGCTGCTGCCGCAGAAGAAAAGACTTCTTTCGACGTAGTATTGAAGAGCGCTGGCTCAGCTAAACTTCAGGTAGTTAAAGCCGTTAAGGAAGCTTGCGGTCTTGGCTTGAAGGAAGCTAAGGACATGGTAGACGGTGCTCCTAGCGTAGTAAAAGAAGGTTTGGCTAAGGACGAAGCAGAATCATTGAAGAAAACATTGGAAGAAGCTGGAGCTGAAGTTGAACTTAAATAACATTAGCCTGTAAATCAGGTAATTCGGTTAGGAACCCTTCGTGAAAAGGGTTCTTAACCTTTTTGTGTATATATTTAAAATTAAGTTCTACAAATCCATTAACAGATGTCTTCAAATACTGTAAATCAAAGAGTTAATTTTGCTTCGACTAAGAATCCGCTTGAATATCCGGATTTTCTGGAAGTACAATTGAAGTCATTCAAAGACTTTCTACAACTGGACACCCCACCCGAGAAACGTAAGAACGAGGGACTGTATAAAGTATTTGCTGAAAACTTCCCCATTGCCGATACAAGAAATAATTTTGTTCTTGAGTTTTTGGACTACTATATTGATCCGCCGCGCTATACCATTGATGAATGTATAGAGCGAGGGCTTACATATAGCGTGCCTTTGAAGGCAAAATTGAAATTATATTGTACCGACCCCGACCACGAAGATTTTGACACGGTCATTCAGGACGTGTTCCTCGGTCCTATTCCTTACATGACGGATAAGGCAACATTCGTCATCAACGGTGCGGAACGTGTGGTTGTATCCCAGCTTCACCGTTCACCGGGCGTATTCTTCGGACAGAGCGTACATGCCAACGGTACCAAGTTGTACTCAGCCCGTATCATCCCGTTCAAGGGTTCGTGGATTGAGTTTGCCACCGACATCAACAACGTCATGTATGCGTACATTGACCGTAAGAAGAAATTGCCGGTTACCACTTTGCTGAGAGCCATCGGATTTGAGAATGACAAGGACATTCTCGAGATTTTTAATTTGGCGGAAGACGTGAAGGTGAACAAGACGAACCTCAAGAAGATGGTGGGACGTAAGTTGGCCGCACGTGTGTTGAAAACATGGATTGAGGATTTTGTAGACGAAGATACCGGTGAAGTTGTTTCCATCGAGCGTAACGAAGTCGTTATTGACCGTGAAACTGTAATCGAGCCGGAACATGTTGACATTATATTAGAGTCGGGCGTTCAGAATATCCTCGTACACAAGGAAGAACCGAACCAGTCTGACTATTCTATCATATATAATACTCTGCAGAAGGATCCGAGTAACTCGGAAAAAGAAGCTGTACTCTACATCTACCGCCAGTTGCGTAATGCAGACCCTGCCGATGATGCCAGTGCACGCGAGGTTATCAATAACCTGTTCTTCTCAGAGAAGAGATATGACCTGGGTGATGTAGGCCGTTATCGTATTAACAGAAAGTTGAACTTGACGACCGATATGGACGTGCGTGTCCTTACCAAGGAAGATATTATCGAAATTATCAAATATCTCATCGAGTTGATTAACTCGAAAGCGGATGTGGACGATATCGACCACTTGAGCAACCGTCGTGTGCGTACAGTGGGCGAACAGTTGTCCAATCAGTTTGCCATCGGTCTGGCACGTATGTCGCGTACTATCCGCGAGCGTATGAACGTCCGTGACAATGAAGTCTTTACTCCGATTGACCTGATTAACGCCAAGACAATCTCTTCCGTTATCAATTCATTCTTTGGAACGAATGCTTTGTCACAGTTCATGGACCAGACCAACCCACTGGCCGAGATTACTCACAAGCGTCGTATGTCTGCCCTGGGCCCCGGCGGTCTGTCACGCGAGCGTGCAGGCTTCGAGGTTCGTGACGTACACTATACTCACTACGGACGTCTTTGTCCTATCGAGACTCCTGAAGGTCCGAACATCGGTTTGATTTCTTCACTCTGTGTGTTCGCGAAAATCAACGAGCTTGGCTTCATTGAAACTCCGTACCGCAAGGTGGCAGAGGGTAAGGTTGATCTTTCTGACGAAGGTTTGGTTTACCTCACCGCAGAAGAAGAGGAAGCCAAGATTATTGCTCAGGGTAATGCTCCTTTGAACGATGACGGTACTTTTGTACGTGATAAAGTAAAATCCCGTCAGGATGCCGACTATCCGGTGGTTCCTCCTTCCGAGGTGGAATTGATGGACGTATCTCCCCAGCAGATTGCTTCTATTGCGGCTTCTTTGATTCCGTTCTTGGAGCATGATGACGCCAACCGTGCATTGATGGGATCAAACATGATGCGCCAGGCTGTTCCTTTATTGAAGAGCGAAGCTCCGATTGTAGGTACCGGTATCGAACGCCAGCTGGCACGCGATTCTCGTACGCAGATTACTGCCGAGGGTGACGGTGTGGTTGAATTCGTGGATGCAACGACTATCCGTATTCTGTACGACCGTACGGAGGAGGAAGAGTTCGTAAGCTTCGAGCCTGCATTGAAAGAATATAATATCCCGAAGTGGCGCCGTACCAACCAGAATATGACGATTGACCTCCGTCCGATTTGCGAGAAGGGTCAGCGCGTGACTGCAGGTCAAATCCTGACGGAAGGTTATTCAACCGAAGACGGAGAACTTGCACTGGGTAAGAACCTGCTGGTTGCTTACATGCCGTGGAAGGGCTATAACTATGAGGATGCTATCGTACTGAATGAACGTGTGGTTCGTGAGGACCTTTTGACCTCTGTACACGTAGAAGAATATTCTTTGGAAGTTCGCGAAACGAAGCGTGGTATGGAAGAGTTGACCTCTGACATTCCTAACGTAAGTGAGGAAGCGACTAAAGACCTTGACGAAAACGGTATTGTTCGTGTGGGTGCCCGCATCGAACCGGGTGATATCCTTATCGGTAAGATTACTCCGAAGGGTGAATCGGATCCTTCTCCGGAAGAGAAACTGCTCCGTGCCATCTTCGGTGACAAGGCCGGTGATGTGAAGGATGCTTCTTTGAAAGCCTCTCCTTCTTTGAAGGGTGTTGTTATCGGTAAGCGTCTGTTCTCCCGTGTTGTCAAGACCCGCAGCTCCAAGCTGGCCGACAAGGCTCTGTTACCGAAGATTGACGATGAGTTCGACGCTAAGATTGGTGACCTCAAGAAAGTGTTGATAAACAAGCTGTTGAAGCTTACAGAAAATTATACATCGGAAGGTGTGAAGGATTACATGGGTGCCGACATTATTTCCAAAGGCGCCAGATTCTCTGCTTCCGACTTCAGCGATTTGGACTTCACCGCTGTTCAGTTGAGCAACTGGACGAAGGATGAACATACCAACGGACTGATTCGTGCATTGGTGATGAACTTCATCAAGAAGTACAAGGAACTCGATGCCGAGCTGAAACGCAAGAAGTTCGCCATCACTATCGGTGACGAGTTGCCCGCAGGTATCATTCAGATGGCCAAGGTATACATTGCCAAGAAACGTAAGATTGGTGTCGGTGACAAGATGGCCGGTCGTCACGGTAACAAGGGTATTGTTTCCCGTGTGGTACGCCAGGAAGACATGCCGTTCCTTGCTGACGGTACTCCGGTAGACATCGTGCTGAATCCGTTGGGTGTGCCTTCACGTATGAACATCGGTCAGATATTCGAGGCCGTTCTCGGGCGTGCCGGAAAAAACCTGGGCGTGAAGTTTGCCACTCCTATCTTTGACGGTGCATCTTTGGACGATTTGAACGAATGGACCGATAAGGCCGGCTTGCCTCGCTACGGCAAGACAACGCTGTATGATGGTGGTACCGGTGAAGCATTCGAGCAGCAGGCTACGGTAGGTGTGACTTACATGCTGAAGCTCGGTCACATGGTTGAAGACAAGATGCACGCACGTTCCATCGGTCCGTACTCACTCATTACGCAACAGCCGTTGGGTGGTAAGGCACAGTTCGGTGGTCAGCGTTTTGGAGAAATGGAAGTTTGGGCACTCGAAGCGTTCGGTGCCGCACACATTCTGCAGGAAATCCTGACTATCAAGTCTGATGACGTTGTAGGACGTTCCAAGGCTTATGAAGCAATCGTGAAGGGTGAACCGATGCCTGCTCCGGGTATCCCCGAGTCACTGAACGTATTGCTGCACGAGTTGAGAGGTTTGGGCTTGAGCATCAACTTAGAATAATGGATAATTGATAATTGAGAGTGGATAATGCAAGTTACCATTCTCAATTATCGGTTTTCAGTTTTTCAATTTCAATTTTCCATTGTCAATTATCAATTAAATAAATTTATGGCTTTTAGAAAAGATAACAAGATAAAGAGTAATTTCTCGAAAATCTCTATCGGTTTGGCTTCTCCTGAGGAAATCCTTGAGAATTCGAGTGGTGAAGTTTTAAAGCCTGAAACCATCAACTATCGTACGTATAAGCCCGAACGCGACGGATTGTTCTGCGAGCGCATCTTTGGGCCTATCAAGGATTACGAGTGCCATTGCGGTAAGTACAAGCGTATCCGTTACAAAGGCATCGTCTGCGACCGTTGTGGTGTGGAAGTGACTGAAAAGAAAGTGCGCCGTGAGCGTATGGGACACATCCAGCTCGTTGTGCCCGTGGCTCACATCTGGTACTTCCGTTCACTTCCCAACAAAATCGGTTACTTGTTGGGCTTGCCCACCAAGAAGCTGGATGCCATTATCTATTACGAGCGTTATGTTGTCATTCAGCCGGGTGTACTGTCCGATGAAGTGGCACAGTATGACTTGCTTGAAGAAGGAGAATACCTAGACTTGCTGGAAAAGTTGCCGAAAGACAACCAGTTCCTCGAAGATTCAGATCCCAATAAGTTCATTGCCAAGATGGGCGCGGAAGCTATCTACGATTTGCTGTCACGCCTCGACCTTGACTCTTTGTCTTACGAACTGCGTAACCGTGCCGGAAGCGATGCTTCACAGCAACGCAAGACCGAAGCTCTGAAACGTCTTCAGGTAGTTGAGTCGTTCCGTGCATCACGCGGACGCAACAAGCCCGAGTGGATGATTGTACGCATTGTACCGGTTATTCCACCCGAACTTCGTCCGTTGGTCCCATTGGATGGCGGCCGTTTCGCAACTTCTGACTTGAATGACCTTTACCGTCGTGTCATCATCCGTAACAACCGTCTGAAGAGATTGATTGAAATCAAAGCTCCTGAAGTGATTTTGCGTAATGAAAAACGTATGTTGCAGGAAGCTGTCGACTCTCTGTTTGATAACTCCCGTAAATCGAGTGCAGTGAAGACCGACGCTAACCGTCCGTTGAAGTCACTTTCCGACAGTTTGAAGGGTAAGCAAGGACGTTTCCGTCAGAACTTGTTGGGTAAGCGTGTCGACTATTCCGCACGTTCTGTAATCGTTGTAGGTCCGGAGCTGAAGATGGGCGAATGCGGTATCCCTAAACTGATGGCAGCCGAGCTTTACAAGCCGTTCATCATTCGTAAGCTCATTGAGCGTGGTATCGTGAAGACGGTAAAGAGCGCCAAGAAGATTGTAGACCGCAAGGAACCCGTTATCTGGGACATTTTGGAACACGTGATGAAGGGGCATCCGGTGCTGTTGAACCGTGCCCCGACACTTCACCGTCTGGGTATCCAGGCATTCCAGCCTAAAATGATTGAAGGTAAGGCAATCCAGCTGCACCCGTTGGCATGTACGGCGTTCAATGCCGACTTCGACGGTGACCAGATGGCCGTGCACTTGCCGTTGAGCAACGAAGCGATTCTGGAAGCACAGATGCTAATGCTCCAGTCACACAATATATTGAACCCTGCCAACGGTGCTCCTATCACTGTGCCTGCTCAGGATATGGTACTTGGTCTGTACTATATTACGAAGCTGCGCAAGGGTGCCAAGGGTGAAGGCCTGACATTCTACGGTCCTGAGGAAGCGCTGATTGCCTACAATGAAGGTAAGTGCGACATCCATGCTCCGGTAAGCGTAATAGTGAAAGACGTTGACGAGAATGGTAACATTGTGGACAAGATGATGCACGATACCTCCGTGGGCCGTGTCATTGTCAACGAAATTGTTCCGGCAGAAGCAGGATATATCAATACGATTATCTCCAAGAAGTCACTCCGAGACATCATCAGTCACGTAATCAAGGTGTGTGGTGTTGCCAAGGCAGCCGACTTCCTCGACGGAATCAAGAACCTCGGTTATTACATGGCCTTCAAGGGTGGTTTGTCGTTCAACTTGGGCGATATCATTATCCCGGAAGAGAAGGAAGCATTAGTACAGAAAGGTTATGATGAAGTAGAGCAGGTAATCAATAACTATAACATGGGTTTCATCACGAACAACGAGCGTTACAACCAGGTAATCGATATCTGGACGCACGTGAACTCTGAGTTGTCCAACATCCTGATGAAAACCATTTCAAGCGACGACCAGGGTTTCAACTCTGTATACATGATGCTGGATTCCGGTGCCCGTGGTTCTAAGGAACAGATTCGTCAGCTCTCCGGTATGCGTGGTTTGATGGCGAAGCCCCAGAAAGCAGGTGCCGAAGGCGGTCAGATTATCGAAAACCCGATTCTTTCTAACTTTAAGGAAGGTCTGTCCGTGTTGGAGTACTTTATCTCTACCCACGGTGCCCGTAAGGGTCTTGCCGATACCGCTTTGAAGACGGCCGATGCCGGATACCTGACCCGTCGTCTGGTTGACGTATCGCATGATGTGATTATTAATGAAGAAGACTGCGGCACGCTCCGCGGATTGGTTTGTACGGCACTGAAGAACAATGATGAAACCATTGCCACTCTGTATGAACGTATCCTGGGTCGTGTATCCGTACATGATATTGTTCATCCTACAACTGGCGAACTGATTGTGGCCGGCGGTGAGGAAATTACCGAGGACATTGCACAACGCATTGAAGACTCTCCAATCGAGAGCGTTGAAATCCGTTCTGTATTGACCTGCGAATCCAAGAAAGGTGTTTGTGCCAAGTGTTACGGACGTAACCTGGCTTCCAGCCGTATGGTTCAGAAGGGCGAGGCAGTCGGCGTAATCGCTGCACAGTCTATCGGTGAGCCGGGTACACAGTTGACACTGCGTACATTCCATGCCGGTGGTACGGCAGCCAATATTGCTGCCAACGCAAGCATCGTGGCCAAGAATCCTGCCCGTCTGGAATTCGAAGAACTCCGTACGGTAGACGTTATCGACGAAGCAGGCGAACCGGCAAAGGTAGTGGTAGGCCGTTTGGCCGAAGTGCGTTTTGTGGATGTCAACACGGGTATTGTGCTTTCCACTCATAATGTACCCTACGGTTCTACGCTCTATGCAGCCGATGGTGAAATGGTAGAGAAAGGCAAGATGATTGCCCGTTGGGACCCGTTCAACGCGGTTATCATTACCGAAGCTACCGGTAAGATTGAATTTGAAGGCGTTATTGAAAACGTGACTTATAAGGTAGAGTCTGATGAATCTACCGGTTTGCGCGAAATCATCATCATTGAGTCTAAGGATAAGACGAAGGTGCCTACCGCACACATCATGACAGAAGACGGCGAACTGATCCGTACATACAACTTGCCAGTAGGTGGCCACGTAGTGGTTGAAGACGGTCAGAAGGTAAAGGCCGGTGAAGTTATCGTGAAGATTCCGCGTGCCGTAGGTAAAGCGGGTGATATCACGGGTGGTCTTCCCCGTGTCACTGAGTTGTTCGAGGCACGTAACCCGTCTAATCCCGCTGTGGTTTCAGAAATCGACGGTGAGGTTACCATGGGTAAGGTGAAACGCGGTAATCGCGAAATCATCGTTACTTCCAAGACCGGTGAAGTGAAGAAGTACCTCGTACCGTTGTCCAAGCAGATTCTGGTTCAGGAGAACGACTATGTACGCGCCGGTACTCCGTTGTCTGACGGTGCTATCACACCTGCGGACATCCTGGCTATCAAAGGTCCTACGGCCGTGCAGGAATATATTGTGAACGAGGTTCAGGACGTTTACCGTCTGCAGGGTGTGAAGATTAATGATAAGCACTTTGAAATCATCGTTCGTCAGATGATGCGCAAGGTGGAAATCGACGAGCCAGGTGATACCCGCTTCCTGGAACAGCAAGTTGTTGACAAGATGGAATTCATGGAAGAGAACGACCGTATCTGGGGAAAGAAGGTGGTAGTGGATGCTGGAGATTCCCAGAGTCTGCAGGCTGGCCAGATTGTGACGGCTCGCAAGCTGCGTGACGAGAACTCCATGTTGAAACGCCGCGACTTGAAACCCGTGGAAGTGCGCGACGCTGTACCTGCGACTTCTACTCAGATTCTTCAAGGTATCACCCGTGCTGCATTGCAGACTTCAAGCTTCATGTCGGCTGCTTCCTTCCAGGAAACGACGAAGGTACTGAACGAGGCTGCCATCAACGGAAAGGTGGACCGTCTGGAAGGTATGAAGGAGAACGTAATTTGCGGTCACCTGATTCCTGCCGGTACCGGACAACGCGAGTTCGAGAAGATTATCGTTGGCTCCAAAGAAGAGTACGACCGTATGCTTGCCAACAAGAAGACGGTACTTGATTATGCTGTAGACGAGAAAGTAGAGGGATAGCCTTACAACGTCAATATAATTCTATTAAATAGAGAGGGAATATCCTATAAGAAGGAGTATTCCCTCTCTGTTTTGTCTTTGCCTCTTCCTTCTGTACTGCAATGCTTCTGTATGTTTGTTACAGTGCTACTGCAAAACGGTTGCAGTGGCTTGCTCCTTTTTCAGAACGGATTATTATGTGTCTTTTTGAACTTAAATGTATATCATCCGAAAAAAAAGAGTACTTTTGGTCTATCTTTTAAGAACATTTTAAAAACAATTGTGCAACATGGAAAATCAAGAAAACAACAACGGTCAACTCCAGATAGAATTGAAGGAAGAAGTGGCGCAAGGTACATATGCCAATTTGGCTATTATAACTCATTCCAGTTCGGAATTTATTCTCGACTTTATCCGCGTGATGCCTGGAATGCCAAAGGCTGGCGTGCAATCGCGCATAGTTTTGGCACCCGAACATGCCAAGCGTTTGCTGCGTGCACTCGAAGAGAATATTGGGAAATATGAACGCGCTTTCGGACTGATTCGCATGCCGGACGAACAAACATTTCCGCCTCTTCCCAACATCAAGGGTGAAGCGTAAAATCAAAAAAAAACTTGTAGTGCATTGATTATTCAAAACTTATTAGTATCTTTGCAGCCCAAAAGTGTATAGTTTTGAATTAATATAAACAATAATATATAACTAAAAACAATTAAAATGCCTACAATTCAGCAATTAGTAAGAAAAGGACGCGAAGTGCTGGTGGAGAAATCAAAGTCTCCAGCCTTGGACTCTTGTCCTCAAAGACGTGGCGTTTGCGTGAGAGTGTATACAACCACTCCGAAGAAGCCGAATTCAGCTATGCGTAAAGTAGCTCGTGTACGTTTGACCAATGGTAAAGAGGTGAACTCTTATATTCCGGGAGAAGGTCACAACTTGCAGGAACACTCTATCGTGTTGGTACGTGGTGGTCGTGTAAAAGACCTTCCGGGTGTGCGTTATCACATCGTACGTGGTACTTTGGATACTGCAGGTGTTGCAGGTCGTACACAAAGACGTTCCAAATACGGCGCAAAACGTCCGAAACCGGGTCAAGCAGCTCCTGCTAAGAAGAAATAATCTGGTGGCCTGATTCCCAAAATAGGAAAATTTAAAGTAATAACTTACGTTTTAGTTTGTTGGAAATGCTAAAGGTTGAGTAAATTCTCCGGAGGGAGAGTTGAAGAAGACAGAAGTAAACAACCAAGAACGAAAAACATTATTCTTTCAGACAAATGAGAAAAGCAAAACCAAAAAAACGCGTTATCCTTCCGGATCCCGTGTTCAATGATGTAAAAGTTTCCAAGTTCGTGAATCACTTGATGTACGATGGAAAGAAGAATACTTCTTATGAAATCTTCTATGCTGCGTTGGAAACAGTGAAGAACAAAATGCAGAACGAAGAGAAATCCGCTCTTGAAATTTGGAAAAAAGCTCTGGATAATGTGACTCCTCAGGTGGAAGTTAAATCTCGCCGTGTGGGTGGTGCTACTTTCCAAGTCCCTACAGAAATCCGTGCTGACCGTAAAGAGTCAATTTCAATGAAGAACTTGATTATCTTTGCACGTAAGCGTGGCGGTAAATCAATGGCTGATAAGTTGGCTGCTGAAATCATGGATGCTTTCAATGAACAGGGCGGCGCTTACAAACGTAAAGAAGATATGCACAGAATGGCAGAAGCTAACCGTGCGTTTGCTCATTTCAGATTCTAATACTATAAGAGACTAACCAATTAGAAGATTAAAAAACTTAAAGTAAGGGAATTAGAAAATGGCAAAGCATGATTTACATTTGACACGTAATATCGGTATCATGGCCCACATCGATGCCGGAAAGACAACGACCTCTGAACGTATTTTGTTTTACACGGGTTTGACCCATAAAATCGGTGAGGTACACGATGGTGCCGCTACAATGGACTGGATGGAGCAAGAGCAGGAGCGTGGTATCACTATCACTTCTGCCGCTACCACCACTCGTTGGAAATATGCCGGTAATACTTATAAAATCAATTTGATTGATACTCCGGGACACGTGGACTTTACTGCTGAGGTAGAACGCTCTTTACGTGTGTTGGACGGTGCTGTCGCTGCTTATTGTGCAGTTGGTGGCGTTGAACCGCAATCTGAAACAGTTTGGCGTCAAGCAGACAAGTACAATGTGCCACGTATCGGTTATGTTAATAAAATGGACCGTTCCGGTGCAGACTTCTTCGAAGTAGTTCGCCAAATGAAGGACGTTTTGGGTGCTAATCCATGTCCTATCGTTATCCCTATTGGCGCTGAAGAAACTTTCAAGGGGTTGGTTGACCTTATTAAAATGAAAGCTATCTATTGGCATGATGAGACAATGGGGGCTGACTATACGGTGGAGGAAATTCCTGCCAATTTAGTAGACGAAGCCAATGAATGGAGAGATAAGATGCTCGAAAAAGTAGCTGAGTTTGACGATGCCTTGATGGAGAAATATTTCGATGATCCTTCTACTATTACAGAAGAAGAGGTTTTGAGAGCTCTTCGTAACGCAACAGTACAGATGGCTGTTGTTCCGATGCTGTGTGGATCTTCATTCAAGAACAAAGGTGTACAGACTTTGCTTGACTATGTTTGTGCATTCTTGCCTTCTCCGTTGGATACTCCGAATATCATAGGAACTAATCCTGATACTGGTTTGGAGGAAGATCGTAAGCCGGATGATGATGAAAAAACATCTGCTTTGGCATTTAAGATTGCTACTGACCCGTATGTCGGTCGTCTGACTTTCTTCCGTGTTTATTCAGGAAAAATTGAAGCGGGTTCTTATATTTATAATTCCCGTTCAAGGAAGAAGGAGCGTGTATCCCGTCTGTTCCAGATGCACTCAAACAAGCAGAATCCGGTAGAAGTTATCGGTGCTGGTGATATTGGTGCTGGCGTAGGTTTCAAGGATATACATACTGGTGATACATTGTGTGACGAAACTGCACCGATTGTATTGGAGTCTATGGACTTCCCGGAACCGGTAATTGGTATCGCAGTTGAGCCTAAGACTCAGAAGGATATGGATAAACTGTCAAATGGCTTGGCTAAGCTGGCTGAAGAAGATCCGACGTTTACAGTTAAGACTGACGAACAGACTGGTCAGACAGTTATCTCTGGTATGGGTGAGCTTCACTTGGATATTATCATCGACCGTCTGAAACGTGAGTTCAAGGTTGAATGTAACCAAGGTAAGCCTCAAGTTAACTATAAGGAAGCTATCACTAAGACAGTCAACTTGCGTGAAGTTTACAAGAAGCAGTCCGGTGGTCGTGGTAAGTTCGCTGATATTATCGTGAACATCGGCCCGGTTGATGAAGACTTCAAGGAAGGCGGATTGCAATTCGTCGACGAAGTGAAGGGTGGTAACATTCCTAAGGAATTTATCCCGTCTGTACAGAAGGGCTTCACTACTGCCATGAAGAATGGTGTGTTGGCAGGTTATCCGTTGGATTCACTGAAAGTAACCTTGATTGACGGTTCTTTCCACCCGGTTGACTCTGACCAGTTGTCTTTCGAAATCTGTGCTATCCAGGCATATAAGAATGCTTGTGCTAAGGCAGGCCCGGTATTGATGGAGCCTATCATGAAGCTGGAAGTTGTTACTCCGGAAGAGAACATGGGTGACGTTATCGGTGACTTGAACAAGCGTCGTGGCCAGGTGGAAGGTATGGAATCCAGCCGTTCCGGTGCACGTATCGTGAAGGCAATGGTTCCGCTGGCAGAAATGTTCGGTTACGTAACAGCATTGCGTACCATCACTTCTGGTCGTGCAACCTCTTCAATGGTATACTCTCACCACGCCCAGGTTTCCAACTCTATTGCCAAGGCAGTATTGGAGGAAGTAAAAGGTCGTGCTGACTTAATCTAAAAAAACTTGAAGTCCCGTAGGCTAGCGAATGACTCTTAGCCTGCGGAACTTCATCTTATATAACTATTTAATAATTAAAGACAGTAATGAGTCAAAAAATTAGAATCAAACTGAAATCTTACGACCACAACTTGGTTGACAAGTCAGCTGAGAAGATTGTAAGAACGGTGAAGACAACGGGCGCCATCGTTAGCGGTCCGATTCCTCTTCCTACGCACAAGCGTATCTTTACCGTGAACCGTTCGACTTTCGTTAACAAGAAGTCGCGTGAACAATTCGAACTCTCTTCTTACAAGAGACTGATTGACATCTATAGCTCAACAGCTAAGACAGTAGATGCTCTGATGAAGTTGGAGTTGCCGAGTGGTGTGGAAGTAGAAATCAAAGTGTAAGTATTAAAAATTAAGTGAAATGCCAGGATTATTAGGAAAAAAAATCGGAATGACATCCGTTTTCAGTGCCGAGGGTAAGAATGTACCATGCACTGTTATCGAAGCAGGTCCTTGTGTTGTTACTCAAGTGAAAACTGTAGAAAAGGACGGTTATGAAGCTGTTCAGCTGGGCTTCCAGGACAAGAAGGAGAAGCACACTACAAAGCCTTTGATGGGCCACTTTAAGAAAGCTGGAGTAACTCCCAAGAAACACTTGGCTGAGTTCAAAGAATTTGAAACAGAGTTGAATCTGGGTGACACTGTTACCGTAGAACTGTTCAATGACGCAACTTTTGTTGACGTTGTAGGTACTTCTAAGGGTAAAGGTTTCCAGGGTGTAGTAAAACGCCATGGTTTTGGTGGTGTAGGCCAGACTACTCACGGTCAGCACAACCGCGCTCGTAAGCCGGGTTCTATCGGTGCTTGTTCTTACCCTGCAAAAGTATTCAAAGGAATGCGCATGGGCGGACAGCTTGGTGGCGACAGAGTAACTGTTCAAAACCTGCAGGTATTAAAGGTAATCGCGGAGCACAATCTTCTTTTGATTAAGGGATCTGTTCCTGGTTGCAAAGGTTCAATCGTAATAATTGAGAAATAATGGAAGTTAACGTATATAACATTAAAGGTGAAGACACTGGGAGAAAGATTACGTTAAACGAGTCTATCTTCGGAATTGAGCCCAACGACCACGCTATCTACTTGGATGTTAAACAGTTTATGGCTAACCAGCGTCAGGGTACACACAAGTCAAAGGAAAGAAGCGAAATCAGTGGTTCTACTCGTAAAATCGGTCGCCAGAAAGGTGGTGGTGGTGCACGTCGTGGTGACATGAACTCACCGGTACTTGTTGGTGGTGGACGCGTATTCGGTCCGAAACCGAGAGATTACTACTTCAAATTAAACAAAAAAGTAAAGGCTCTGGCTCGTAAGTCAGCTTTGTCATACAAGGCTCAGAACAACGCTGTTGTAGTAGTAGAAGACTTCTCTTTTGAAGCTCCGAAGACTAAAGATTTTGTTGCAATGACAAAAAATCTTAAAGTTTCTGACAAAAAGCTGCTTGTGATTTTACCAGAAGCAAATAAAAACGTATATTTGTCGGCTCGTAATGTGAAGGGTGCTAATGTGCAGACTATCTCAGGGTTAAATACTTACAGAGTATTGGACGCTGGGGTCGTTGTGTTTGCTGAAAGTGCACTTTCTGCTATCGACAATATCTTAATGTAAAAAGGAGGCTTAAATAATGGGAATTATTATTAAACCGTTAGTGACAGAGAAGATGACTGCAATTACTGATAAGACGAATAATCGTTTCGGCTTTATCGTGCGTCCTGAAGCTAATAAACTGGAAATTAAGAAGGAAGTTGAAGCCCTTTACAACGTTACAGTAGTTGATGTGAATACAATGAAGTATGCTGGCAAAAACAAGAGCCGCTATACTCGTGCCGGTATCATCAACGGACGTACGAATGCGTTCAAGAAGGCTATCGTTACGTTGAAAGAAGGAGATACTATTGATTTTTATAGCAATATTTAATAAAAATGGCAGTACGTAAATTTAAGCCCACAACACCGGGGCAAAGACATAAAATTATTGGTACTTACGAAGAGATTACTGCACGGGTACCAGAAAAGTCTCTTGTATTTGGTAAGAAATCTTCAGGTGGTCGTAACAACGAAGGTAAGATGACTATGCGCTACATCGGTGGCGGTAGTAAGAAGATTATTCGTATCGTAGATTTCAAGAGAAATAAAGACGGTGTGCCTGCAGTGGTTAAAACAATTGAATACGATCCGAATCGTTCGGCTCGTATCGCTTTGTTGTTTTATGCAGATGGAGAAAAAAGATATATTATTGCTCCCAATGGATTGCAAGTTGGTACGACTTTGATGTCAGGTGAGACTGCCGCTCCGGAAATCGGAAACGCACTTCCGCTTCAGAATATTCCGGTCGGTACTGTAATTCACAACATCGAATTACGTCCGGGACAAGGCGCTGCCTTGGTTCGCTCGGCTGGTAACTTCGCTCAGTTGACTTCTAGAGAAGGTAAGTACTGCGTTATCAAGTTGCCTTCAGGTGAGGTTCGTCAGATCCTCAGTACTTGTAAGGCTACTATTGGTAGTGTAGGTAACTCAGATCATGGATTGGAAAGTTCAGGTAAAGCTGGACGTTCTCGTTGGTTAGGACGTCGTCCGCGTAACCGTGGTGTTGTTATGAACCCGGTTGATCACCCGATGGGTGGTGGTGAAGGACGTGCTTCAGGAGGACACCCGAGATCTCGTAAGGGATTGTACGCTAAGGGTCTTAAGACAAGAGCTCCGAAGAAACAATCGTCTAAGTATATTATTGAGAGAAGAAAGAAGTAATCTGATTAATTGAGTAAATTATGAGTCGTTCATTAAAAAAAGGTCCGTATATTAACGTTAAGCTTGAGAAGAAAGTGCTTGCCATGAATGAATCGGGCAAGAAAGTGGTAGTTAAGACCTGGGCCAGAGCTTCAATGATTTCGCCTGATTTCGTAGGCCATACTGTTGCAGTTCACAACGGAAATAAATTTATTCCTGTTTATGTTACCGAAAATATGGTAGGACACAAGTTGGGCGAATTTGCTCCAACTCGTACTTTCAGAGGACACGCTGGTAACAAGAAAAAATAAAACAGGATTTATCTGAAATAATAAAGTAATAATATAATGGGAGCAAGAAAAAAAATATCGGCTGAAAAAAGAAAAGAAGCCCTTAAGACCATGTATTTTGCGAAATTGCAAAATGTTCCTACTTCCCCCCGTAAAATGCGTCTCGTGGCTGACATGATTCGCGGGATGGAGGTGAACAGAGCACTCGGCGTTTTGAAGTTCTCTTCAAAAGAGGCTGCCGCAAGAGTGGAAAAGTTGCTGCGCTCTGCAATTGCTAACTGGGAGCAGAAAAACGAACGTAAAGCTGAAAGTGGCGAGCTGTTCGTAACCAAGATTTTTGTTGATGGTGGTGCTACACTCAAAAGAATGAGACCGGCTCCGCAGGGTAGAGGTTACAGAATTCGTAAACGTTCAAACCACGTAACGTTGTTCGTTGGTTCTAAAAGTAATAACGAAGATCAAAATTAAGGTAAATGGGACAAAAAGTTAATCCAATAAGCAACCGTTTAGGAATTATCAGAGGATGGGATTCCAATTGGTATGGTGGAAAGAATTACGGCGATTCTCTGCTGGAAGATAGCAAGATTCGTAAATATTTGAACGCTCGTCTGGCAAAGGCTAGTGTGTCAAGAATTGTAATTGAACGTACACTGAAACTCGTGACTATTACCGTTTGTACTGCACGTCCGGGTATCATTATCGGCAAAGGTGGCCAAGAAGTTGACAAGTTGAAAGAGGAGTTGAAGAAGGTTACTGATAAGGATATTCAGATTAATATCTTCGAAGTTAAGAGACCAGAGTTGGATGCTGTTATCGTGGCTAACAACATTGCCCGTCAGGTTGAAGGCAAAATAGCCTACCGTCGTGCCATCAAGATGGCTATTGCCAATACAATGCGTATGGGTGCGGAAGGTATCAAGATTCAGATTTCAGGACGTTTGAATGGTGCAGAAATGGCCCGTTCTGAAATGTATAAGGAAGGAAGAACTCCGTTGCACACTTTCAGAGCAGATATCGACTATTGTCATGCAGAAGCATTGACTAAGGTTGGTCTTCTCGGCATTAAAGTTTGGATTTGTAGAGGTGAAGTTTATGGTAAGAAGGAGTTGGCTCCGAACTTTACGCAAAGCAAGGAAAGTGGTCGTGGAAGCAATAGCGGAAACAATGGCGGAAAGAACTTCAAAAGAAAGAAAAATAATCGCTAACGAATTTGATTTTTAGGAATTATGTTACAACCGAAAAAAACAAAATTCAGAAGACAACAAAAAGGCCGTCAAAAGGGTAATGCCCAAAGAGGAAACCAGTTGGCTTTCGGATCTTTTGGTATTAAGGCCTTGGAAACGAAATGGATTACAGGCCGTCAGATTGAAGCTGCGCGTATTGCAGTGACAAGATATATGCAACGTCAAGGACAGATTTGGATTCGTATTTTCCCCGACAAACCTATCACCAGAAAGCCTGCTGATGTGCGTATGGGTAAGGGTAAGGGTGCGCCGGAAGGATTCGTAGCGCCTGTTACACCGGGTAGAATTATTATCGAAGCCGAAGGAGTATCTTATGAAATCGCTAAAGAAGCTTTGCGCTTGGCTGCACAGAAGCTTCCTATCACAACTAAGTTTGTGGTTAGACGTGATTATGATATTCAAAATCAAAATGCGTAAGAAGTATGAAAACAGCAGAAATTAAAGAGATGCCTACCAGTGACTTGGTAGAAAGAGTTGAAGCAGAAGTAGCTAATTACAACCAAGTGATTTTAAATCATTCTATTTCTCCTTTGGATAATCCTGCTCAGATCAAACAATTACGCAGGACTATTGCGCGTATGAAGACTGAATTACGCCAAAGAGAACTTAACAATAAATGATGAGCTTGATGGAAGCAAGAAATTTAAGAAAAGAAAGAACTGGGGTTGTGCTGAGCAACAAGATGGATAAGACCATTACAGTAGCAGCTAAGTTTAAGGAGAAACACCCCATATATGGTAAGTTCGTTAGCAAGACGAAGAAGTACCATGCTCATGATGAAAAGAATGAGTGCAATATCGGCGATACTGTACACATCATGGAAACTCGTCCTTTGAGCAAGACTAAGAGATGGAGATTGGTAGAAATAATTGAAAGAGCTAAGTAATTATGATACAAGTAGAATCCAGACTTACAGTATGTGATAATAGTGGGGCAAAAGAGGCTCTCTGTATCCGCGTTTTGGGTGGTACAGGTCGTCGCTATGCTTCAGTAGGGGACGTGATTGTCGTTTCTGTTAAGAGCGTTATCCCTTCAAGTGATATTAAAAAAGGTGCAGTGTCTAAAGCTTTGATCGTACGTACTAAGAAAGAAATCCGTCGTGCTGATGGCTCTTACATACGTTTTGATGATAATGCTTGCGTGTTGTTGAACAATGCAGGTGAAATTAGAGGTAGTCGTATTTTCGGTCCGGTAGCTCGTGAACTTCGTGCTACTAACATGAAAGTTGTGTCACTCGCTCCTGAAGTACTTTAATATTGTAAAAGATTTGAGTAATGAGTAAATTACATATTAAAAAAGGCGATACAGTTTATGTAAACTCCGGTGAAGACAAGGGTAAGACTGGTCGTGTATTGAAGGTTCTTGTTGATAAAAACCGCGCAATCGTTGAAGGTATCAACATGGTGTCTAAGAGCACAAAACCGAATGCTAAGAACCCGCAAGGTGGTATTGTGAAGCAAGAAGCTTCTATCCACTTGTCAAACTTGAACCCCGTTGATCCAAAGACTGGCAAAGCAACGCGTGTTGGTAGAAAAGTAAGTGCTGAAGGCACTTTAGTGCGTTATTCTAAAAAATCAGGAGAGGAGATTAAGTAATGAGTAATACTGCTAGCCTTAAGAAAGAATATGCAGAGCGTATTGCGCCTGCATTGAAATCACAGTTCCAGTATTCTTCTTCTATGCAGATACCCGTACTTAAGAAGATTGTTATCAATCAGGGTCTGGGTATGGCTGTTGCCGACAAGAAGATTATTGAAGTGGCAATTAATGAAATGACTACTATCACTGGCCAGAAAGCCGTGGCAACCATTTCTCGTAAGGATATTGCAAACTTTAAGTTGCGTAAGAAAATGCCGATTGGCGTTATGGTAACTCTGCGTCGTGAGAGAATGTACGAATTCCTTGAAAAGTTGGTTCGTGTAGCTCTGCCTCGTATCCGCGACTTCAAGGGTATTGAAAGTAAGTTCGATGGTAAGGGTAACTATACCCTTGGTATTCAGGAACAAATCATTTTCCCTGAAATTAATATCGATAGTATTACTAGAATTCTCGGAATGAATATTACCTTTGTAACCTCTGCGCAAACAGATGAAGAAGGGTATGCCTTGTTGAAAGAATTCGGTTTACCGTTTAAAAACGCTAAAAAAGATTGATAATATGGCAAAGGAATCAATGAAAGCACGCGAAGTAAAGCGTGCTAAATTAGTAGCCAGATATGCCGAGAAAAGAGCTGCGTTGAAGCAAATCGTTAGAACCGGTGATCCTGCTGAAGCTTTTGAAGCTGCACAGAAATTGCAGGATTTGCCTAAAAATTCTAACCCGATTCGCATGCACAACCGTTGCAAGCTGACAGGTCGTCCCAAAGGATATATCCGTCAGTTTGGCATCTCCAGAATCCAGTTCCGTGAGATGGCTTCTAACGGTCTTATTCCCGGTGTAAAGAAAGCAAGCTGGTAATTATTGTTTTTAAATATTGTCAGGGTAGGCCTGATTAATTTAATTTATTTTTTATATGACTGATCCAATAGCAGATTATTTGACGAGGTTGCGGAACGCTATTCAAGCGAAGCACAGAGTTGTGGAAGTTCCGGCTTCTAATTTGAAAAAAGAAATCACTAAGATTCTTTTTGAAAAGGGCTACATTCTTAATTATAAGTTTGTAGAAGATGGTCCTCAAGGTACAATCAAAGTTGCCTTGAAGTATGATCCGGTAAACAAGGTTAACGCAATCAAGAAGCTGGAGAGAATCTCTTCTCCGGGTTTGCGTCAATATACCGGTTATAAAGACATGCCGCGTGTTATTAATGGTTTGGGTATTGCTATAATATCTACTTCCAAGGGTGTAATGACCAACAAAGAAGCCGCTGAACTGAAGATTGGTGGTGAAGTTTTGTGTTATGTATATTAATAGGAGGAATTAGCAATGTCAAGAATAGGAAAATTACCCATTAGTATTCCCGCTGGAGTAACAGTTACTCTGAAAGATGACGTGGTTACCGTTAAGGGACCCAAAGGCGAAATGAGCCAATATGTAAATCCTGCTATCAATGTTACCATCGAAGACGGTCATGTTGTTTTGGCTGAGAATGAAAATGCAATGCTGGATAACCCCAAGCAAAAGCATGCATTCCATGGATTATACCGTTCATTGGTGCACAACATGGTTGTTGGTGTATCAGAAGGATATAAGAAAGAATTGGAACTTGTCGGTGTAGGTTACCGTGCCTCTAACCAGGGAAATATCATTGAACTGGCTTTAGGTTATACTCACAGTATCTTTATACAGTTGCCTCCTGAAGTTAAAGTTGAGACTAAGTCTGAAAGAAACAAGAATCCTTTGATTATATTGGAATCTTGCGACAAGCAGTTACTTGGTCAAGTTTGCTCTAAAATACGTTCTTTCCGTAAGCCTGAACCGTATAAGGGTAAGGGTATTAAGTTTGTTGGCGAAGAAATTCGTAGAAAGTCTGGTAAATCAGCTGGTGCTAAATAATCATTTAAATTGATATTATTATGACAACAAAAATAGAAAGACGAATTAAGATCAAATATAGAGTACGCAACAAAATTTCAGGTACTACTGAATGCCCGCGTATGAGTGTATTTAGAAGTAACAAGCAAATCTATGTTCAGATTATCGATGACTTGTCCGGTAAGACATTGGCTGCCGCTTCTTCGTTGGGTATGACTGAAAAAATGCCAAAGAAGGAACAAGCTGCTAAAGTAGGTGAACTGATTGCGAAAAAAGCTCAGGAAGCAGGTATTACTACTGTTGTTTTCGACCGTAATGGTTACTTGTATCATGGGAGAGTAAAAGAGGTGGCTGATGCTGCCCGTAACGGTGGACTTAAATTTTAATCATTATGGCAGGACTTAATAATAGAGTTAAGATTACAAACGATATAGAGCTGAAAGACAGATTGGTTGCTATTAATCGTGTAACCAAAGTAACCAAAGGTGGTAGAACTTTTAGTTTCTCTGCTATTGTGGTAGTAGGAAACGAAGAAGGCATCATCGGTTGGGGCCTTGGTAAAGCTGGTGAAGTAACCGCTGCTATTGCCAAAGGTGTTGAATCTGCAAAGAAAAACCTGACAAGAGTGCCTGTACTGAAAGGTACAGTTCCTCACGAACAGTCTGCAAAGTTCGGTGGCGCTGAAGTATTTATTAAACCGGCTTCTCACGGTACCGGTGTTGTTGCTGGCGGTGCAATGCGTGCCGTATTGGAAAGTGTTGGTGTAACAGACGTTTTGGCTAAGTCAAAAGGTTCTTCCAACCCGCACAACTTGGTAAAGGCTACTATCTTGGCATTGAGTGAAATGCGCGATGCTCGTATGGTTGCCCAGAACAGAGGAGTTAGTATGGAAAAAGTATTTAGAGGATAAGGAGGAAGAATATGTCGACTATAAAGATTAAACAAGTTAAAAGTAGAATTGGTGCTCCTGCTGATCAGAAGAGAACTCTCGATGCACTGGGACTTCATAAGTTGAATCGTGTGGTTGAACACGAATGCACTCCTTCAATTCTTGGAATGGTGGATAAGGTTAAACACTTGGTTACCATTGTTAAGTAATTATTTGTTGAATATAAAACGAATTACAATATGAACTTAAGTAATTTAAAACCTGCAGAGGGATCTACTAAAACAAGAAAGAGAATTGGACGTGGTCCGGGTTCTGGCTTGGGAGGTACTTCTACTAGAGGTCATAAAGGAGCTAAATCAAGATCTGGATACTCTAAGAAAATCGGTTTTGAAGGTGGTCAGATGCCTCTTCAACGTCGTGTACCTAAGTTTGGCTTTAAAAATATCAATCGTGTAGAGTATAAGGCTATCAACTTGGATACAATTCAGAAATTGGCTGAAGCAAAGAACTTGCAGACTGTAGGTATCAGTGACTTCATTGCTGCTGGTTTCATTTCTGCAAGCCAGTTGGTAAAAGTATTAGGTAACGGAACTTTGACTGCTAAGTTGGATGTACAAGCACATGCATTTTCTAAGACTGCTGTTGCTGCCATCGAAGCTGCTGGTGGACAAGTAGTAAAACTCTAATTCAATGAGAAAAGCTATTGAAACATTAAAGAATATATGGAAAATTGAGGATCTGAGACAACGGATCCTCATTACCATATTGTTTGTGGCAATCTACCGTTTTGGTTCGTATGTCGTTTTGCCGGGTATCAATCCGTCAATGCTGACACAATTGCATCAACAGACAAGCGAAGGTCTTTTAGCCTTGTTAAATATGTTTTCCGGAGGAGCATTTTCCAATGCCTCTATTTTTGCATTGGGTATCATGCCGTACATCTCTGCCTCCATTGTGATTCAGTTGCTGGGTATTGCGGTTCCGTATTTCCAGAAATTGCAGCGCGAAGGTGAGAGTGGTAGAAGAAAAATGAATCAATATACTCGTTATCTGACGATTCTTATTCTTTTGGTTCAGGCTCCTTCTTATTTGCTCAATCTTAAGATGCAGGCTGGTCCTTCTTTAAATGCTTCATTAGATTGGACTCTGTTTATGTTTACTTCTACCATTATTTTAGCGGCTGGAAGTATGTTTATTTTGTGGCTTGGTGAGAGAATTACGGATAAGGGTATCGGTAATGGTATTTCGCTGATTATCATGATTGGTATCATCGCCCGTCTGCCACAGTCCTTATTCCAGGAATTGATTTCCCGTATGACGGACAAGACTGGTGGTCTGGTAATGTTCTTGATTGAGCTTGTTGTTCTGCTGGTTGTTATTGCATTCGCTATTCTTTTGGTGCAGGGAACTAGAAAGATTCCTGTACAATATGCGAAGAAGATCGTGGGTAACAAGCAATATGGCGGTGCTAGACAGTATATTCCTTTGAAGGTGAATGCTGCTAACGTGATGCCTATCATTTTTGCTCAGGCTATCATGTTTATTCCTATCACTCTTGTTGGGTTCTCAAATGTAAATGATGCAAGTGGTTTCGTACGTGCATTGACTGATCATACAAGCTTTTGGTATAATTTGATTTTTGCAGTGTTGATTATATTGTTTACGTATTTCTATACTGCAATTACTATTAACCCGACTCAGATGGCTGAAGATATGAAGAGAAACAATGGTTTTATTCCGGGTATCAAGCCAGGAAAGCAAACTGCTGAGTATATTGACGTGATTATGTCGCGTATTACTTTGCCTGGTTCTTTCTTCTTGGCCTTGGTTGCCATTATGCCTGCGTTTGCCGGTATATTCGGTGTGAAAGCTGAGTTTGCTCAATTCTTTGGCGGTACATCTTTGTTAATCCTTGTGGGTGTGGTGCTTGATACTCTCCAGCAGGTAGAAAGTCATTTGTTGATGAGACACTATGACGGTTTGCTGAAATCCGGACGTATTAAAGGCCGCAGTGGTAATGTGGCTGCATATTAATCTTTTTTGAAGAATGATATTTCTTAAAACAGAAGATGAAATAGAGCTGCTCCGCAAGAGTAATTTGCTTGTTGGAAAGACGTTGGCTGAGATAGCTAAGGTTATAAAGCCCGGAGTGACAACAAAAGAGCTGGATAGGGTGGCGGAAGAGTTCATCAAAGACAATGGTGCTGTTCCAACCTTTAAAGGTTTTCCTAATCAATATGGCGATCCGTTTCCAGCTTCTATTTGCACATCTGTAAATGACCAGGTGGTACATGGTATTCCGGGAGATGATGTGGTACTGAAAGATGGTGATATCGTGTCTGTTGATTGTGGTACTTACATGAATGGCTTTTGTGGCGACTCAGCCTATACGTTTTGTGTAGGTGAAGTTGACGAAGAAGTCCGCAAATTACTGAAGGTTACTAAAGAAGCATTGTACATAGGGATACAGAATGCCGTTCACGGCAGGCGGTTGGGTGATATCGGTTATGCGATACAGCAGCACTGCGAATCTAATTCTTATGGTGTGGTGCGTGAGTTTGTGGGTCACGGAATAGGCAAGGAAATGCATGAAGATCCTCAGGTTCCCAATTACGGAAAGCGTGGTTATGGGACAATGCTGAAGAAAGGCTTGTGCATTGCCATTGAACCGATGATAACTTTAGGTAACCGACAAATACTCATGGAGCGTGATGGCTGGACGGTGAGGACAAAAGACCGCAAGTGTGCAGCTCATTTTGAACATACGATAGCAGTCGGCACTGGTGAAGCTGATATATTGTCATCATTCGAGTTCATTGAAGAAGTATTAGGAGATAAAGCAATTTAAGAAATTAATATGGCAAAGCAATCTGCAATAGAACAAGATGGAGTTATAGTTGAAGCATTGTCTAATGCAATGTTTCGTGTTGAATTAGAAAACGGACATGAGATTACTGCACATATTTCCGGTAAGATGCGGATGCATTACATCAAAATCCTGCCAGGGGATAAAGTAAGAGTCGAAATGTCTCCTTACGATTTATCGAAAGGAAGAATTGTATTTAGATATAAATAAAATTAAGATATGAAAGTAAGAGCATCCTTAAAGAAACGTACGCCAGAGTGTAAGATCGTTAGACGTAATGGCCGTTTGTATGTTATTAACAAGAAAAATCCTAAGTATAAACAACGTCAAGGATAATATTATTATTTTTGCAAAAAAAATAATTTAGTATATGGCTATAAGAATAGTTGGTGTCGATTTGCCTCAAAACAAGAGAGGTGAAGTTGCGTTGACCTATGTATATGGTATAGGTCGTAGTAGTTCAGCAAAAATTTTGGATAAAGCAGGTGTTGACAGAGACCTGAAAGTAAAAGACTGGACGGATGATCAGGCTGCCAAGATTCGTGAGATCATTGGTGCAGAGTATAAGGTTGAAGGTGATCTTCGTTCTGAAGTTCAATTGAACATTAAGCGTTTAATGGATATCGGTTGCTATCGTGGTGTTCGTCATCGTATTGGTCTTCCAGTAAGAGGTCAGAGCACAAAGAACAATGCCCGTACTCGTAAGGGTAGAAAGAAAACCGTTGCTAATAAGAAAAAAGCTACTAAATAATAATTGTTGATATGGCAAAAAAAACAGTTGCAGCAAAAAAGAGAAATGTGAAGGTTGATGCTAATGGACAGTTGCATGTTCATTCATCTTTTAACAACATTATTGTTTCTCTGGCAAACAGCGAAGGTCAGATCATTTCTTGGTCTTCTGCCGGAAAGATGGGTTTTAGAGGTTCAAAGAAGAACACTCCCTACGCAGCACAGATGGCTGCTCAAGATTGTGCTAAGATAGCATACGATCTTGGCTTGAGAAAGGTAAAAGCATATGTGAAGGGCCCGGGTAACGGACGTGAGTCTGCTATTAGAACTATCCACGGTGCAGGTATCGAGGTTACTGAAATCATTGACGTAACTCCGCTTCCGCACAACGGTTGTCGTCCTCCGAAAAGACGTAGAGTTTAAAATTTACCTTTAATAGAAGTGAGACTTGATTTTGTTATTGGATTGTAAACTTTCTCTCTGCAATCGCGGCTGCAACAAACCCAAGTTCATGAATAAACAATTAAATATTTAAAAGAAATGGCTAGATATACTGGACCAAAATCAAGAATAGCTCGTAAATTCGGTGAAGGTATCTTTGGAGCAGATAAAGTATTGTCAAAGAAGAACTATCCTCCCGGACAGCACGGTAATTCCAGAAAGAGAAAGACTTCTGAATACGGTGTTCAACTTCGTGAGAAACAGAAAGCCAAATATACTTATGGCGTTTTGGAAAAACAATTCCGCAACTTGTTTGAGAAGGCTGAGACTGCTAAAGGTATTACTGGTGAAATCCTTCTCCAATTGTTGGAAGGTCGCCTTGACAATATCGTATTCCGTTTGGGTATTGCTCCTACTCGCGCAGCTGCTCGTCAGTTGGTGAGCCACAAGCACATTACTGTAGACGGTGAGGTTGTGAATATTCCTTCTTATGCAGTGAAACCGGGTCAGGTGATCGGTGTTCGTGAAAGATCCAAATCATTGGAAGTTATCGCTAATTCACTGGCTGGCTTTAACCATAGCAAATATCCTTGGTTGGAATGGGATGATAACTCTAAGGTAGGCAAATTGCTGCATGTACCTGAAAGAGCAGACATTCCTGAAAACATTAAAGAGCATTTGATCGTAGAATTGTATTCTAAATAATAATTAATTTCATGGCGATATTAGCATTTCAAAAACCTGATAAAGTATTAATGTTGGAAGCGGACTCTAGATTCGGAAAATTCGAATTTCGTCCGTTGGAGCCCGGTTTCGGTATTACCGTGGGTAATGCACTGCGCCGCATCCTGCTTTCTTCATTGGAAGGTTTTGCTATCACTACTATCAAGATAGACGGTGTTGAGCATGAATTTTCCAGTGTTCCGGGGGCAAAAGAGGATGTTACTAACATTATCTTGAATCTGAAACAAGTGAGATTCAAGCAAGTAGTTGAAGAATTCGAGAGTGAGAAAGTAAGTATTACAGTCGAGAATTCAAGTGAATTTAAAGCAGGTGACATAGGTAAGTATTTGACTGGATTTGAAGTGTTAAATCCTGAATTAGTTATTTGTCATTTAGATTCAAAGTCGACTATGCAGATAGATATTACGATCAACAAAGGTCGTGGTTATGTTCCTGCTGACGAAAACCGCGAATATTGCACCGATGTGAACGTAATTCCTATCGATTCTATTTATACTCCGATACGTAATGTGAAGTATCAGGTAGAGAACTTCCGTGTAGAGCAGAAGACCGACTACGAGAAACTGGTACTTGAGATTACTACCGACGGTTCCATTCATCCGAAAGAAGCCCTGAAAGAAGCTGCAAAGATTCTGATTTATCACTTCATGCTTTTCTCTGACGAGAAGATCACGCTGGAAACAAATGATGTTGACGGCAATGAAGAGTTTGATGAAGAAGTATTGCACATGCGTCAGTTGCTGAAGACCAAGCTCGTTGATATGGATCTCTCTGTACGTGCCCTCAACTGTCTGAAGGCTGCAGATGTAGAGACTCTTGGTGACTTGGTACAATTCAACAAGACGGATTTGCTGAAATTCAGAAACTTCGGAAAGAAATCGCTTACCGAGCTTGATGATTTGCTGGAAAGTCTGAATCTGTCGTTTGGAACTGATATTTCTAAATATAAATTAGATAAAGAATAAAAAATGAGACATAATAAGAAATTCAACCATTTGGGTCGTACTGCCTCTCATAGAAACGCTATGTTGGCTAATATGGCGTGTTCTTTGATTAAGCACAAAAGAATCACTACGACCGTTGCAAAGGCTAAAGCTTTGAAGAAGTTTGTTGAGCCTTTGATTACAAAGGCTAAAGACGATACGACTAATTCCCGTCGTGTTGTATTTAGCAATTTGCAAGACAAGTATGCTGTAACTGAATTGTTTAAAGAAATCTCTGTGAAGATTGCTGATCGTCCGGGTGGTTACACTCGTATTATCAAGACTGGTAACCGTTTGGGTGACAACGCTGAAATGTGCTTCATTGAACTCGTTGACTACAACGAAAACATGGCTAAGGAAAAGGTTGCCAAGAAGGCTACTCGTACCCGCCGTTCAAAGAAAGCTGCTGCTACTGAAGCTACTCCTGCTGCAGAAACTGCTGCACCAGTTGCAGAAGCTCCTGCTGCTGAGGAAGCTAAAGCTGAATAATTCAACTATTCTTTTTATATATAGAAGCCGTTCCAATTTGTTTGGAGCGGCTTTTTATTTCCTATAAATCATCCAAGAAACATTAAAAGATGTGTGCATTAAACAAATTCCTGAAAGAAACTGTTATATTTGCACATAGATATGGCTAAATTCTTAAGATTCATAGGATTCATGGTACTTGCATTGGCTTTATGGCAGACTGCAAGCGATACATTTGCCAATAAAGCGGTGAGTGGTGGGAATGTTGTGAGTGAGAATACTATTGCCGTACATGAGCAGACTGATGCCTATATTGCGATGCCTCAATTGCCTTATCTGCCGGATGCAGAGCTGGCGGGCATGGGTGGACAATTACATTCGCTGACGTACTCCCGTATACAGCGTATTTCTACCACGGAATATATATTTTCTTTAAAGGACTGGATTGACAAACTGGCCCAGCGAGCGGCTGTTTTGTCTCTGCATCGTGAGAAACTCTATGATGCCACTGCCTATTATCGTTGCCAGCCGGTGTGCGAATATTACATTTTCACACTAAGGCGTATTCTCATTTAGTGTTTTATTGAATTTTCCTTTTTCCCTTGTGTATGGTCAGACTATGTGTTTTTGCAGGGAAATACTGTATTTTCTATTTCTAATAAATTCATTAAAACATATTATAATTATGGCAACTCAAACTATTGACGCAACTCTTTTTGCGTCTTCACATCCCGATATTGTAAAGCGTACCAGTGTTTCAGGACTTATCTTTTCAGTAGCTATGCTGCTGGTCGGTGTTTTTATTTTTGCATCCATTTTTGAGATGAGTGATAAATCTTCCACTCTCAGCATGGCTTTGATGGTGCTGGGTACGGCATTCGTCTTGCTTGGCGTGTTCCGTCTGTTTTGGAAATCGAAGGAAGTGGTCTATTTGCCGACGGGCAGTGTGACCAAGGAACGCAGTGTTTTCTTCGATTTGAAATATTTGGGCAAACTTACAGATATGATTGAGAATGAACAGCTGAATGGCGAGACTGAAATAAAAAGTAGCGGCAGTGGAAATGTGCGCATGGATGTCATGATTTCGCAGGACAATAAATTTGCGGCTGTACAGTTGTATCAGTTTGTGCCTTACACGTATACTCCGGTAACTTCCGTACGCTACTATACGGGTAGCGATGCGGTTGCAGTATCTACTTTCCTGGAGAAATGTAAAACAGCATAATCAGTCAAAGAGTTAGACTTGACTTTAACTGTGGTGGGGATTAGTCGGCAACGGCAATCCCCATTTTTTTCATCAGGAAGCAGGCGTTCATATTCTGGGCGATGCCTGGGCGCAAGCGGTAGGAGAAGGTCAGTTCATTGTCTGTAATGTCTGCTTCGAAGCGATAGTTGCGGATGTCATCGGGGAAGAGGTCGATGAGTGTTCCCAGCAGCAGGTCGTGGGTGGCAATGATGCCATTGGCCTGCAAAGTCATGAATTGCTTGATAAGGGAAAAGGAGCCTTTCTGCTTGTCCATGGAGTTGGTACCTTTCAGAATTTCGTCGAGGATGATGAAAAGCTCCTCACCAGCCTGCAGCTTGTCTATGATGAGTTTCAGACGTTTGAGTTCGGCAAAGAAGTAGGACTCGTTGTCGTTCAGTGAATCCGAGGTACGCAGGCTAGTGATGAGCCGGGCCGGGCATATTTCCATTTGGCGGGCACAGACGGGGGCGCCGATGCAGGCAAGGAGGTAATTGATGCCCACCGTACGCAGATAGGTGCTTTTCCCTGCCATGTTGGCGCCGGTGACGATGATGAAAAACGGTCGTTTCACCATGTCGATGTCATTGCGGACACAGCGGTCACGGTTCATCAGCGGATGGCCCAGGGCTTCGGCACGGAGACGGAAGGAGGAAGGGGCATTGATGGGTGCTTCCGTTTCAGAATTGCTTTCTTCTTCTTTATTTAGGTTTCCTTTTCCCTTTCTTTCCGCTTGAACTATCTTTGGGTAAATATAGTCCGGATGATTATAGGCAAATGTTGCCAGTGAGTTGAGCGCATCCATTTGTCCGATGGCATCGAGCCACCCGGGCAGTTCAGCGGCATATTGCTCTTTCCAGGCTTCAATGCGCATGATTTGACGCAGTTCCCAGAAGAAGAGGCCGTTCAGAATGACGTACATAAAGACATTGTTGCGTTGGTCGAGTTCATCCATGAGCTTGTTCAGCCTGCTGATGGAGTGGGAGGCTTTCCGTTTTTCTCCGTCAATCTGTTGTCTTATCTCTTTGAGCAGGGTGGCTTGTGCAGGCTGCTTTTCCATGAGGTGGAGCAGGGCGGCGTAGGTGGAGAGAATTTGCAGTTTTTTGCCATAGATGGCCTGCATCTTGGTGACTTTGCCAGTGAAGCCGAAGCCGGCGATGACGAAGCAGGTCCAGATGATGCCGTAGATACTTGCGGACAGAATTCCTGCCATGACGAGTGCGAGGCAGATGAGGTTGGCTCCCGTCACCAGTACCGGCAGGAGGCGCAGTAATTTCCGGCTCCGGAAGATGCTCGGACTTTCCGCCCATTGGCACAGTTCTGTTTCATCGGCGGCTTTTCCTTTGTACAGCAGGCCGAGGATACGGAAGCGCTGACGGAATTTCAGTTCCGGAGCCAGTTCACTGACGGCTTCTTGTCGGCGGATGATTTCTTCCTTTCTCTCGAGATGCTTCCCCAGCCAGTGGGCGAGGCGGTGTTTCCCGGGCTGTGTGCAGGTACGGTTGATGTACTGGAAAAGGGAATGCGGACCGAAAACATCCAAATCATAGGTGTAGAGATGGGTGGGGTCGATGTATGCTTCGCCGTCATCGAAAGAAGACGTATCGTAATCCAGAGCGGCGAGTTCCTGCTCGTTGATTTCCATCTTCTTTTCCAGATAGTCCTTGCGATGGAACAGCCGGTTGTGGTATTTCATTAAAAATAGGAACGGCAGTAGGGTGATGAGGGCAATGCAGGCCAGTATACCCCAGCTCTCGCTCCAGAAATAGATAATTCCTACTACTCCTGCCACAAACAGCAGCAGGCGCAGGCTGCCGATGCGGTAAATCTTCTGTTGTACTTTATTCAGTTCTTGTCTTGCCTCTTCTGCCGTGTTGCGGTAGACGGCGCTGATTTTATCTATCGTATTTATTTGCTCCATACATGTTAAGTTTAAGGCAAAGATATACATTTCCAATTGTTTTTTCCGCGATTTTTTGTCTACTTCCGATAAAAAATGTACCTTTCGCTCACTAAAACAAAGTTTCAGAAAAGAGGAGGTTGGGATATGAAGAAGAGTTGGTTGTTAGGCGTTCTGATGTTGCTGGCGGTTTTGCCGGTGGCGGCGCAACAGGTGATGTATTCCAATCTGAAAGAGTTGGTGGAGAACCGTGGCGATACGGTTACCACACTGAAGATTGAGAAGCGTACAAAGAACCAGATTTACCTCATGGGCGGTGCCGATTATCGTATTACGGTAGACGACAATCCCGGTCTTTGCCGTTATTTGAAGTCCCGTTGTTATGCTGTACGGGTAGATACCTCGCTTTATGTCAATTGCCGTAAGATGCGCTATAAGCGTTATCGCTTCGGGCAGTGGTATGCACCTGCCATGTGGCTCGGTGGAAAGGTTTACTTCTGTGCACAGCCTGTGGGACAAGCAGCCACCAGTACCATGACTCCCGATGATGCCACACGATTGGGCGGTGAAGTGGGAGACGCCATCAATGCTTCGGGACTGGTGCATGCCCGCGTCTATTACGAACTGAATCCCGAAACCGGAAAGTCCGAGTTCGTGGGACGTGAGCGAATGATGCAATTGCTTGCCGGATACCCGACACTGCACGCCGAATTCGAGAAAGAAACAAGCGAGTCGGCAGAGGTCATCGGCAAGTATCTGCGTGCACTCCGTCCATTAATCACTAATCATTAATCATTAATAAGATGATATTATTGCAAGACGTGCCCGATGGGTACGAATACTGCTTTGCGGGTAACGGAAAGTGCCCCAAAGCCTCTTCCTGCCTGCGGGCGATAGCGGCACAACTGTTGTCCGAGAGTGAAGCCCCCCAACCACAGTCCGTTCGTGCGGTGAATCCTTTTTATGTCAGCAGCTTGTCCGGGTCCTCCACTTGTGCCCGTTACCGCTCCAGCGAGCAGCTGCATTATGCCCGCGGTATGACACGCCTTTTCGACGAAGTACCCACCAAGCTGCTTTTCACCGTGCGCCATCGCGTGATGGGATGCTTCTCTTGCGAACGCTATTACTATCATTGCCGCAAGGGCGAGCGCCCTATCTCTCCCGAAGAACAGCAGCGGATAGCCCGGGTATTCAATGCGGTAGGCATAGGCACCAAGCCTAAGTTCGACCACTACGAGTATGCGGTAGCTTGGTGACCGGCTGCAAAGTCACTGCACACCTTTTGCAGCGTCACTGCAAACCCGTTGCAGTCGCGCTGCAAAGCAGTTGCAGTATCACTGCAAATAGGTATGCAGTGATGCTGCAAACGGTATGCAGTGGCACTGCAAAATGCATGCACTCACTTTGCAGTGAGAAGTCGCTGTTGTTCACGTTGTTACAGTATGAATACAATGAGGCCTTATCTCCCTCTTTTCGGCCTGCTGTTTACAGATTGCAGAAGAAGGATACGAATACCGGTACACTCATATCAATTAATATTCCGTGGAATATAGCGATAGGAATCACGTCCTTTCCGGAATATTGGGTGATGGAGGGTAGAAGTACATCCATCGAATTGACCCCTGCCGCCGATATAGGTGCCAGTTTGCCGAAATATTTCCGGATGAGCGGTGCACCCAGCAAAGCCATCATTTCACGGAAGATATTGGCAAGCAGGGCGATGGTGCCCAGCTCCGTGGCGAGTTGCAGGCCTATGGAAGGTTCCTTGAATTGCGTAATCAGAATGGAGGAAAGCGAATAATAAGCAAATCCGCTACCCACCGCCATGCAGTCGAACACACTCCATTGGCTCAACAGCAGACTGGCGAAGGCGGAGAACAACAGCGTTCCCACAATGGTGGCCATCGGCACCAAAAGCATTTTGGGCCGCAGGCTCTTGACCAGCTCCTTCAGTTTCTTGTTGCTCCCGATGCCGATGCCCACCTGGAACATCAATGCATAGAGCACATACATGGATAAGTCGTGCAGGTCGAACTGAAAATCATTGGCTACTCCCATCAGGCAGCCGGCACAGAAAAATGCAACAACCGTCAAACTTCCCTTCATCTCTTCTCTCCTTTCTTGAAAAATAGGTGAAACACCATCAGTGAGGCCAGCATGCTGCCCGTAATGCTCAGTGAGGCCAGTACGGCGGCCTGCCACCCGAATCTTCCCAGGTTGTCAACAATCAGACGGTTGGAACCGATGGATACACCGAGTACAAAGAGTAGCAGTAAGATGGTGAGCGAGGCGCTTTTCTCCACTTTTTGCAACATTTGTACGTTACGCATCAGGTATCCGATACCGATTCCTATAAACATGATGGATATAATTGTAAACATAAGTTTTCTTCTTTTTTGGGTGAATACATAGGTTAGTCCGGTTTCTTCGAACGGAAACTCCATACGCGGCATTTCCCCTTCCTTTTCTCGGTAAGGGAAGTGCAAAATAGTAAGATGTAAATTGCAGGGTAGTTAAATGAATCCGCTGAACCAATGTACGTGCACTATGAAATGGCCGCATAAGGTCTTGTTGCCCCATGTAGCATTGCGCGTATTGTATGTTGTAGTTAAGTACTGGTTCATATCGTTTTTGAATTTCGGTGCAAAGGTAATGCTAGTTTGAATAATTTCCAAATAAATATTCATAAATTGTTTTGCGAAAAAAAGACTCTTCAGTGCGTGGCCCCCCCCGTAAAAACATTATTTTTGCAAGAGAATAGAGGAAATACAAGAGCTCCTTTGTTTAGAAATATAGTTTTAAAAAGAGAAGAGATATGAAAAGATTGAGAGATTTAACTGCTGTTCTTGGCATGGTTGCTTTAACTGCTTGCAACAACGCCTCCATTGAAGGCTCCTGGGTGGAGCCGGTTCCGGGAATGCCCGGCATGCAGCAAGGTTTCGTTCTTGATGGGGACGGAAGCGCTTCTTCCATTAACATGGCCACCTTGAAATATGAGGCATGGAAAAAAGTAGGAAACCGGTTGTTGCTTTCAGGTACCAGCATCGGCAATCACCAGAATATTTCTTTCACGGATACGCTGACAATAGAAAAACTGACGCAGGACAGCTTGATTATCAAAAGAGGAGAGTTGCTCTTGAAATATGCCAGGAACAATGAAGTTCTGAATCAAAAAACAATACCTGCTGCGGTGCTTACCCCTGCCAAGAAACTTCTGTCGGTAAGAGGCGAGCTGGTCGTCGGCCATGAGGTGCGTTCCTTCAAAGCCGAAGGAGATTCTGCCGATTATTGGATTGTGGATGAGACCGGAGAACTCATGCAAAAATATGATGATATGACGAAAGGAGTTAAAAACGGAAAACCGGTATACGTAGAGTTGGAAGTAATCGATATGGGCAAAGCCGATGACGGATTTGCCGCCGATTATGAAGGTGTCTATCAGATAATGAAAATCAATAAAATGGCTTTAAAGTAAAATTCTTCTTTGTTGGTTTCTGACTAAAAGATAAATAATCCCGGCGTTCCATTGCGAATGTCGGGATTTATTTCTATATTGCGGCAAATATAACCTTTGTGGGCTGACACTTTGTAAATCCTTAATCTTTATAGGACATGGAGATAACCTTAAGTAAAACATTGCCTTCCTATCCTTCCTTTGTCGAGGGTATCCGGCGGGCACCCGACCGTGGCTACACCCTTACCCCTGCGCAGACGGCTACGGCATTGAAGAACGCTTTGCGCTACATCCCCAAAGAGCTGCACGAAACCCTCGCTCCGGAGTTCATGGAAGAACTGCGTACACGTGGACGTATCTATGGCTACCGCTACCGCCCGCAGGGCGACCTCAAAGCGAAACCCATCGACGAGTACAAAGGGAACTGTATTGAAGGCAAGGCCTTCCAGGTGATGATTGACAATAATCTTTGTTTCGACATCGCCCTTTATCCGTATGAATTAGTTACCTATGGTGAGACGGGACAGGTCTGTCAGAACTGGATGCAATACCGGCTCATCAAGCAGTACCTCGAAGTGTTGACGCGCGAGCAGACACTGGTTATCGAAAGCGGGCATCCGTTGGGACTGTTCAAATCCAAGCCCGAGGCGCCCCGTGTCATCATTACCAATGCGCTGATGGTGGGGCTCTATGATAATCAGAAGGACTGGCACACCGCTATGCAGATGGGTGTTGCCAACTACGGCCAGATGACTGCCGGCGGCTGGATGTACATCGGTCCGCAGGGCATCGTGCACGGCACGTTCAACACGTTGCTGAATGCAGGCCGTCTGAAACTGGGCATTCCGCAGGACGGCGATTTGCGCGGACGCTTGTTTGTTTCTTCCGGTCTGGGAGGCATGAGCGGTGCGCAGCCCAAAGCTGCCGAGATGGCAGGGGCGGCGGCAATCATAGCCGAGGTGGATGCTTCCCGCATCGAAACCCGCCATACCCAGGGCTGGGTGGGACACGTTACAGATTCTCTGGAAGAAGCCTTCTCGCTGGCTCGACAAGCTATGGACGAGTGTCGCCCGGTTTCTGTGGCCTATCACGGCAATGTCGTCGATTTGCTGGAATATGCGGTGCAGAAGCAGTTGCACATAGATTTACTTTCCGACCAGACTTCCTGCCATGCCACCTATGAGGGCGGTTACTGTCCTGCCGGACTGACGTTTGAGCAGCGTACCCATATGCTGCACGAGAATCCGTCGAAATTCCGGTGTCTGGTGGATGCTTCCTTGGAGCGTCATTTCAAGGCTATAAAAAGGCTGGTGGAACACGGCACGTACTTCTTCGATTATGGGAACTCCTTCATGAAAGCCGTCTACGATGCCGGCGTGAGCGAAATTGCTCGTGACGGAGATGATAAGAACGGCTTCATCTTTCCCAGCTATGTGGAAGACATAATGGGACCGGAACTGTTTGATTATGGTTATGGTCCGTTCCGCTGGGTGTGCCTCAGTGGAAGACATGAAGACTTGGTGAAGACCGACCGTGCGGCGATGGAATGTATCGACCCTACACGTCGCGGGCAAGATTTGGATAACTATAATTGGATTCGTGATGCGGAGAAAAACAACTTGGTGGTAGGCACGCAGGCTCGTATTCTTTATCAGGATGCCGTGGGACGTATGAATATAGCTTTGCGCTTCAATGAAATGGTGCGTAAGGGAGAGGTCGGCCCCATTATGTTGGGACGCGACCATCACGATGTCAGCGGTACAGACTCTCCATTCCGTGAAACATCCAATATCAAGGACGGCAGTAATGTCATGGCAGATATGGCGGTGCAGTGTTTTGCCGGAAACTGTGCGCGTGGCATGAGCTTGGTGGCCTTGCACAATGGAGGTGGCGTAGGTATCGGAAAAGCCATCAACGGCGGTTTCGGCATGGTGTGCGACGGCAGTGAGCGGGTAGACGAAATCCTGCGTTCCGCTATGTTGTGGGATGTGATGGGTGGTGTGGCCCGCCGTTCGTGGGCACGCAATCCGCATGCCATGGAGACGAGCGAGGAGTTTAACCGTACGCATGCAGACGGCTATCATATCACGATGCCGTATGTGGCTGATGAGAAGTTGGTGCAGAAAGTGGTGAAGGAGTAAGTAAAGTGATGATTTCATTTTTTAGACGCGGATAACGCGGATTTTTTCTTTCAAAAGAATCCCGACGTCTCTGTATTCCGATAAAAAGAATTCGCGTCATCTGCGTCTGAAAAATCAGAGTATATATATTTTTTTTTAAAGAGCATTATGAATAAGATTATGGAATGCGTCCCCAATTTCAGCGAAGGGCGCGATTTGCAGAAGATAGATAAGATAGTAGCTCCTTTTCGGGGCAAACAAGGTGTGAAACTGTTGGATTACAGTAACGATGAAGACCACAACCGCCTTGTGGTGACCGTAGTGGGCGAGCCGGAACCGCTTCGTGATGCTGTGCTCGAAGCTATCGGCGTGGCGGTAGAGCTGATAGACCTCAATCACCATCAGGGACAGCATCCTCGTATGGGTGCTGTAGATGTAGTACCTTTTATCCCCATCCGGAATGTGACGATGGAAGAAGCCGTTGCCCTCTCGAAAGAAGTGGGCAAGGAGGTTGCAAAACGTTACAATCTTCCCGTCTTCTTATATGAAAAGTCTGCTTCTGCCCCTCATCGGGAGAATTTGGCTGCTGTCCGTAAAGGGGAGTTCGAAGGTATGGCCGAGAAGATAAAGCAACCGGAATGGCATCCCGACTTCGGACTGGCCGAACGTCATCCCACCGCAGGCACAGTGGCTATCGGTGCCCGCATGCCTTTGGTGGCCTATAACATCAACCTCAATACCCCCAGTCTGGAGATAGCCCATGACATCGCTAAGAAAATCCGTTTCATCGGCGGAGGACTGCGTTATTGCAAGGCAATGGGAGTGGAGTTGAAGGACCGCGGCATCACGCAGGTATCCATCAACATGACGGACTATACCCGCACCGCCCTCTACCGTGCTTTCGAACTGGTGCGTGTGGAAGCCCGCCGCTACGGCGTCAGTATTGTGGGCAGTGAGATTATCGGTCTGGTGCCGATGGAGGCCTTGATAGATACAGCGTCCTACTATCTGGGATTGGAGAACTTCTCCATGGAGCAAGTCTTAGAAGCACGAATGTAACCGAATTAAATAGTACTAACTTAATTCCCCTCCCTACGGGGGAGGGGTTAGGAGAGAGGCTTTATGACAGAAAACCTTATTATATTCAATACCCGTGTAGTGACCCCCCTCGGCTTTTCTGCCCGTTGCGGCAAGGAGATGGAGCAACTGAGCATCATCGACAATGCTACGGTGGAAGTGACCGATGGCATCATCACCTACGTCGGACCTAACCGTGGAGAGGAGCGTGACGGCTATTATCAGCACTACTGGCATTACAATGCCCGCGGCAAGTGTCTGCTACCCGGCTTTGTGGACTCACACACACATTTTGTGTTTGGTGGCGAGCGTGCCGAGGAGTTCTCCTGGCGTTTGAAGGGAGAGAGTTACATGTCCATCATGGAACGTGGAGGAGGCATCGTGAGTACGGTGAAAGCTACCCGTGCATGCAATTTCATCCAGCTGCGCAGCAAGGCGGAGGGCTTTCTGAAGCAGATGAGTGCTATGGGAGTGACTACCGTAGAGGGAAAGAGCGGCTACGGTCTGGACAAGGAAACCGAGCTCCTGCAGCTTCGGGTGATGCGTAGCCTTAATAATGACGAGCACAAGCGTGTAGACGTTGTCTCCACTTTTCTCGGTGCACATGCTGTGCCTGCAGAATACAACGGACAGACGGACGAGTACGTGGACTACATTATCCGCGAAGTGATGCCCGTAGTGGTTCATAATAATTTGGCAGAGTTCTGCGATGTCTTCTGTGAGCAGGGCGTTTTCTCCATCGAGCAGTCCCGTCGCCTTTTGCTGGCAGCCAAGGAAATGGGACTTGCCTTGAAACTCCATGCCGACGAGATTGTACCATTAGGGGGTGCCGGACTGGCTGCTGAACTTTCTGCCGTCTCTGCCGACCATCTGCTGCATGCTTCGGATGCGGACATCCACGCCATGGCCGACAAGGGAGTTGTGGCGACCCTTCTTCCGCTGACAGCCTTTACTTTGAAAGAACCCTATGCTCGTGGACGCGAAATGATTGATGCCGGTTGTGCCGTGGCCCTTGCCACCGACCTCAATCCGGGCAGTTGTTTCTCCGGCTCCATCCCCCTGACATTTGCCTTGGCGTGCATTTATATGAAAATGAGTATTGAAGAGGCCATCACTGCCCTGACCTTGAACGGTGCCGCCGCCTTGAACCGCGCGGATAGCATCGGCAGCATCGAGGTGGGCAAGAAAGGAGACTTCGTAGTGCTCAATACGGATAATTATCACTTTCTACCTTATTATGTAGGTATGAATTGTGTCAATACCACCATAAAGGGGGGAGTGCTTTATCCTGTACTTTAAGAAGTGCTGATATCCCCTCTTAATCCTTAATCTTTAATATTTAATATCATGTTAGTTGATTTGACAGTAAAGGAATTTTTGAATAAAGTGGCGGGTAGCGATCCCGTCCCCGGTGGCGGTAGTATTGCCGCTTTGAACGGTGCTATTGCTTCTGCTCTTGCCGCTATGGTTGCTAACCTCACCATCGGTAAGAAAGGTTATGAACTTCACGAAGAGCTGATGCGCCATATCTCCGGAGTTGCCTTGCAGCAAAAGGAGGCTTTTGTAGCAGATATAGACCGCGACTCTGAAGCCTACGACAAGGTGTTTGCCTGCTTCAAGATGCCGAAAGCTACGGATGAGGAAAAGGCGGCGCGCAGCGCTGCCATCCAGGAGGCTACCAAGTTTGCCGCCCTTGTTCCCATGCAGGTGGCACGCAATGCGTATGAGCTGATGACGGTCATCATGGATGTAGCCCGCCTGGGCAACCGCAATGCCGTTACGGATGCTTGTGTGGCCATGATGTCTGCCCGTTCGGCTGTGCTGGGCGCACTGATGAATGTACGCATCAACCTGGGTTCGCTGAAGGACAAGGAGTTTGTGTCCAAGCTCCAAAGTGAAGCCGACGAATTGGAACGCCTGGCTTGTGCGAAAGAAAAGGAATTGTTGGACGAAATCAATCAAGAGCTGAAAGTATGAACAATGTCTATTATGTAGGTTCCGGTGAGTTGACCTTCGACCTCATCGAACGTATCATCAATGAAAACCTGAAACTGGAGCTGGCTCCGGAAGCCAAGCTGCGGATACAGAAGTGCCGCGATTATCTGGACAAGAAGATTGCGGAGTCGGAAGAACCCTTGTATGGCATTACTACCGGTTTCGGTTCGTTGTGCAGTAAGAGCATTTCGTCGGACGAGCTGGGCACCTTGCAGGAAAATCTCATCAAGAGCCATGCTTGCAGTGTGGGCGAGGAGATACGCCCGGTCATCATCAAACTGATGATGTTGCTCAAGGCGCATGCCCTCTCTTTGGGGCATAGCGGTGTGCAGGTCATCACCGTGCAGCGCATCCTAGATTTCTTCAATAACGACGTGATGCCTATCGTTTATGACCGTGGCTCACTGGGCGCCTCCGGCGACCTGGCTCCTCTGGCCAACCTCTTCTTGCCGCTTATCGGTGTGGGCGATGTCTATTATAAAGGAAAGAAGCGCGAGGCTATCAGTGTGCTCGATGAGTTCGGTTGGGAACCGGTGAAGCTGATGAGTAAAGAGGGATTGGCATTACTCAACGGTACCCAGTTTATGAGTGCCAACGGTGTCTTTGCCCTTCTCAAAGCCTTCCGTCTCTCCAAGAAAGCCGACTTGATTGCCGCCCTTTCTCTGGAAGCTTTCGACGGGCGTATAGACCCGTTTATGAACTGTATCCAGCAGATCCGTCCACACAAGGGCCAGATAGAAACGGGTGCCAACTTCCGCAAACTATTGGAAGGCAGCGAACTGATAGCCCGTCCCAAGCAGCATGTACAAGACCCTTATTCGTTCCGTTGCATCCCTCAGGTGCATGGGGCCACGAAAGACGCCATCCGTTACGTGGCTTCCGTCCTGCTGACGGAAATCAATTCTGTGACGGACAATCCCACCATCTTCCCCGATGAGGACCGTATCATCTCGGGCGGTAACTTCCACGGCCAGCCGCTTGCCATTTCCTACGACTTTCTCGGCATTGCCCTGGCAGAGTTGGGCAATATATCCGAGCGGCGCATCGCCCAGCTTATCATGGGGCTGCGTGGACTTCCGGAATTCCTTGTGGCCAATCCCGGTCTGAACTCCGGTTTCATGATTCCGCAATATGCTGCCGCGTCTATGGTAAGCCAGAATAAGATGTACTGCTATGCCGCCAGCAGCGACTCCATCGTTTCCTCCAACGGGCAGGAAGACCATGTCAGCATGGGTGCCAATGCAGCTACTAAGCTTTATCGCATTATGGACAATCTGGAGCATATCCTTGCCATCGAACTGATGAATGCCGCTCAAGGCATCGACTTCCGCCGTCCGGCAAAGACTTCTCCCGTTCTGGAGCGTTTCCTGCATGAATATCGCAAGGAAGTCCCTTTTGTGAAGGAAGACATCGTGATGTATAAGGAAATCCATAAGACAGTCGCTTTCCTCAACCGGACAAAGTTTGATTATTAGGAACTTCCCAATAAATCTGCCAGAAACATAATAATTATTAATCTGTTAACAATAAGAAAGGAAACTTAATTGGCGAATTGAGTTTTCTTTCTATATTTGTCCCGTTTTATTCCGATAATGAATAAAAATAGTTTTAGTTTAGAAAGGGAAGAAAAATGGGCGAACACACGAAGCATTCAACATCACGGGTGGAACTGAGGGAACGTATCATTCTGGCCGCCGTAGAATTATTTACAACAAATGGAATAAAAAGTATCACGATGGATGAGATTGCCGCATCTTTGGGTATCTCTAAGCGCACTCTCTACGAAGTTTTTCCGGACAAGGAAACCTTGTTGGAAGAATGTATCCTGAAGTCCCAGAAGGATGGTGATATTTTTGTGAAAGGAGTAATAGAGACTTCCAGTAACGTATTGGAAGTTTTGTTGAGATGTTATCAGTGGAGCATAGAGCGTTTTCATGCCACGAACAAGAAGTTTTTTGAGGATATCAAGAAATATCCCAAGGCTTATCAGTTGATGAAGAACAATCGGAACCGGAGCTCGGAAGATACAGTGAACTTCTTCAAAGAGGGCGTGAAGCAAGGCATTTTTCGTGATGATGTGAATTTCGCCATTATCAATCTGCTCGTGCGCGACCAGCTCGATTTGCTGATGAATTCGGACATTTGCAATGAGTATTCTTTCCTTGAAGTGTACGAATCTATCATGTTCACTTTCTTGCGCGGTATCTCTACGGAGAAGGGTGCCCGTGTCCTGGAGGACTTTATCTGCGAATATCGCAAGAATCAGGTAAAGCCGGATGAAACGAAGGAGTAGTTTTAATAAATAATCTATTTTTGATTTATGAAGATGCAGAGATTTTGGGTAGGAAGAGCACTACTGTTGGCAGCTGCTGTGCTGTATGCCGGCGGCTATGTGCGCGCACAAGAGGCAAAGGATACCCTGACCCTGACCCTTGACCGTGCCTTGGAGATTGCTTTAAGCGACAATCCTACCATAAAGGTGGCGGAGGAAGAAATTGCTTTGAAGAAAGTGACTCACAAGGAGACCTGGCAGAACTTGCTTCCGCAGGCAAGCATTGACGGTACGTGGAATCATACCATCAGTGCGGCACAGATGAATCTTGGCGGACAGTCGTTCAAGATGGGTATGGACAATTCGAATACGGTAAGCGGGGTGCTGAATATCAGTTTGCCCATATTCGCCCCTAGCGTATATAAGGCCATGTCGATGACGAAGACAGACATTGAACTGGCTGTGGAAAAGTCACGGGCTTCTAAGCTGGACTTGGTGAACCAGGTAACTAAGGGTTACTATCAGCTGATGCTGACGCAAGACTCCTACGATGTGTTGCAGAAGAGCTATAAGCTGGCGGAAGACAACTACAACATTGTCAATGCCAAGTATCAGCAGGGTGCCGTCAGTGAGTTCGATAAAATCAGTGCCGAGGTGCAGATGCGCAGCATTAAGCCGAATGTGATTTCGGCGGGTAATGCCGTGACGTTGTCCAAGTTGCAGTTGAAGGTACTGATGGGGGTAACGGCCGATGTGGATATAGAGATTGCCGACAATCTCGGCAACTATGAGACGGAGCTGTTTGCCAATGAACTGAATCAGCCCGCTGCCAATCTGAACAATAATACGACGATGAAGCAGTTGGACTTGAACCGGAAGATGCTCAATCAGAACATCAAGTCACTCCGTGCCAACTTCATGCCTACTTTGGGTATGAACTATTCTTACCAGTACCAGTCACTCTACAACGAGGATTGGAACATCCTCGATTATAATTGGAGCGGAAGTTCCGCACTGATGTTTACGCTGAGTATTCCTTTGTATAAGGCAAGCAATTTCACCAAGCTCAAGTCCAACCGTATTCAGATACGTCAGTTGGAGCAGAACCGTCTGGACACAGAGCGAAAGCTGAACATGCAGATTACCAGCTACCAGAACAACATGGCTGCCAGTTCCGAGCAGGTTGTCAGCAACCGCGAGAATGTGATGCAGGCACAGAAAGCTGTGCAGATTGCCGGTAAACGCTATGAGGTAGGTAAAGGTACGGTGTTGGAGCTGAACACTTCGCAAGTGCAGCTTACGGAGGCCGAACTGACTTATAATCAGTCCATCTATGATTATCTGGTTGCGAAGGCTGACCTTGACCAAGTGCTGGGAAAGGATTATATTGCAGAGAACTAAGAATGAAGAACTAAGAATGAAGAATAGAAATAAGAACAACGATATGAAAAAAGGTTTTCAATGGATGGCCCTGCTGGTTGTTGCCATGCTGGGGGCATGTAGCGGAGGTAGTGATAAAGCTGCTGCTGAGAAGGTGGACGAAAAGCCGAGGGTGAAACTGGCCGAGGTGTCGTTCCGTCCCGTGGAACAGATTCAGGAATACACCGCTACGGTGGAAGCCGAAGTAAAAAACAATATTGCTCCCTCTTCTCCGGTGCGTATAGACCGCATTTTTGTGGAGGTGGGCGACCGCGTGTCGAAAGGCCAGAAGCTGGTCAGCATGGATGCTGCCAATCTGAAGCAGATAAAATATCAGTTGGACAACCAGCAGATAGAGTTCAAGCGTATTGACGAGTTGTATAAGGTAGGCGGTGCCTCCAAGTCGGAGTGGGATACCGCCAAGATGAATCTCGACATCCGTGAGACTTCCTATAAGAATCTCTTGGAGAACACCTCGTTGCTCAGTCCCATTAACGGGGTGGTGACGGCACGCAATTACGATAACGGAGATATGTATAGCGGTGGAGAACCGGTACTGGTAGTGGAGCAAATCACTCCGGTAAAACTATACATCAACGTATCCGAAGGCTACTTTACCAAAGTGAAGAAGGGCGCTCCCGTATCCGTGAAAGTAGATGTCTATGGTGACGAGGAGTTCGAAGGCAAAATCAGCCTTGTTTATCCTACCATCGACCCGGCTACCCGTACTTTCCCGGTAGAGATACAGCTTGTCAACCGTGATCAGCGCGTACGTCCGGGAATGTTTGCCCGCGCCACGCTGAACTTCGGAACACAGGACCACGTGGTTGTTCCCGACCTGGCCATTGTGAAGCGTGCCGGTTCAGGCGACCGCTATGTCTATGTCTACAAGGACGGCAAGGTGTCTTATAATAAGGTAGAGCTTGGCCGTCGTATGGATACGGAGTATGAGTTGATTTCCGGTGTAGATAACAACTCTCAAGTCGTCATAGCCGGACAATCCAAGCTTGCCGACGGTGTAGAAGTAGAGATACAATGATTAATGTTTAATGTTTAATAATCCCCCACATTAATCATTAACCATTAATCATTATACATTATTATCATGAGTTTATACGAAGGAGCGGTTAAGAAACCGATTATGACCTCGCTCTGCTTCCTGGCAGTGGCTATATTTGGTCTGTTCTCTCTGTCGAAATTGCCGGTAGACCTTTATCCGGACATCGAGACCAACACCATTATGGTGATGACGACCTATCAGGGTGCCAGTGCCTCGGACATCGAGAATAACGTGACCCGTCCATTGGAAAATGTGCTGAATTCGGTCAGCAACTTGAAGCATATCACTTCCCGTTCGTCGGAGAATATTTCCGTGATTACGCTGGAGTTTGAGTATGGGTATGACATAGACGTGCTGACGAACGACGTGCGTGATAAACTGGACATGGTGAGCTCCATGCTGCCCGATGAGGTTGAAACTCCCATCATCTTCAAGTTCAGTACGGACATGATTCCTATCCTGCTGCTCTCCGTGCAGGCGGAGGAGAGCCAGCCGGCTCTTTACAAAATATTGGATGACAACGTGGCGAATCCCTTGGCGCGTGTGCCCGGTGTGGGTACGGTGTCCATTTCGGGTGCCCCCAAGCGTGAGGTCAATGTATATTGCGACCCCAATAAACTGGATGCCTACAACCTTTCTGTAGAAACTATCAGCTCTATTATCAGTGCCGAAAACCGGAATACGCCGGGCGGTACGTTTGATGTGGGTAGCAATACCTATTCGCTGCGTGTGGAAGGTGAGTTCAAGGATCCCAAAGAGATGGAGAACATCGTGGTAGGTACGCACAACGGTGCTTCCGTCTATCTGCGCGATGTGGCAAAAGTTGTGGACTCTGTGGAGGAACGTGCACAGAAGACGTATAGTAACGGTGTGCAGGGCGCCATGATTGTGGTGCAGAAACAATCGGGTGCCAATTCTGTAGCTATTTCGCAGAAGGTAATTGATATGTTGCCACAGTTGCAAAAGTCACTGCCGAGCGATGTGAAGCTGGGGATCATTGTCAATACTTCCGATAACATCTTGAATACGATAGACAGCTTGGAGGAAACCATTATGTACGCTATGCTGTTCGTTATCTTGGTGGTGTTCGTTTTTTTGGGGCGTTGGCGTGCCACGGTCATCATCTGTATCACCATACCGATGTCACTGGTTGCCTCGTTCATCTATCTGGGTATCATCGACGGCGGTTCACTGAATATCATCTCGCTCTCTTGTCTCTCTATTGCTATTGGTAACGTGGTGGACGACGCCATTGTGGTACTCGAGAATGTAACGACCCATATTGAACGGGGTTCCGAACCGAAGCAGGCAGCGATACATGCCACGAACGAGGTGGCCATCTCCGTAATTGCATCTACGCTGACTATGATTGCGGTATTCTTCCCATTGACGATGGTAAGTGGTATGTCCGGTGTGTTATTCCGTCAGTTGGGATGGATGATGTGTGTGATTATGACGGTTTCCACAGTTTCAGCCTTGTCATTCACCCCGATGATGTGTGCGCAGCTTCTGCGTTTGCAGAAAAAGCAGAGTAAGATGTTCCTTACGCTCTATACGCCGATTCAGCGTGCGCTGGACGGTCTTGACGTGTGGTATCAGAACCGGTTGAACTGGGCTGTGCGCCATCGTCTGACGGTTATGGCAGGCTGTGCCGCATTCTTTGTGGCAAGTCTGTTCTGTGCCAAGTACATCGGTACCGAGTTCTTCCCGGCAGCAGACAATAGCCGCATCGGTATCAACCTTCAGTTGCCCATCGGGGCCCGTGTGGAGCGTGCGGAAGCATTGGCTTCGGAACTGACAAACAAGTGGATGACGCGCTACGGAGATATGATGAAAGTTTGCAACTACACTGTGGGGCAGGCGGACTCTGACAATACGTTTGCTTCCATGCAGGACAACGGTAGTCATATCATTAGTTTCAATATCAGTCTGGTGAGTCCGGGAGACCGTGACGTGACACTGGAAACCGTTTGCGACGAAATGCGTGAGGACTTGAAGGGGTATCCCGAATTGGACAAGGCGCAGGTTATTCTGGGCGGTAGCACAGGCGGCATGAGCGCCCAGGCAAGTGCCGACTTTGAGGTTTATGGTTACGACTTCACCGCTACGGACAAAGTGTCAGCCGAACTGAAAGAGAAATTGTTGCAGGTGAAAGGTGTGAGTGAAGTGAACATCAGCCGTCAGGATTATCAGCCCGAATATCAGGTGGACTTTGACCGTGAGAAGCTGGCATTGCATGGCTTGAATCTTTCTACTGCCTCCAACTATCTGCGTAATCGTGTAAATGGTGCTTTGGCATCTTATTATCGCGAAGATGGTGACGAGTACGACATCCGTGTGCGTTACGCTCCCGAATTCCGTACAAAGATTGAAGATTTGGAGAACATCCTTATTTATACGCCTTCCGGTGAGGGTATTCGCGTGAAAGACCTCGGCAAAGTAGTCGAGCGTTCTGCTCCTCCTACCATCGAACGTAAAGACCGTGAGCGTATTGTTACTGTATCTGCGGTTATTTCGGGAGCACCTTTGGGCGATGTGGTGGCCGATGGTAATGCTATAATTGATAAGATGGACTTACCAAGTGGTGCTTCTATCCAGATTTCGGGTTCGTATGAGGACCAACAGGATTCATTCTCCGACTTGGGAACGCTGGCTGTATTGATTGTTATTCTCGTATTCATTGTGATGGCAGCTCAGTTTGAGTCTTTGAGCTATCCGTTCATCATCATGTTTTCCATTCCATTTGCATTCAGCGGTGTGTTGATGGCATTATTCTTTACGGGAACCAATTTGAATGTGATGTCGCTTTTGGGTGGAATCATGTTGATTGGTATTGTGGTGAAGAACGGTATCGTACTCATCGACTACATCACGCTTTGCCGCGAACGTGGTCAAGCGGTGCTTCACTCTGTAGTCACGGCAGGCCGCAGCCGTTTGCGTCCGGTATTGATGACTACGCTGACCACTATCCTCGGTATGGTGCCGATGGCTGTAGGGCAGGGTGAAGGTGCCGAGATGTGGCGTCCGTTGGGTGTTGCCGTAATTGGCGGTCTGACGGTATCTACCATTCTGACATTGATTCTTGTCCCCGTACTCTATTGCTCGTTTGCAGGTGTTGGTATCCGCCGCACGCGTAAGAAGATTAAGAAAGACCGTGAGCTGAATGATTATTACCAGTTGCATAAGGAGAAGATGACGAAACCACGTAAACAATGATTAATCATTATCCGTTAATCATTAAACATTAATCACTAAACATTATATAGCGTGAAATCAGTATTTATAACATTCGACCAAGCGTTCTTTGAACGTATCATGGCATTGCTTGACCGCCACAACTGCCGCGGCTTCAGCTATTGGCAGCAAGTACAGGGGCGTGGCAGTAAGACGGGGGAACCGCACTATGGCAGCCATGCCTGGCCCAGTATGTGTTCCGCCATCATCACTATCATAGATGAGGCTAAGGTGGCTCCGTTGCTCGAAGCGCTCCACCGGATGGACAAGGAGACCGAGCAACTCGGACTCCGTGCTTTTGTTTGGAATATCGAACAGACCATTTAATCGGGTCTGCTCTGTCTATAACCGTTATCCCCGGAGAAAAAATCTTGTTTCTTTGGGGATAATTCTTTTTTGTCCGGAGAGATTTTTTCAACCTATATCTATATCTTTGCGGCCACATTAGGTATGGAAAAGAATTCATTGAAATATACGGGTCTGTTGGCGTTTATCGTATGGGGTGCATTGTTGCTGATGCATCTGTTGCCAAGTATTACGATGGGTGGCCGTGTGCTGAGGCGTGTGGATATCTTGGGGGACGTGCGTCGTCCTTCCAAGCCGGTGAGTGAGCCGGACAGCCTGCTGCCTCCGCCCCCGAAGGTGAAGCCCGCCTTTGTGGACACCTGCCGTGCGGGCATGACGTGCATTGAAGATTACAGCGATTCTACCATGCGTGGCATGACGCGGTTCTATCAGGCGCTCGACGAGCTTGCCAAAGCACCCCGTCCGGTTCGTATCGCCTACTTCGGCGACTCCTTTATCGAAGCGGATATTCTGACGGCTGATTTACGCGAGATGCTTCAGCAGAAATATGGCGGTTGCGGAGTAGGTTTTGTCACCATTACGTCCATGACCAGTGGCTTCCGTCCTACAGTGCGTCATTCCTTCAGCGGATGGCAGAGTCATTCTGTCATGGACTCCGTGTTCTTTGACCGTAGCAAGCTGGGAGTCTCCGGACATTACTTTATTCCGAATACCGGTGCTTATGTGGAACTGCGGGGGCAGAAGAACTATGCCTCCCGTCTGGATACTTGCCAGCGTGCCAGTATTTTTTTCTATAACCGTGGCACAACCACCCTTTCTGTCCGCGTCAATCGTGGCGAAGCAACTACCGAGACTTTTGAGCCGATTGATGATTTGCAGGAGATGACGGTAGAGGGAAATATCGGTTCTGTCCGTTGGACGGTGGAAAGTGCGGACTCCACCTTGTTTTATGGCCTTGCCATGGACGGTACTTCCGGCATTGTGCTGGATAACTTCTCACTGCGTGGCAGCTCCGGCCTCTCCCTCCGTTCTGTTCCCGTGTGGATGATGCGCGAGTTCAACGAGCAGCGACCCTACGACCTGATAATCCTGCAATACGGCTTGAATGTGGCCACCGAGCGCGGACGCAATTACGATAGGTACATTGCAGGTATGCAGACAACGGTGGAACATCTCAAGGAAGCCTTTCCGCAAGCTGCCATCCTTGTGGTCAGCGTGGGCGACCGTGACTATAAGAACGAAGAAGGGGAGCTGCGTACCATGCCCGGTATCAAGAATCTGGTTCGTTATCAACAGAATTTGGCGGCGGATGAGGCTGTCGCTTTCTGGAACATGTTCGAGGCTATGGGTGGGGAAGGCAGTATGGCAGAGATGGTGCATGCCAAGCCGTCACTGGCCAATTATGATTATACGCACATCAACTTCCGTGGTGGAAAGTATCTTGCGGGATTGCTTTATGAGTCTTTGATTTATGGTAAGGAACAGTATGACAGAAGGAGGGCCTACTATGAAGAGGAGCCATAAGGAGGATTCACGATTGTACGATTTACGATGTACGATTTGCTGCGCGGTGCTGGTGCTGATTGCGGCGATAGGGCCGCTCCATGCACAAGATGTATTGCCGGGCAGCCTTTCGTGTCATGTCGGCGGAACGGATTGTGATACTCTCTGCCTCTATTCCCAACGTACGGATACGGTGTCTGTCCCTTTGATAACTTTTCCCGCCACATTCCGGCAAATGAAGGAGAATGTACTTACCGACAGTCTGGGTATTCTTAATCCTTTCTGGGAGAAGCTACGTCTGTCCCGGCTGGGCGCTTCCGCTGATACGCTTCGCATCGTACATGTGGGCGACAGCCATATACGCGGCCATATCTTCCCCCGTACCACTGGTGCGTTGATGCAGGACACTTTCGGAGCAGTCTCTTATACCGATGTAGGTATCAACGGTGCATTTTGCATTACTTTCACCCGTCCGGACCGTATTGCTGATATTGCGGCTCTGCATCCCGACCTGCTTATTCTTTCCTTCGGGACGAACGAAAGCCATAACCGCCGTTACAATACAATGCTGCACTATCGCCAGATGGACGACCTTGTACGCATGCTTCGCGAGAAACTGCCGAATGTACCGATGTTGATGACGACCCCTCCGGGCTCTTACGAGAGTTTCCGGCAGCGTCGCCGTCGTCGAACCTATAAGATTAATCCGCGTACTGCCGTTGCCGTGCAGACTATCCGCCGCTATGCCGATGAAAACGGATTGGCGGTATGGGACATGTACGAAATACTTGGCGGTACCCACCGTGCCTGCCTCAACTGGCAGGAAGCCGGATTGATGCGTCCGGACCATGTACACTATTTGCCGGACGGTTACCGCCTGCAAGGCGAGCTGTTCTACCAGGCCTTGTTAAAAGCTTATAACGATTATGTGGAATATTGACGAATTTTTATCCGGATTGAATATAGACTTGGACCGTTTGCGCGATGTCTTCACTTATGACCCGCAAGCCCCGATGATATTCAGCAGTGGTATTTTCCTCTGGCTGTTTGTCGCTTTTATATTGGTTTATCTGTTGTTGCAACGCCGGACGACGGCGCGTTTGCTGTTTGTCACCTTGTTTTCCTATTACTTCTATTATAAAAGTAGTGGCACTTATTTCTTCCTGCTTGGACTGGTGACGGTCTGTGACTTTTTCATTGCACGCTTGATGGCACGCGAGGCTATTCCCTGGCTACGTAAGGCATGGGTTGTGTTGAGTCTGTTCATCAATTTGGGATTGTTGTGTTACTTCAAGTACACCAATTTTCTGGGCGAAACTTTTGCCTCGCTGATGGGAGGCACGTTCACGACAATGGATATTTTCCTTCCGGTGGGCATCTCTTTTTTCACTTTTCAGTCGTTGAGCTATACGATAGATGTGTACCGTCGCCAGATAACGCCTCTGACCAGTTTGTTGGATTATGCTTTTTATGTTTCTTTCTTTCCCCAGTTGGTGGCGGGTCCTATTGTACGTGCCCGTGATTTCATTCCGCAAATCCGCCGCCCGCTGTTTGTCTCCAATGAGATGTTCGGACGTGGAATCTTCCTCATCGTGAGTGGGCTCTTCAAGAAAGCGGTTATATCGGACTATATCAGCGTTAACTTTGTAGAGCGTATTTTTGATAATCCTACTCTTTATTCGGGGGTGGAGAATCTGATGGGTGTTTATGGCTATGCCTTGCAGATTTATTGCGACTTCTCCGGTTACAGTGATATGGCTATCGGCATTGCCTTGTTGCTGGGCTTCCATTTCAATATCAATTTCGATTCCCCTTATAAGTCCGCTTCCATTACGGAATTTTGGAGGCGGTGGCATATTTCGCTTTCCAGCTGGTTGCGCGATTACCTTTATATTTCTTTGGGAGGCAACCGGAAGGGGAAAATTCGCCAATATGCCAATCTCATCATTACCATGTTTCTGGGCGGCTTGTGGCATGGCGCTTCGTGGAATTTTGTACTTTGGGGAATGATGCATGGCGTTGCGCTTGCAGCCCATAAGTTCTGGATGACGCTTACCGGGCGTAAGAAGGGGACGGAGAGCCATGGCATCCACCGCTTCTTCGGAGTGCTTGTCACTTTCCATTTTGTTTGTTTCTGCTGGATATTCTTCCGTAATGCGGAGTTCTCCACATCAATGGATATGCTGAAGCAGATATTCACTACTTTCCGTCCGCAACTCTTCCCGCAGCTGGTAGAGGGTTATTGGGAAGTGTTTGCACTGATGGCATTGGGCTATCTGCTGCATTTTGTGCCCGACAGTTGGGAACGTGCTTGCACAAAAACAGTAATCCGCCTCCCCTTGTTGGGAAAGGCGGTACTGATGCTTGCTGTAATCTATCTGGTCATTCAGATGAAAAGTTCGGAGATACAGCCGTTTATCTATTTCCAGTTCTGATTACTTCTTCTCGGTCGCTGTGGAGTCTGCCTGCTGTCGGAAGGGTTCCCGGTAGTTGAGCCCGTCTCTCCGGTAGAGGCCGATGAGTCCGGCCAGTCGGGTAGTGAAGTTTGTATAATCTTTCTTTTCCAGTTGTGTCCATTGTACTTCGGCAAGGGCGGCCATACGGGGGAGAACCATATACTCTACCTGTTCGCTGGTCGGGATGTATTCTGTCCAAAGGTTGGCTTGTGTGCCGAGTATGTGCTTGGCTTGTTCTTCGGTCAGTGAGGCGGTAGGATTCAGACTGTATACTTTCTCCAATGGGACAAAGCCTCCGATGGCAAATGGTTCGTGCCGGGTATCCTCACTTTGGTAATAATCAAAGTAGCAATAGTCATTGGGTGTCATTATCACGTCGTGTCCCAGTTGGGCCGCCTTGATTCCTCCTGCCGAGCCACGCCATGACATAACAGTTGCGTTGGGGGCGACGTCGCCTTCCAGAATCTCATCCCAGCCGATAATCTGGCGTCCTTTACTATTGAGGAGCTTTTCGATACGTGTCATACAATAGCTCTGCAGACGGTCTTCGGCAGTATGGTTCTTGTCGGCTTTCAATTTTTCGGTTCTGATACGTGCCTGGCATTTGGGACACTTTTCCCAACGGGTGCGGGGAGCTTCGTCACCGCCGATGTGGATGTATTTGGAAGGGAATATGTCAATGATTTCGGCCATGACATCTTCGAGGAACTGCATGGACTTTTCGTTGCCGATGCACAGCACATCTTCGAATACGCCCCAACGTGGGCACACTTCATACGGTCCACCGGTACATCCCATTTCGGGATAGGCGGCCAGTGCGGCAAGCATGTGTCCGGGCAGGTCTACTTCGGGGATGACCGTGATATAGCGCTCCCCGGCATATTTTACGATTTCTTTGGCTTGCTCCTGCGTATAGAAACCGCCATACCGGGTGTTGTCATACTCTTCGGTGTTCCGGCCGATAACGGTACGGTCGCGCCAGGCGCCGATTTCCGTCAGCTTGGGATACTTCTTTATTTCTATTCTCCAGCCTTGGTCTTCGGTGAGGTGCTAGTGGAAGGTATTCATATTGTGAAGTGCCAGCAAGTCTATGTATTTCTTTACGAACTCAATGGGAAAGAAGTGGCGGCCCACATCGAGGTGCATGCCTCGGTAGCTGAAGCGGGGCTCATCCTGGATGCTGCCGGCAGGCAATAGGATAGAGGTGGCTTTGGTTTCGGCAGGGATTGATTTACGCAGGGTTTGTATACCGTAGAACACTCCGTTCTCGGTCTGTCCGTTTAGGGTCACCCGGTCGGCTTTGACGGTCAGCACATAGCCTTCCTGGTTGCCGATAGCCGGATCCAGTCCCAATGTGATGGCGCCTTTGGGCGCTTCGCTTCCCGGGGCAAGGGCTTCTGTCTGGAGGGTGCGGCCGGTGGACTGGCTGATGTATTCGGCCAGAAACTCGGCATTGCGTTTCAAAAGTTCATTGTTTTCGGGGTAGGCGATGATGGTACCGTCATTCAAGTTGAAGGGGGATTCCTGACTCAAGGCAACCTCCTGGGGCAAGGGAATGACTTGATAGTTGGCTGTTGTTTCTACTCCGCATGAAGAGCAGGCCAGGATGAGAGTGCCTGCAAGGAGCATGTGTGTAAGTTTTCTCATGGCATTGAACTGATTAAATTAGTGTCTGACAAATATACAGAAAAAATACTAAAGAGGCAGAGGAGAAGGGGATAAATGCATGCTCATACCTCAGTTCTTTTTTGCTCTATACTCCTTGGGTGACATTCCCGTGTGTTTCTTGAAATATCGTCCGAAGAAAGACTGGTCGGGAAAACGATATTTGTCGGCAATCTCTTTCAGTGACATGCCGGTGGATTGCAACGCCATTTTCAGTTCCAATATCAGGTTTTCGTCAATGATTTCTTTGGCAGAATTTTCCGCCACTTGTTTGGTGATGGCAGATAGGTAGCGGGTCGAAATGCAGAGTTGGTCAGCATAAAAAACGACATCCCGCTGGGTAGTACAGTACGTATGTACCAGATTTATAAACTTTTTGAACAATTCTTCTTTCCGGTTACTGCCATTGATTTGTTCCTCCGTAAAGTAACGTTGAACCTTGTCGTAGGTGTCGAGAAAGAAAATTTGCAGCAGGTTTTGTGCAATGGCTTCGCGATACAGATTTTCAGAATCGCGGTAGATGGCATTGCTTGCCGTGATGAGTCCCGTGATAGCACGAACCGGTTCGTCTTCGGTATGCGTATAGCATGCATTCTCCTTTATAAAATGTATGAAGGGCGGCTCTAAACGGAAGCATGCCGTCTTGAACATTGTCTCGGAATAGGCAAAGAAGTCCACCAGGAAATCTTTACTCGCACTTGTCAGTGAAATAATGGAACTTGGAAGCAGCGTAATGTGCGTATTGGGTACAATATGATATTTTCTTAAATCTATTGTGATAATTGCTTCTCCACGGGTGCAGAACATCAGTGCTCCATTGTTCATTTTCAGAAGACGTTCCCGGAAGAATTCCAGGTTGTCTGTTCCGGCTCTGAACGTTTCTTGTTTGGTAGTCAGTAATGGGTTCATATTTTAGATTGTTTATGATTTGCGGTCACAAAGGTACGAGTTCTTTTTGGATTGTTAAATGGCATGTTCCGAAAATGAACAGTCGTGTACCTCCAATGAAACAAAAGGTTGTTCAAAAACGGCATACCTTTGCTGCCGGCTTAAAAAATAAAAGATAAAGCCGGCGTATTATTTTTTTTAAGATAAAGAGTATGAAAACAAAAAAGAGTATGATGAAACAGATGATGACCGTCATCTGTAGTGCAACACTGGCAGCCTGCGGCAGCGCGCCTGCCGTGCAACCCCAGTCGGAATATCAGGTGATGACTATTTCGACTACCGACAGAGAACTGCAGACAATCTATTCCGCAGCCATCCGCGGACGGCAGGACATCGACATCTATCCGCAGGTGTCCGGTACACTCACCAAACTTTGTGTGGAGGAAGGACAGACCGTGCGTCGGGGGCAAGTCTTGTTTATTATCGACCAGGTGCCCTATCTGGCAGCCTTGCGCACAGCAGAAGCCAATGTGGAAGCTGCCCGTGCCGGCGTGGCCACTTCGCAACTGACATATGACAGCAAGAAGGAGCTTTATGCCCAGAAGGTGATTTCCGAGTTTGACTTAAAGACTTCCTACAACAGCCTGCTGACAGCGAAAGCCCAGTTGGCCCAAGCCGAGGCGCAGCAGGTGAATGCCGCCAATAACCTCTCTTATACAGAAGTGAAGAGTCCGGCAGATGGAATGGTAGGTACGCTCCCTTATAGGGTGGGGACGTTGGTCAGCGCCAGTTTGCCCAAACCACTGACGACCGTATCCGATAATTCTAATATGTATGTCTATTTCTCCATGACAGAGAATCAGTTGCTTGACCTCACCCGCCGCTACGGCTCCAAGGATAAGGCGCTGGCAGAGATGGACTCTATCGAATTACAGCTCAATGACCGTTCTGTCTATCCGCAAGAAGGTAAGATAGAAACTATCAGTGGTGTAATTGATACCTCTACGGGTACAGTCAGTCTGCGTGCCGTGTTCCCCAACAAAGAGGGGTTGCTGACCAGTGGCGGTTCGGGAAACGTCATCATCCCGGTACGGAAAGAGAACTGCATCGTTGTTCCCCAGAGTGCCACTTACGAAGTGCAGGACAAGGTCTATGTATATAAGGTAGTTGACGGCAAGGCGCAATCAGTTCCCGTGCAAGTGACCCGTGTGAATGGAGGTCAGGAATATATCGTAGAGAGTGGCTTGAAAGTGGGGGACACAATTGTGGCCGAAGGCGTGGGTTTGCTGCGTGAAGGTACCTCCGTCCAACCCAAAACGAATGAATGATAATTTTTAACCGATAGAATATGAACCTCAGAACTTTTATAGAACGCCCCGTTTTTTCGGCAGTCATCTCCATTACGATTGTCATTCTGGGCATCATCGGATTGTTCACCTTGCCCGTTGAGCAATATCCCGACATTGCGCCGCCCACCATCATGGTGAGCACCACTTACTATGGAGCCAGTGCGGAAACCCTTCAGAAAAGTGTTATCGCTCCGTTGGAAGAGGCCATCAACGGTGTGGAGGACATGACTTACATGACTTCTACCGCCAGCAATGCAGGGTCGGTTTCCATTACTGTTTACTTCAAGCAGGGTACAGACCCGGACATGGCGGCGGTCAATGTGCAGAACCGTGTGTCCAAAGCTACGGGGCAGCTTCCTGCCGAAGTAACCCAGGTGGGTGTCACCACCAGCAAGCGGCAGACCAGTATCTTACAAATGTTCTCTTTATATAGCCCTGATGACAGCTATGACGAGAACTTTCTTGCCAACTATATCAGTATCAACCTGAAGCCGCAGATTCTCCGTATCTCCGGTGTGGGCGATATGATGATTATGGGTGGTGACTACAGCATGTGTATCTGGATGAAACCGGATGTCATGGCGCAGTACAAGCTGATACCTTCGGATGTGACGGCTGTGCTGGCAGAGCAGAATATCGAATCGGCCACCGGGTCGTTTGGTGAGAACTCGGATGAGACGTATCAATATACCATGAAATATACGGGACGCCTCATTACTCCTGAGGAGTTCGGCGACATCGTCATCCGTTCTACCGAAGACGGCGAGGTGCTGAAACTGAAGGACATCGCCGATATAGAGCTGGGTAAGGACAGTTATGCCTACAAAGGTACCATGGATGGACATCCCGGTATCTCCTGCATGGTGTTCCAGACCGCGGGCTCCAATGCCACGGAAGTGAACCGGCAGATTGACCGGCTCCTTGAAGAAGCACGCAAGGACTTGCCGAAAGGCGTGGAGCTTACCCAGATGATGTCCAGCAACGATTTCCTCTTCGCCTCTATCCACGAAGTGGTGAAAACGCTGATTGAGGCTATTATCCTGGTTATCCTGGTGGTTTATGTCTTTTTGCAAGACATCCGCTCTACGCTGATTCCGCTGGTAGGTATCGTTGTTTCACTGATTGGTACGTTTGCTTTCATGTCCGTTGCCGGATTCAGTATCAACCTGATTACGCTGTTTGCGCTGGTATTGGTGATTGGTACGGTGGTGGATGACGCCATTGTCGTGGTGGAGGCGGTGCAGGCACGGTTTGATGTGGGCTATAAGTCCTCCTATATGGCAAGTATCGATGCGATGAAGGGCATCAGCAACGCGGTTATCACTTCTTCACTGGTGTTTATGGCGGTGTTTATTCCGGTATCGTTCATGGGAGGGACTTCCGGTACGTTCTATACCCAGTTTGGGTTGACGATGGCGGTGGCCGTTGGTATTTCGGCGATTAATGCGCTGACACTCAGTCCCGCACTTTGTGCCTTGCTGCTGAAGCCTTATATCAATGAGGACGGAACGGAGAAGAATAATTTTGCTTCGCGCTTCCGCAAGGCATTCAACACGGCTTTCGAGGCGGTGGTCGAGAAGTATAAGAAGATAGTGTTGCTGTTCATCAAGCGCCGCTGGCTGGGATGGTCGTTGCTGGCACTTTCGGTGGTGCTGCTGGTATTCCTGATGAATACCACCAAGACCGGACTGGTGCCCGACGAGGACCAAGGAACGTTGTTTGTCAACGTTAGCACCGCTCCGGGTAGCTCGCTCAAGACGACAAATGACATTATAGACCGCGTGGAGAAGCGTCTGGAAGACCTTCCTCAGAAATTGCACTTGCAGAAAGTTGCCGGTTATGGTCTGCTGTCCGGGCAGGGAAATTCTTTCGGTATGATTATCGTGAAGCTGAAACCTTGGGACGAGCGTACGGCAAAGGAAGACCAGGTGCAGGCAGTCGTCAACCAGATATACGCTCGCACGGCGGATATTAAGGATGCTACAGTCTTTGCCATTGCTCCGGGTATGATTCCGGGCTATGGTATGGGTAATGCGCTGGACTTGAATGTGCAGGACAAGCAGGGAGGGGATATGAACACCTTCTTCCAGACCACCCAGCAGTATCTGGCGGCACTGAACCAGCGTCCGGAAATTTCGATGGCATACTCCACGTTCGATGTACGCTATCCGCAGTGGACCGTCGAGGTGGATGCTTCCAAGTGCAAACGTGCCGGGATTGCTCCCGACCAGGTGTTGTCCACACTGTCGGGCTATTATGGCGGGCAATATGTCTCCAATTTCAACCGTTTCTCCAAAGTTTACAAGGTAATGATTCAGGCCGACCCGAAGTTCCGTTTGGATGAGGCTTCACTGAACAATGCCTTTGTACGCATGTCCAACGGTGAGATGGCTCCGTTGAGCCAGTTCGTTACGCTGACCCGTTCCTACGGTGCCGAGTCCTTGAGCCGCTTCAACATGTTCAACTCCATTGCCGTGAATGCTATGCCTGCCGAGGGATACAGTACCGGTGACGCCATCCGTGCCGTACAAGAAACGGCGGAGATAGCCTTGCCGAAGGGATATGGCTATGACTTTGGTGGCATCACCCGCGAGGAAAGCCAGCAGAGTGGTACTACAGTCATCATCTTCGGTATCTGTATCTTGATGATTTACTTGATTCTGAGTGCGCTTTACGAGAGTTTTCTGATTCCGTTTGCCGTTATCCTGGCCGTTCCTGCGGGCCTGATGGGGTCGTTCCTTTTTGCCAGGATAGCCGGGTTGGAGAATAATATCTATTTGCAGACGGGACTTATCATGCTGATAGGTCTGTTGGCAAAGACCGCTATTCTGTTGACGGAGTATGCCGCCGAGCGCCGTAAAGCGGGAATGGGGCTGATTGCTTCTGCCGTCAGTGCGGCAAAGGCGCGTTTCCGTCCCATCCTGATGACGGTACTGACGATGATTTTCGGCCTTTTCCCCTTGGTGGTTGCCACGGGTGTCGGAGCCAACGGTAACCGTTCATTGGGTACGGGTGTTGTCGGTGGTATGTTCATCGGCACATTGGCGCTGCTGTTCATTGTTCCTGTCTTGTTCATCAGTTTCCAGTGGTTGCAGGAGCGGCTTCGTCCTGCCCAATCCGTCCCGACGAGCGACTGGCAGATTGAGGAAGAGATGAAAGTAAGCCGGAAGGAGATAGAAGAATCACATTAGTACATTATCGCGTAACTAACATAAAAAAATAATGAAGAAACAATTCATATTATTAGCTGTCGCCGGCTTGGTACTGACCAGTTGCGGCATCTATACCAAATACCAGCGCCCGGAGGACATCACGACCGATGGACTTTATGGACACGATTTGGACGGGCAAAGTCTGGATAGCCTGAGTCTGTTTGTGGCATCAGACACTGCCTCCATCGCTTCCCTTTCCTGGCGCGAGCTTTTTACGGACCCACAATTACAGTCGCTCATCGAGCAAGCCTTGCAAGGCAACACCGACCTGCTTTCCGCCCGGCAACGTATCAAGGAGGCGGAAGCCACGCTGATGTCGGCCAAACTTTCGTACCTGCCTTCGTTTATGCTCACTCCGCAGGGTGGCGTCAGCAGTTTCGACAATTCCAAAGGCTCGTGGACCTATTCCGGCATTGCCTCGGCAAGTTGGGAAGTCGATATTTTTGGTAAGTTGACCAATGCCAAACGCCGTTCCAAAGCGCTCTACCTTCAAAGCTTGGAGTACGAACAAGCCGTCAGCACTTCGCTGATAGCTAATGTGGCCAATCTGTACTACACCTTGCTGATGCTCGACGAGCAATACCGCATTTCCGAAGAAACAGCCGCCAGTTGGCGCGAAAGTGTACGCACCATGCGAGCCATGATGGCTGCAGGTATGACGAACGAGGCGAGTGTCTCGCAATCCGAAGCCAACTGTCGTCAGGTGGAAGCTTCGCTGCTCGACCTCCGGCAGCAGGTAAAGGAAGTGGAGAACAGTCTCTCCATTCTGTTGGGCGATGTTCCGGGCACCATTGAGCGTGGCCGGTTGGCGGGGCAGGAGTTCCCGCAGGAACTTGCGGTGGGCGTACCTCTGCAATTGCTTTCCCGCCGTCCCGATGTGAAAAGTGCCGAACTCTCGCTGGCATCCGCTTTCTACAGCATCAATGCCGCCCGTTCTGCTTTCTACCCCTCCATCACCCTGAGCGGTACAGCTGGCTGGACCAACTCGGCAGGAAGCATGATTGTCAATCCAGGAAAACTACTCTTCTCCGCCATCGGCTCGCTGACACAACCCTTGTTCAACAAAGGGCTGAACGTGGCACAGCTCAAGATAGCCAAAGCACAGCAGGAAGAAGCCAGGCTCGCTTTTCAGCAAGCTTTGCTCAATGCCGGTAGCGAAGTGAACAATGCTCTGACCCAAGTGCAGGTAGCCCGTGGAAAGACGGAGCTCCGCGCAAGGCAGATAACTTCACTGGAAACTACCGTCCGCAGCACCCGGTTACTGATGCAACACGGCACCTCCACCTATTTGGAAGTGCTCACTGCCCAGCAGGGGCTACTCTCTGCCCAACTGACACAGGTAGCCGACCGCTTTGATGAAATACAAGGTATCATCAACCTCTATCAAGCCCTCGGTGGAGGGCGGGAGTAAAATATACTCTTTCTCATCTTCATTCTCTCGCCCCTCTATCAATCCGGCATTTCCTTTTTTTGTGGGAATCCGATGGTAGAGGGGCTTTCATATAAGCGGGCTATGGCAAAAAAACTACGGTTTCTTGCCGTCAAACCGGGACAAACTTTATAACTTTGCGGTATACGACATAAAAATCTATCTATTATGAACTGCAAATCCTTGTTTTTTCTGGTTGTTTTTTCCCTGACCCTTATATCAGGGGTGTTTGCTCAAAAGAAAGTTTCTATTCTTGGCGATTCCTATTCCACTTTTTACGGTCATGTCTCTCCTGCCGCCAATCTCTGCTGGTATGGAGTTCCCGGCGAAAAGAAAGAGAATGATGTGACAAAGGTGGAGGAAACCTGGTGGTACCGTTTCATCCATGAGCACGGCTTTCAGTTGGAACGCAACAATTCCTATTCCGGCTCCACCGTCTGTCATACCGGTTACGAGAAAGCCGATTACTCCGACCGTTCTTTTATCACCCGTATTCACAACCTCGGCACCCCCGACATAATCCTTGTTTTTGGCGGTACCAATGACAGTTGGGCAGGTGCTCCCATTGGCGTATACCAATATGATGGCTGGACGAAAGCCGATTTGTATAGCTTCCGTCCTGCCTTTTGCTATCTGCTTGCATCTCTCAAGCAGCTCTATCCTGCGGCCAGGATTTATAATATTACCAATTCAGAACTATCCGAAGAGGTAACTGATTCCATGGATGAAATTTGCCGGCACTATGGCATCGAGAATATTCGTTTGCACGACATTGATAAACAATGGGGGCATCCTTCTGTGCAAGGAATGCAGAGTATCGATGCTCAGGTTTGGGAGTCTGTCTCCCCGATATTGGAGGCTTCTGTTTCTTTGCCTGCCAAGAACTAAGGACAGACTCATTGGGAGTTATCCTTTTCTATCCTAAATGCTAATCTTTCCACTGCCGTATTCTTTTCTTTCCACAGCTGTGGAAAGAAAAGAATACGGCAGTGGAAAGAAAGTAAAATCCTTGTGGCAAGAAAAATAATTAGTACCTTTACTGCCAGCTTCTGCCGATTTCGAGAACATTTCTTCCCCAAGTTTGCTGCAAGTTTCCCTCAATTCTCTATAAACCATTAATTTAAATTATTTTATGAGTGCTTATTATGACCTTTATGAAACGCCCGTCCCCGAAGGCGAGGAACCGAAGTCGCTGCATGCCCGTGTCTGTTCCAAGGGAACCATTTCTGGTAAAGAGTTCATGGAACGGGTTTTTCGTGAAGAACATATGCCCCACGCCATGGTTGTGGGTATTGTGCAAGCCATCACCACTACGCTTGGAGACTGGCTGGCAAAGGGCTATACGGTGGAGATAGAGGGACTTGGCTTCTTCAGCACCACGCTGAAGTGTACCCATCCGGTGATGAATAAGAAAGAAGTACGTGCGGAGTCGGTCAAGATGTCCACGGTGAAATTCCGTCCCGGCATCGAATTCAAACGTTATGTGGCAGGTAAGATGGAGTTGGAACGTGCGGATAAACGCTTTTTCCCGGATAAACCGAAAGCAATGGGCGACATGGTTGCCCGTGAAAAAAGCATGATGGACTTTCTGGAGGCTAATGTCTGTATTACTCGTGCAGAATATTCCCGCCTTGTCCATGTCACCGCCCGCCGGGCTTCGAGGGATTTGCAGACATTTATCGATTCTGGCGTGATTCGCAAGCGTGGTGCCGGCCGTTCTGTGGTCTATGTCAAGGGGTGAACTTATTATATTCCGATGCGCGCGCGTATATATATAATGTGTCCCCTTCCTTCCTTCCTTTCTTTCCCTTTAAAAAACATGCTTTAAAACATATCTATCAATCAGCTAGTTATGAAAAAGTTCACGTAAACCCTCAAAAAAAGCTTGTATATATTTTGCAGATGTCCGTAAAAGCGCTACTTTTGCATCCGCTTTCGGGAACGAAGGCGGCGATGTTTTGACATTCTGACAGTAAAACGGAGCGGTAAGCTTC
>NZ_CAXUGK010000021.1:0-83211 GCF_964250605.1 Bacteroides sp. AR20 | reverse complement strand
CCTTGGCGCGGGCCGTTCCCCGACCGATGAGTTTTCTAGAGATAAATAATGCGTGACACAGTTTATTTTACACTACCCGTTATAATAAAGGAGGCAAACTTCACAGCCAGCCTCCTTTTATGGTACAATTGGCAGCAGGTGAACAGAAATAATGTATCCTGCTGCCTCTTTTGCAAATATACGATTTTCCGTTTAAAGTACAAAATCACTTTGAACAAGTCTTCAGCACAGTATTAAACCTATTTAAATCAGCCGGACTAAGTTCCGGCTTTTTTATTAGTCCGTTTTTAGGGTCTATAAGCAATGGCAATGCCTCTGCGAGTAACTTCTTAAAGCCTCGTTTAGTTTTCGCTTTAGACGATTTATAGAGGTGATTTATGACGGTAAACTTGTAACCTTTACCGAGCCAGTTCCAAGTGAACACATATTGCTGGGGAATGTCATCAATAGACAGGTCGTTAAAATAGGTATCAATGATAAGCCGTACCCCATCCGTCCTTATGGCTACTGCTTCATCGAACATTTCAATATAGGGAACAATGATTGTTCCAAGTCTGAACTCCGTAGGTTCTTTTCTTCTTTTCATCTTAAGCCGCTGATTTTCTGATTTGCTTGTATGTATAACGTGTGTCAGCGCAACAAAGGAAACAGTTAAATCTGTCGGAATTGCTGATGTCCCTCAGATTATACCTATACACGAACTCGTCAACGTATTTCTGCAAATACTTTTTAAGCAGAGTTCTGTATGTACCTTTAACCATACGTTTGAAATGCGTCCAAGCACCCTCTATTCTGTTTGTCGTTATGTGGTCATAACTATATAACTTCTTGCTGTGGTCGACATAGAAACGAGTATAACTGAACCCTATTGGGTCGTAAGCATTGTACTCATCCGTATAAATGATTGCATCCGGATGTATGTATTCCTTAATGAATGCGGACAGAGTGTCAGATTTCGTATCAGGGGTTGCTCGGGCATTCATTAGATTTTCTCGCTGTATCATTCCCACGACTGGAAATTTATCCTTGTGTGAACGTCCTTGCGAGTGAGGGACTTTCTTATCCTTATGACGATTCCCATTTTTACCTCCGACAACCGTTTCATCTATTTCTACTGCCTCTTCCAAGATGTTTTCATTAGCAAGACGCATTGCATGACGTATTTTATGCAACATATACCATGCTGTCTTTTGCGTGACTTCTATATCATTTGCGAGTTGGTAGGAAGAAAGACCTATTTTGTGATTGGTAACAAGCCAAATAGCGATAAACCATTTACGCAAACTTATCTTTGTCTTTTCAAACATCGTACCTGTGCGAACGGTAAAGTTCTTACCTGTATTCTTACAGCGATATTTGCCGCTTTTCAATTTATAAACTCTGGAGGTCTTGTCAAATGGTGAAACAGGTTTGTCATGCCAATTAATGGCCTCAAGATGTTTGATACAGGCTTCTTCCGTAGGGAATAGTTCGTAAAGAGCCATGATTGATTTAACATTAAGTTTGAACGGGTCTTTCATAAGTCTGTCCTCCAATTTTAATGATGTTACAATTTACAAAGATTGATTTGTTCAACAATGAGTTCACGGAGAAAATCTTGATAAAAACCGATAACCTCCTGTGCGTATAACGAAAAAGTGAAAGACGAGGTAACTCGATTTATGATTAAATGATGTGAAATAGTACAATCCACGTTATACATGTGTCATGGTTACAAAACAATCTGCATAATTCTTGAATGCTATGACAAAACAAAAGAGCCGACAACTTATTTTGTATTGGCTCTTTTTATGAGAATGGATATTAAAATGTTAAATAAATAGAAAATACTGGTGCGAGGATTTCCCGACTCCAGCCTTTCTATGATTTTCCAGTGTAGATATGTATATCAGTACCAAAAATAAAGTTAAGTCATGGATAATGAGAGTTATATCATTATGAAAGGTCAGGATGGCCGCTTTACTTTGTGAAATAAAAACAACTGGATATGAGGATTGTGGAGCATAGCGTAAGACGTTGGGAGTCTTACCCGGAAGCAGACACGGAAACCTGCCTGTGGGAAGCCTGCGTGGAGCACGAAGGCGAATATTACGAGGTACAGGTGGAAGCAAGGGAGGTCGGCGATGACAAGATGTATTATATGGGGTATATCAGGAATACCCAATGTATAAAAGCGTATTTCAGTGACGGCTGGCTGGGCTTCGGCTTTTCCGATATACGTGGCACGTGCAAGTATATCCTGAAGTCAATGCGGAAAGTGATCCGGGGGGACTACAGCTCCATCAGGGGAGCGGGCCATTCGGTAGACATGCCTTGATAAATAAACCAGGTCCGGGACGGAGATTTCAAGGGCTGTTCTCCCAAATAACGGGGAACAGCCCTTTTTTTGTTGCCGCCAGCGGCGAAAGGTTAAAAGAGAGACAGGCCGCTGAAGAGGCAGTGGATGAACAGACGACCTTTCTCGGTCCACACCGTATGCATGGCTGTACCGGTTTCCCCGCAGCGGCTCTGCCAGCTGTGCGTATGGGTCCGTGTGTATCCTTCCTTCTGATAACGTGCGGTAAGCAGCCAGGTTCCGCCAAGGCGGAACTGGATACCGAGAGCCTTCAGTCTCCGGTTCAGCTCCCTGCCGCTCATGCCCAACTCCTTGGCGATCTGCGTGACCGTGTAAGTGCTTGGAGAGTGGAGCACCTCGTCGAAATAACGTACTTTCGGGGCCTGCAGGCTCAATTTAAGGGCGTTCAGCGCGTTTTCCTTTTCCAGTCCGGATATGTACCGGTCACGCTCTCTCAGCTTGGCTTCCGCCAGTTGCAGGGTCCGCGAGAGCAGTTCCGCGTCCGTTTCCCCCTCTTTTTCCAGCAGGTAGCCGCCCTCCTTGAGCGTGCGGGGGACCAGCTCGTCGAAGATCCAGCTTTCGAACCTCTCGGCCGAGGGCAGGCGGCTACAGGCCATCAGGCGGTACAGGTTCCCCTCGTCGATGAACTTCACTTTCTGCCGGCCGCCTGCCGTCAGGAGGTCGTGGACGCATACCCCCTTCGGCCTGCAATGCCGGTTGACGGCATCCTTGGGATTGGCATATCCCAATGCCGAGGCCACGTCCCTGGCGCAAAACCAGACCCTACCTCCGGCTTCCACGGTCCGGACCTTGCCGAACTCGGGATGTTCTGTTATGACTAACGTGCGCATGTCGTTTACTGTTTATAGGTTGATTCTATCGCTTTGAATATCTCATGGATTACCTGGGGGACGATGGCGTTCCCGTATCCCTTGACGGACTGCTGCCGCCAGGAAGAAAAGGTAATACCGTCCAGCTCGTGGGGAACCCCATCATCTCGGCCACAAACAGGGGATTGAGTTGGAAACTCCTTCCAGTTTGGGCAAAGAAATCGGGAAGGCCTCCCTGCCGCGGGTTCTTCCCCTTCCTTCCAATGTGCTCCAAGGTCGGGAGCAGCCCGTGGAAGTCCAGGAAGTCCGTCAGGCCGTTGGGATTCTTCTCCCCGTCTTCCGTCTCGTGCATGGAGGTGCGCCCCTGACGTTTCCAACGTTCCACCCGTTGCCAGTGGTGTATCTCCGTTGCTGTCGGGGTGGGCAGCAGCATCTCGCGGATGCTCTCCGGCAGGCCCTTCTGTTGGCTTCCGGGTCCCCTTACCTTGAAGTCCGAGGCTATCGGCGTGGGCAACAAACCAGACACGGTCCCTTCTGTGCGGGGCACCGACGGCACAAGCCGGAATAAGCAGCGGCTGGACGGTATATCCTTCACGCTCAAGATCACGGCAGATGGTCTCGACGACGTATTCCTCCCGCTTACGGTATACAGGCTGATCCTCTCCGAACAGAGAGGGCTGACATCCCACGTGAGCCGCCTTGCCGGGCTGTACCACCTGGAGGATGCCACCAACGTTCTCACCAACAATCCAACCGGGCCGGATCTCGTGAATGGCACGGAGCATGTGAGGCCAGAGGTAACGGCTGTCCTCCGCACCCTTTCGCCGGCCGGCAACGGAAAAGGGCTGGCATGGAAAACCTCCTGTGAGGATGTCGATCCGTCCCCTTCATCCCCGAAAATCCGTAGTTGTAATATCCGTATAACTTTCTGCATGGCTGAACCAGTAATTTAAAATTCGGTTACAAAACTCATCTATCTCACAGTGGAAGGCGTTGCGCCATCCCATTCATTCGGCGGCAAGATCTGCCGCACCAAACCCGCTGAACAGCGAGGCATGTACCAACTGTCTCATATTTATTATCTGATTGAAGGTTCCGTTTCTTTTTTTTCTTTCTCCGCCACTTCCAGAATGAAGGCTTTCTCGTCTATCTTCCGGTAGACGCCCCCCATCTCAAGCATGTTCTTGAGCCGGAGGATGTCGGTGATTTCATAGACTGTCATACCGTTCCGGTGGACGAAACGGATGTAGCCTTTCTGTCTTTGTCTTTCCACTTCCTCACGGCTTATCTGCAGCAGTTCGCAGATTTCTTCCAATGTGAAGGTCAACTGCACTTCCTTCGTCGCGCAGGCATAGGCCAGGATACTCAGCATCTGCAGGCATTTGCGATGCGCCTTGACAAGAGACGCAAACTTGTTGCGCTCGATCATGATGACTTTACTTTGATTTTCCATCTTCTATGATTTTTTTACGGGTTTGTTATTTCTGATGTCCGGATTTTCGTCCCTGTATTCCTCACGGAGGAACCGGTATACATCGGAAGCCCAGAAGTATATCTTGCCGCTCAGCTTGAAATAAGGCAGCTTGCCCGAGTTACGCCAGCGGATGAGGGTCCGGTCACAGACTTTCAGCTGCAGGCGCATGTCACGGCTGTCCAGCATCTGTTTGCCATTAAAGCTGGTCATGGCATCCAGTGCCGTTTCCAGCCGGGTGATGAGATCCCGCTGCTCGGAGAAGCTCTTCTGGATTAATGCTTTCAGCATTTCGATGTCTTCATTTCCTGCTTCCATCTTTTGTTCTTTTTCGTTCGTCATTTATCCTTCTTTCTGCCGCAAAGTTTGGGAAAAAGGAAATGTAAAAATAGGGCTGACGGATACCGCCAGCCCTATTTTTTATCTGTAATACACTTATTATCAATATCTATTTCTTTTATTTTTTTTGTTTGCCCGAATAAAACGCGGCAGGATTGGAAGTTGTCTTTAGATTTTAAAAAGTATCGATATGCCTTCGAATTTCCAATAAAAAAAGGACCAGCAAATAATGTCGGCCCTTAATAAAAAGTTTTCGATTGATTTGTTGCACTCGAAAATATTGACTATCTTTGTGATAGAGATATTTGAAATTATGCAGAGAAACGCAATATGCAGCAAGACTTTTGCTACTAATGTGTTACCTGTTACCTTTGAATTTAGCCCTTACTTTTTGATTTTCAAAAAGATAAAATCAATCACTTAGATTTAGTATATAAAAAACATTTTGTTTTTATGCGATAGAACGAGATGTTCTGTTAAGAGAAACAAAGTGTTCTCTTTAATGAAACAAACTGTTCTGTTAAAGGAAACACTTTGTTTTGCCAAACCAAACACGCGACAGCGCCAGCCTTCACATTCTTTCGGCATATCATGAAAAAGGCAGTAACTTCGCAGTTACTGCCTCATCTTGAAAGGAAACATACATTCCTTTCTGTTATGAATTACCAAAAAGAATTCTATTAATTGACGCTATACAGCAACCATGCCTTCTGGAAGTCATCATTCGAAGGATGTTTAGCTTTGAAAGAGTCGCGCAGATTCTCGGCGGATGCTCTGTCATCGAATGTACCGATAACTACACGATACAGGTTTCTTTCTGCATTGTAAACCACCATTGCAGTATAGCCTTCATTCACCAATGCCTGCTTCACACCTTCCGCATTAGCTTTCACGCTATAAGCTCCGCAAACTACACTAAAGGTTTTCAAGCTGGTACCACCTGATACCACAGTCACCTTTTCCTGACGCATGCCGGCAGGTGCACTTTCCACCACCTTTACTTCTACTGGAGCGGTAACCACTGGAGCCACCTCTTCAGCAGGGGCAGTTGTTTGCGGCTCAGCCAATTCCTGCTGTTTTGCCTTTTCATATGCTTTCTTATAAGCACTTTCACTTGATTTACAAGAAGAGAATGCCAGAGCTATGCATACTCCCATTCCCAATACGGCTAATTTTTTCATCTTTTCTATTGTTTTTATTAGTAAAATCGTCTATTCTTATTCTTTATCTCAAAATTTTCGAAAAATAGATTTCGTGCCCTCATATTCCAAACGCAATGAAGAGTAGGACAAATCTTCTACTTTAAAGGTACATTTTCCTTCCGGCCACCCGAAATAAGTATCATAATTTTTATCGTTAACACTTTCAGGCAACAAAATAATGGAAATTTCAGCACCTTTCAAAGAATAATTTCCAAAAAACGTAGTCACCCCTCCATCTTTCAACAAACATATGGCAGAAAAACTTCCTTTTTGAAAATTATAGAATACACTGTCCACCTTCTCTGATGTACCGTCGGCATATTGATACTGACGCAACTGCCACTTACCGGCCAAGTCACCCCCACCATTCATGCAAGCGGTCAAAATACAAGCCACCAATACAATCCAAAGATATTTTAAATGCAATTTCATCATTTTTCCATGCCACTATCTAAATATGGAACAAAAGTACACCATAACATGCGATTATACCTCAGCATCCTTAGTTAAATATAATTAAACCCCTCCATAAAAAGAGATTTCCCGGAAGACTTGACGTATATTTGCCAAATATAAACAGGGCATGAGGCTCACTTAATTGATTACATGACATTTGAAAATTTGAATTTGATAGAACCTATATTGAAGGCTCTTCAAGAAGAGGGGTATTCCACCCCTACCCCAATCCAGGAAAAATCGATCCCTATATTACTTCAAGGAAAAGACTTATTAGGATGTGCTCAAACCGGAACAGGCAAAACCGCCGCATTTTCCATCCCTATCTTGCAAAAGTTGTATAAAACGGATAACCGCAAAAGTATCAAAGCACTCATTCTGACGCCGACCCGCGAGTTGGCCATACAGATAGGAGAATCCTTCAGTGCATACGGTAAGTATACCGGACTGAGACATGCCGTCATCTTCGGCGGTGTAGGACAAAAGCCACAGACAGATGAACTGAAACGTGGAGTACAAATACTGGTTGCAACTCCCGGACGACTGCAAGACCTGGTCAACCAAGGTTTCATTAACCTAAAAGCACTCGAATTCTTCGTATTGGACGAAGCAGACCGGATGCTGGACATGGGATTCATACATGATATCCGACGCATATTAAAGCTATTGCCCGCAAAACGGCAGACTCTCTTCTTTTCGGCCACAATGCCTCCAGAAATAGAGACCTTGGCAAACTCCATGCTGACGCACCCCGAGAAAGTGGAAGTCACCCCTGCATCGTCTACGGTTGACACAATCTCCCAATCAGTCTATTTCGTTGAGAAAAAAGAGAAAAAAGACTTACTGATTCATCTGCTGAAGAATCCGGCTATCAAGTCCGTACTTATCTTCACCAGAACTAAATATGGAGCAGACAAACTTGCACGTACCCTTAGTAAGTCCGGAATGAGAGCCGAAGCCATACATGGAAACAAGTCGCAGAATGCCCGACAGCGAGCACTGACCGGCTTTAAGAACCATGAACTGCGTGTACTGATAGCAACCGATATTGCAGCACGAGGTATCGACGTGGACCAACTATCACACGTCATCAACTATGAGTTGCCCAACATTCCGGAAACATACGTGCACCGTATCGGACGAACCGGACGTGCCGGCCACGACGGTATTGCCCTCTCCTTTTGCGAATCGGAAGAACTGCCTTACCTGAAAGATATCCAAAAATTGATAGGGAAAAGTATCCCAGTAATAAAAGAACACCCATTTGTCACCGCCGATGGTTTAAAAGCCCAGAAAATCAAGACTGAAGAAATTAAGGCCAAAACCAAGGAAAACAAAATCTATCGCGGGAGCCGTACGAATGGAGACTTTTGGAGAAGAAAAAAGCAAACCTCGCAAAACAACACCCCAAAAGGAGTTGGAAGATAAAGACAATCATAAAAAAACTGATATTCCGAACAAAGTTTCAAAAAAATTTGTTAGTTTTGTCGTACGAACCTCAAAAAAGAAAGGAATATCATTATGAAAGGATTAAATGTTTTAGCAGCTTTCCTGGGTGGCGCCGCAGTAGGTGCAGCCCTCGGTATCTTATTTGCTCCTGAAAAAGGAGAAGACACCCGTAACAAAATCGCAGAAATTCTCCGTAAGAAAGGGATTCGTCTGAACCGAAGCGAAATGGAAGACTTGGTAGATGAAATTGCTGCGGAAATCAAAGGTGAAGTAACGGAATAAGGTAAAAAACAGAACCACTATGTTTGCAGACGACAAAAGTATAGAAAATATGCAGCAGCTCTTCATTGAATTCAAGAAATACCTGGAGCTGCAAAAAGAATATACCAAACTGGAAGTCACCGAAAAACTGTCCAAACTGCTTTCTACGCTTTTATTGGTGCTATTGGTCGTCATACTCGGCGTAGTGGTTCTGTTTCATCTGTCGTTTACGCTGGTCTATATTTTAGCTCCGCTGGTAGGCGGGCTAATGATGAGTTTTGCACTTATCACGTGCTTCCATATCCTACTCATCGTTCTGCTTGTCCTATTCCGCAAAAAGCTCATTATTGATCCGACAGTAAAACTTATCGCAGAATTATTCTTAGACAATTAATTCGAAATATTCATGGATAATACGACCAATACGACTCCCGTCACTTTAGAAAGCATCGCCCAGAAAAAAGCCATGCTGCTACAAGAAATACGACTCCAGAAAGAAATCATGACTGGGCTTACACAAGAAATTTTTGCTCCGCTGGAACCAGCTACCAACAAGGCAAATGCCATGATGAGAGCATTCAACACGGGTATGGCTGTTTTTGACGGTATAGTATTGGGGGTAAAGGTAATGAAGAAATTCAGAAAAATATTTGGAAGAAAGAGATAGAATATCGGATAAAAAAAGAGGGGATGGCCATAACAGTCATCCCCTCTTTTTTATCCGATATAGTCTGAGCACTTTTATACGTACGTCTCAAGCAACTTCACTGCTCCTTCAGGCACAATCGTCACTTCTTGGGTTGCAGCTGGCAGCAGGATTGTTTCGCCCGCTTGTACGGAAACTTCATTCTTCTCATTATCAATAATACGGCAAGAACCCTCCACACAAATAAAGATAACAAAAGAATCCAGTTCAGAATAGTCACAAGTGATTTCTTCCGTCATGTCATAGATGGAAGTCGTGAAATACGGGCTTGCCACCATTTCTACCGGTTCATTCTGCACCTGCTCGTACTCCGTACGAAAATCGTCCTGCACATCTGCAAAATTAATGGCATCAATGGCCTGGCTTGTATGCAGTTCTCTTGATTTACCATCCTTATCCTTACGATTGTAATCAAAAATACGGTAAGTGATATCCGACGTTTGCTGTATTTCTGCTACAAAAGCTCCCGCACCGATTCCATGTACCCGACCTGCAGGCACATAAAACACATCGCCCGGTTTAATGGCGCAAGTCTGCAGAACATCCGCAAACGTACCATTATACACTCGTTCCTTATATTCTTTCGGAGTAATCTGCTCTGCAAAACCGGAAATCAGCTTGGCACCCTGGTCAGCAGCAATAACATACCACATTTCATTTTTACCAAAACTGTTATGACGTTTCTTAGCCAACTCGTCACCCGGGTGTACCTGAATCGACAAGTCCAACTTGGCATCAATAAACTTTATCAATAAAGGAAACTTATTTCCGAAACGTGCATAGTTGGCTTCTCCTACCAGGTCTTCCTTATATTTTCTGACCATATCCGGCAGCGTCAATCCTTTGTCTGCACCATTGGCCACTATAGACTCACTGCCTTCTACTGCCGACACTTCCCAACTCTCGCCTACATTGGCAAGGGTATCATTCAAATGTTTGAATGGAATAATCTTGTCGCCTCCCCAAAGCGTCTGCTTCAGAATAGGCTCAAATTTTAGAGGATACATTCGTTGTTTTTATTAGAACTTTCTGTTAATGATGTGATTTTTTTAGATTCCGGGGGCAAACATACAAAAAATATCAATTTGTATTCCATTTGTTAAACGCTAAACTTTCCTAAAATGTTCTCCACATTTCCTTCCAATTACTTGGGGGAACAAAAGAATTTCTTTTTATTTGCAAGAAATTTAATTAATACCATGGATATGATAAACACTACTCCAACAGAAAGTAATTTGTCCGGTTTGAACCAAAAAGACTTTCAAAAGGATATAAATAACAAAAAGACAGATTTGTTTATCCTGAAGAATGCCCAGGGAATGGAAGTTGCAGTTACTAATTACGGCTGTGCAATACTTTCCATCATGGTACCCGACAAAAATGGCAAATATGCCAATGTTGTATTAGGACACGACAGTATTGAACATGTAATCAACAGCCCGGAACCTTTTCTAAACACTACCATCGGACGCTACGGTAACCGGATAGCTAAAGGAAAGTTTACTTTATACGGCGAAGAGCACCAATTGGCAATCAACAATGGTCCCAACTCACTGCATGGTGGTCCGACTGGTTTTCATACCCGTGTATGGGATGCTGTCCAGCCAGAGCCATCAACAGTCATCTTCAACTACACATCCGCTGACGGCGAAGAGGGCTTCCCCGGAAATCTCGAAGTAGAAATGACTTATCGCCTGGAGGATGAGACCAATGCTCTGGTCATCGAATACCGGGCTACTACCGATAAAGCCACCATCGTCAATCTGACCAATCACGGTTTCTTCAATCTTGCCGGTATAGCCAATCCCTCCCCTACAGTCTTAAACAATATCGTTACCATCAACGCAGATTTTTATGTACCCATCGATGAAGTATCCATTCCTACCGGAGAGATATTGAAGGTAGAAGGTACTCCTATGGATTTCCGTACTCCCCATACTCTTGGTGAACGAATTGATGAGAAACATACACAAATTGTGAATGGCGCAGGATATGACCATTGCTATGTACTGAACAAGACTGAAAGTGGAGAGCTGAGCCTTGCAGCCACCTGCATAGAGCCCAACAGCGGGCGAACGATGGAAGTATATACCACTGAAAATGGCGTCCAGCTCTACACAGGAAACTGGCTCGGGGGCTTTGAAGGTGCCCATGGAGCCACTTTCCCTGCAAGAAGTGCAGTCTGCTTTGAGGCCCAGTGTTTTCCCGATACGCCCAACAAGTCCCATTTTCCGTCGGCAGTATTGCTACCGGGTGATGAGTACCAGCAAGTGACAATCTACAAGTTTGGTGTACAAGAATGAAATAACTAATCCAATTTATAAACTTATTAATTTTACAAAACCATGACACAACAAAAACAGAATGGTAAACTCATCGCAATTATCACGATGATCTTCCTTTTTGGTATGATTTCATTTGTTACCAACCTTGCTGCCCCTATGGGAATCGTACTGAAAAATCAGTTTTCAGTATCCAACGCTTTAGGGATGTTGGGTAACTTTGGTAACTTTATTGCATATGCAGTGATGGGAATACCAAGCGGCATCTTACTACAACGGGTAGGGTATAAAAAAACGGCATTGATAGCAGTAGCTGTAGGCTTTATCGGTGTAGGTATCCAATATTTATCCGGTCATTCAAGCCCTGATATGGCTTTTGCCGTATATTTGATTGGCGCTTTCATCGCCGGTTTCTCCATGTGTTTGCTTAATACGGTAGTCAACCCGATGCTGAACAAGCTCGGCGGCGAAGGTAACAAAGGAAACCAGCTTATCCAAGTGGGTGGTTCTTTCAACTCCGTAATGGCCACCATTACTCCGATGTTCGTAGGTATCCTGATTGCCGGTTCCATTGAAAAAGCTACTATCTCTCAGATATTCCCTGTAATGTACACAGCAATGGCTGTATTTGCCATCGCGTTCTTCGTTCTTTTGATTGTGCCCATACCGGAACCCAATGCTGCAACTTCAACAGAACCTATCGGTAAGTTGATGTCAGGCGCTTTAAAATTCCGCCACTTCATTTTGGGAGCTATAGCGATCTTTGTATATGTAGGTGTCGAAGTTGGTGTACCGGGTACTCTGAACTTGTTCTTGACCGATCCGATTGAAAAGGGAGGAGCAGGCATTTCTTCCACCATTTCCGGTTTTGTTGTAGGTACATATTGGTTCCTCATGCTGATTGGACGTCTGGCCGGCGCTTCATTGGGTGCAAAAATCTCCAGTAAGGCAATGCTTACCTTTACTTCCGCATTAGGCTTACTTTTGGTATTCCTTGCCATCTTCTCATCTACCGGTTCGCTTGTCAATCTGCCGGTACTCCAACAAAGTGCTACGGGAGGTCTCTCTTTCGGATTTGCAGAAGTACCCATCAATGCAATGTATCTGGTACTGGTAGGTCTGTGTACTTCCATCATGTGGGGTGGTATCTTTAATTTGGCCGTAGAAGGATTGGGTAAATATCTGGCAGCGGCTTCCGGTCTGTTCATGGTATTGGTATGCGGCGGCGGCATCTTGCCCGTTATCCAAGGTTTGGTGGCCGACATTGCAGGTTTCATGCCGAGTTACTGGGTTATCATCGCAGCCCTTGGCTATCTGTTGTTCTACGGTTTGGTAGGCTGCAAAAATGTCAATAAGGACATCAAGGTCGATTAACAAGAAAATATAGGTAATTTATTTATTCACCTTATAAAATATAAATATCATGGATATAGAATACGTAAGAAGCCGTTTCATCAAGCACTTTGACGGAACAACGGGAGCTGTTTATGCTTCTCCGGGTCGCATCAACCTTATCGGTGAGCATACAGACTATAACGGTGGTTTTGTATTCCCCGGAGCAATCGATAAGGGAATGATTGCAGAAATAAAGCCCAACGGCACAAACACAGTAAAAGCTTATTCCATCGACCTGAAAGATTATGTGGAATTTGGCTTGAATGAAGAAGATGCACCCCGCGCAAGCTGGGCAAGATATATCTTTGGCGTGTGCCGGGAAATGATGAAACGCGGTGTAGATGTAAAAGGTTTCAATACCGCTTTTGCAGGCGATGTGCCTCTGGGTGCAGGAATGTCCTCGTCAGCAGCTTTGGAAAGTACCTATGCCTATGCTTTGAACGACTTGTTCGGTGACAACAAGATAGACAAATTTGAATTGGCAAAAGTGGGACAATCTACGGAACACAACTATTGTGGCGTAAACTGTGGTATCATGGACCAATTTGCTTCTGTATTCGGAAAGAAAGGAAGCCTCATCCGCCTGGATTGCCGTTCACTGGAATATCAGTATTTCCCATTCGACCCGCAAGGCTATCGTCTGGTTCTTGTAGATTCTGTAGTGAAACACGAACTTGCATCTTCAGCATACAACAAACGTCGTCAAAGCTGCGAAGCTGCTGTTGCCGCTGTTCAGAAGAAGCATCCACACGTAGAATTCCTGCGTGACGTTACCATGGGCATGCTGGAAGAAGCCAAAGCCGACATCAGCGCAGAAGACTATATGCGTGCAGAATATGTCATCGAAGAGATTCAACGCGTACTCGACGTTTGCGACGCCCTGGAAAAAGGCGATTATGAAACTGTAGGCCAAAAGATGTATGAAACACATCATGGCATGAGTAAGTTGTATGAAGTAAGCTGCGAAGAACTCGATTTTCTGAATGACCTTGCATTCGATTGTGGAGTTACCGGTTCACGTGTCATGGGCGGTGGATTCGGTGGATGTACAATCAATCTGGTAAAGGATGAATTGTACAGTACATTCATCGAAAAAGCAAAAGATGAATTCAAGAAGAAGTTCGGCAGAAGCCCAAAAGTATATGATGTAGTCATCAGCGACGGTGCCCGCAGATTAGAATAATAGACATCAGCATTCAAATAAAAGGCGTTTCCCAGTAATGGGAAGCGCCTTTTTCTTCTCCCCTATTCCACCGTTTTCCACTCTAAAAACAAAATCATCCGAGAAGTTTATTCCGAACACATCTATCTGTACAGCCAGTTGGCACAGATATGTTTCTTGACACTTATGTTGCATAACATATAAAAGTGTACAGCCTACACTAAAGAAAAGTGTTACTTTTACACCCAAAGAAAGATAATCATCTCATTTACATTAAATACAAAACCATGAAAAGACATGTTCTACTTGCAGGAATTGCCGCAATGATGCTAACTGCGTGCAATCAAAAGACAGAAACAACGCTTACGCTGTCCGGTCTTGATCCAGTAAAATTCCAAACAACAGTCAATGACGCCCAGACACAGCTTTATACGCTGAAGAATAAAGCGGGCATGGAAGTATGCATCACAAACTTTGGGGGACGTATTGTATCCATTATGGTACCCGACAAAAATGGAGTTATGCAGGATGTAGTATTGGGCTTTGACAGCATTGCCGATTACATCAACATTCCAAGTGACTTTGGTGCTTCTATCGGACGCTACGCCAACCGGATTAACCAAGGGAAAATCGTTCTTGACGGAGATACTATACAGTTACCACAGAACAATTTCGGACATTGCCTGCACGGTGGCCCCAAAGGATGGCAATACCAAGTATACAGTGCCAATCCCATTGACAGCACAACTCTGGAGCTCACCCGCATTTCACCGGATGGAGACGAGAATTTCCCAGGTAATGTTACGGCAAAAGTACTTTTCAAGTTAACGGATGACAATGCCATTGATATAAAATACAGTGCAACAACAGACCAAAAGACGGTTATCAATATGACTAACCATTCTTATTTCAATTTATCAGGTGATCCTTCAAAGGCAGCAACAGACCACATCTTATACATCAATGCAGACAACTATACTCCGGTAGACAGTACTTTCATGACAACGGGTGACATCATCTCCGTCAAAGAAACACCAATGGACTTTACCACTCCCAAGAGTGTGGCACAAGACATCAACCGGACGGACTTTGAACAAATAAAGAACGGAAACGGATATGACCATAATTGGGTACTGAATACTAAAGGTGACCTATCCCAAGTGGCAGCCAAACTGACATCGCCTATAAGCGGCATCACCCTGGAAGTTTATACCAATGAGCCAGGCATACAAGTATATACCGGGAATTTCCTGGACGGCACCGTAAAAGGTAAAAAAGGCATTACTTACAACCAGCGCGCTTCCGTATGCCTCGAGACACAACATTATCCGGATAGCCCCAACAAAGCCCAATGGCCTTCTGTCGTACTGGAACCCGGACAAATTTACAACAGTGAATGTATCTTCAAATTTTCCGTAGAAAAATAACAGTAACCTTATAAATCATTTATTATCGTGGAAACATTAGATTGGTTAGTCATTGGAATCTTTTTCCTGGCTTTAATTGGAATTATTGTCTGGGTTGTCAAACAGAAACAGAATGACTCAGCAGACTATTTTTTAGGTGGTCGTGATGCCACATGGCTCGCTATCGGTGCATCTATCTTTGCATCCAACATCGGTTCGGAACACTTAATCGGATTAGCCGGTGCCGGTGCTTCCAGCGGTATGGCGATGGCACATTGGGAAATACAAGGCTGGATGATCCTTATCTTAGGTTGGGTATTCGTACCGTTCTATTCGCGAAGTATGGTATTCACAATGCCTGAATTCCTAGAACGCCGCTATAATCCACAATCACGTACAATATTGTCTGTAATATCTTTAATCAGCTATGTACTGACAAAAGTTGCCGTGACGGTTTATGCAGGAGGATTGGTATTCCAACAAGTATTCGGTATAAAAGAACTTTGGGGAATCGACTTCTTTTGGATTGCCGCCATCGGTCTGGTTATACTGACTGCGCTCTACACAATCTTCGGAGGAATGAAGTCGGTACTTTATACCTCCATCCTGCAGACCCCCATCTTGCTGTTAGGTTCACTGATAATCCTTGTACTCGGCTTCAAAGAATTGGGAGGCTGGGATGAGATGATGAGAATCTGCGGTGCAGTCACAGTGAACGATTATGGCAACACAATGACAGAACTTATACGCAGTAATAACGACCCTAACTTCCCTTGGTTGGGTGCACTGATTGGTTCAGCCATTATCGGATTCTGGTATTGGTGTACAGACCAGTTCATCGTGCAACGCGTACTTTCCGGAAAGAATGAAAAGGAAGCACGGCGCGGTACCATCTTCGGAGCTTACCTGAAATTATTGCCCGTATTCTTATTCCTTATCCCAGGCATGATTGCTTTCGCATTACACCAAAAATATCTCGGAACCGGGGGAGAAGGTTTTCTACCTATGCTGGCAAACGGAAATGCCAATGCAGATGCTGCTTTCCCAACTCTAGTAGCAAAATTGCTTCCTGCAGGAGTCAAAGGTTTGGTTGTTTGCGGTATTCTTGCAGCATTGATGAGTTCTCTCGCATCTTTGTTCAACTCATCTGCTATGCTTTTCACCATTGACTTCTACAAACGTTTCAAGCCGAACACTTCTGAGAAAAAGTTGGTAGGAATTGGACAGATGGCAACTGTTGCGATTGTGATATTGGGTATACTCTGGATTCCCATTATGCGCAGTGTAGGCGATGTACTTTACACCTACTTACAAGATGTACAATCTGTATTAGCACCAGGCATTGCCGCAGCCTTCCTCTTGGGGATCTGCTGGAAACGCACCTCTGCACAAGGCGGTATGTGGGGACTGATTGCCGGAATGATTATCGGTTTAACCCGTCTGGGGGCAAAAGTATATTACAGCAATGTAGGAGATGTGTCAAGCAGTACCTTCAAGTATCTGTTCTATGATATGAACTGGCTGTTTTTCTGCGGATGGATGTTCTTGTTCTGCATCGTAGTGGTTATCGCAGTCAGCATGTTTACAGCTGCCCCAAGCGCTGAAAAGATTCAAGGGCTGGTATTCGGAACTTCAACTCCTGAACAAAAAGCAGCTACACGTGCGAGTTGGAATAAATGGGATATCATTCATACCCTTATCATCCTGGGTATTACTGCTGCTTTTTATTGGTATTTCTGGTAAATCGGTATGTTGCTATGATATATATCCATGCAGCATACCCCTTAAACAAAAATTAAGATATGAGTAATTACTATAGTTCAAATCCGAAACTTTATGTAGGTATCGACTGCATTATTTTCGGTTTCAATGAAGGAGAATTGAACCTGCTGTTGCTGAAGCGTAACTTCGAACCGGCAATGGGCGAATGGTCGCTGATGGGTGGATTCGTGCAGGAAGACGAAAGCGTGGATGATGCAGCCAAACGAGTCCTGAATGAACTAACCGGACTGGAAGATGTATATATGGAACAAGTCCAAGCTTTCGGAGCCATAGATCGTGACCCAGGAGAACGCGTAGTCTCCATTGCTTACTATGCGCTCATCAACATCAACGAATACGACAAAGAATCCGTACAGCAACACAATGCTTTCTGGGTAAATATCAATGAACTGCCAGCGCTAATCTTTGATCATCCGCAAATGGTGGAGAAAGCTCGGAAGTTGATGCAACAAAAAGCGTCCACCGAACCAATCGGCTTTAATCTACTACCTAAACTGTTCACGCTGTCACAACTGCAAAGCTTATACGAAGCTATATACGGCGAGAGCATTGACAAACGGAACTTCCGAAAACGCATAGCAGAAATGGACTATATAGAAAAAACTGACAAAATAGACAAAACGGGGTCCAAACGTGGAGCTGCTTTATATCAGTTTAATGAGAAGGCATACCGCAAAGCTCCGAAATTTAAGCTCTGAGAACCTAATATTCAACAACTTGTAATTAGTAATTTAAATAATATGCAGGAAGCACTGAAAGACAAAGTATTCCATGCTAACCTTGAACTGGTGAAGCACGGATTGGTTATCTTCACATGGGGCAATGTATCGGGCATTGACCGCGAATCTGGCCTGGTGGTCATCAAGCCCAGTGGGGTGAGTTACGATGAAATGAAAGCAGAGGATATGGTGGTAGTGAATCTTGACGGCAAGGTCGTGGAAGGACGGTTAAAGCCCTCTTCAGACACGCCGACCCATCTGGTTCTCTACAAGGCATTCCCCGAAATCGGCGGTGTGGTGCACACGCACTCTACTTACGCCACAGCTTGGGCACAAGCCGGATGTGACATACCGAATATAGGGACAACACATGCCGATTATTTCCACGACGCCATACCCTGTACAGCAGACATGACGAAGGAGGAAGTGGAAGGAGCGTATGAACTGGAAACGGGAAATGTCATCGTAAAACGCTTTGAGGGACTGAACCCGGTACATACTCCCGGAGTATTGGTAAAGAACCACGGTCCTTTCTCGTGGGGAAAAGACGCACACGAAGCGGTACATAATGCCGTAGTGATGGAGCAGGTGGCAAAAATGGCAAGTATAGCCTATGCCGTGAACCCCAATCTGACCATGAATCCGTTACTGATAGAAAAGCATTTCAGCCGCAAGCACGGTCCTAACGCTTATTATGGACAGAAATAACTATCATTCTTTAAATATAAACTATAAAAATAAATTGTATGAACGCATTTGAACAATATGAAGTATGGTTCGTAACCGGAGCACAGCTCTTGTACGGAGGTGACGCAGTTATCGCGGTAGACGCACATAGCAATGAAATGGTGAAAGGTCTGAATGATTCCGGGAAACTGCCCGTAAAGGTAGTATATAAAGGTACGGTCAATTCATCCAAAGAAGTAACTGCTGCCTTCAAGGCCGCCAACAACGACGAAAAGTGTATCGGGGTCATCACCTGGATGCACACCTTCTCTCCTGCCAAAATGTGGATTCACGGTTTGCAGGAACTGAAGAAGCCATTACTACACTTCCATACACAGTTCAACAAGGAAATTCCCTGGGAGACGATGGACATGGATTTTATGAACCTGAACCAATCGGCTCACGGCGACCGCGAATTTGGACACATTGTGACACGTATGCGAAAGAACCGCAAAGTGGTAGTAGGCCACTGGCAGGACGAAAAAGCCCAAAACCAGATTGCCGCATGGATGCGCGTAGCTGCCGCATGGGCTGATGCGCAGGATATGCTCATCATCCGCTTCGGCGACCAGATGAACAACGTGGCTGTGACAGACGGTGACAAGGTCAGCGCCGAACAGGTATTGGGCTATCATGTGGACTACTATCCCATCAATGATGTGATGACATACTACAATGCTGTCAGCGACGAGGACGTGAAGGCACTCGTAGCAGAATACTTCAAGCTCTACGACCACGCTCCCGAACTGGAAGACGCACGTACGGAAGCCTACACCAAAGTATGGAACTCCGCCAAGGCCGAAATCGCCATTCGCCGCGTGCTGAAAGACACGGGTGCCAAAGGCTTCACCACCAACTTCAACGATTTGGGCGACTTTGACCAAATCCCCGGACTGGCCTCACAGCGACTGATGGCAGAAGGTTACGGCTTCGGTGCCGAAGGCGACTGGAAAACTGCAGCACTGTACCGTACCACTTGGGTGATGAGTCAAGGTATGCCGAAGGGGTGCTCCTTCCTTGAAGACTATACGCTGAACTTCGACGGAGAAAAGAGCGCCATCCTGCAAGCACATATGTTGGAAGTCTGTCCACTGATTGCCGAACAGAAGCCGAAACTGGAAGTGCACCGTCTGAGCATCGGTATCGACAGCGAAACAGCCCGCCTGGTATTTACCAGCAAGCAAGGTGAAGGTGTAGCCGCTACCATCGTAGACCTGGGCAACCGCTTCCGCCTCATTGTGAACAAAGTAGAATGCATCAAGAGCAAGCCTCTGCCCAAGTTGCCCGTTGCCAGTGCACTGTGGATTCCAATGCCCAACCTCGAGGTGGGCGCTGCAGCCTGGATTCTGGCCGGAGGTACACATCATACCAGCTTCTCCTACGACTTGACGGTGGAATATTGGGAAGACTTTGCCGAAATGGCCGGCATCGAAATGGTGGTTATCGATGAAAATACCACCATTAGCGAGTTCAAAAAAGAATTGCGTATGAATGAAGTCTACTATATGCTGAACAAGGCACTTTGCTGATAATCATTACAGATTACCGATTGCGGACTACTAATTACACGTACCACAAACGTAACTAGTAGTTTGCAATCAGTAATCCGTAGTTTATAATCGTACTATAAATCCGTAATTTATCATTAATACCATGAAATTAGATGCAAAATCAACCATTGAGGCAGGTAAGGCCATCCTTGGTATAGAACTCGGTTCCACACGAATCAAGGCGGTTTTGATTGACCAGGAAAACAAACCCATCGCCCAGGGAAGCCATACTTGGGAGAATCAGTTAGTCGACGGACTGTGGACATATAGCGTCGAGGCTGTCTGGTATGGGTTGCAGGATTGCTACGCAGACCTTCGTACCAATGTAAAGAGCCTCTACGATACAGAGATAGAAACCCTGGCAGCCATCGGTGTCAGTGCCATGATGCACGGCTATATGGCATTCAATGAAAAAGAAGAAATCCTTGTACCCTTCCGTACCTGGAGAAATACTAATACCGGCCAGGCTGCCGCAGCCCTATCCGAACTATTTGTCTACAACATCCCTCTGCGTTGGAGCATCTCCCACCTCTACCAAGCCATCCTGGATAATGAAGGGCACGTTCCATCCATCAATTACCTGACCACCCTTGCAGGTTTTGTCCACTGGCAAATAACCGGCCAAAAGGTACTGGGCATAGGAGATGCCTCCGGTATGCTCCCCATCGATCCCATCACCAAAAACTATTCTTCTGAAATGGTGGATAAGTTCGACAAACTTATTGCTCCGAAAGGATACGACTGGAAACTTCGGGATATTCTGCCGAAGGTATTGTCGGCTGGTGAAAACGCAGGCTTCCTTACTCCCGAAGGAGCCAGTCGCCTCGACGTATCGGGACATCTGAAAGCAGGAATTCCCGTCTGTCCGCCCGAAGGTGACGCTGGAACCGGCATGGTTGCCACCAACGCCGTAAAGCAGCGCACTGGAAACGTATCGGCAGGCACCTCCTCTTTCTCAATGATTGTATTGGAGAAAGAATTGTCCAAGCCCTACGAAATGATTGACATGGTAACCACCCCCGACGGAAGCCTCGTAGCTATGGTGCATTGCAACAACTGCACTTCCGACCTCAATGCCTGGATCAATATTTTCAAAGAATACCAGGAACTGATGGGTATCCCCGTAGATATGGACGAAATCTACGGAAAGCTCTATAACCACGCCCTGACAGGCAATGCAGACTGCGGAGGCCTCATCTCATACAACTACATATCAGGCGAACCTATAACGGGACTGGCAGACGGACGTCCACTGTTTGTACGTTCGGCAAACGACAAGTTCAACCTTGCCAACTTCATGCGCACCCATTTGTATGCTTCAGTGGGAGTTCTCAAAATCGGCAACGACATCCTTTTCAATGAAGAGAAAATCAGAGTAGACAGAATCACCGGTCACGGAGGACTCTTCAAAACCAAAGGAGTAGGCCAGAGAATACTGGCAGCTGCCATCAATTCACCCATTTCCGTTATGGAAACAGCCGGCGAAGGTGGTGCCTGGGGTATTGCCCTCCTCGCTTCCTACCTTGCAAACAACGGAAACGACCAATCCCTTGCCGACTTCCTGGACAAGCATGTATTCACCGGAAATGCCGGTATTGAAATCTCACCGACAGCCGAAGATGTAAGCGGATTCAACACCTACATCGAAAGCTATAAAGCTGGTTTGCCCATCGAAGAAGCAGCAGTAAGATTCAAGAACTAAGTATTTAATAACACTAAAAAACTATGAACACAAAGTTATTTATCAGTAGCATATTTCTCTCCACCTCGTTGTCACTCTTCGCACAGAAAAGTGCCACTATCACTTTACACACAGACCAGAGCGGGCAAATCATTCCCAAAGAAATCTACGGCCAATTTGCAGAGCATTTGGGAACTTGTATCTATGGCGGACTTTGGGTAGGTGAAAACTCCGATATTCCCAACATCAACGGTTATCGCACCGACGTATTCAATGCACTGAAGGAGCTCCGTGTACCCGTCCTCCGCTGGCCGGGCGGCTGTTTTGCCGATGAATACCACTGGATGGACGGTATCGGCCCTAAAGAAAACCGCCCCAAAATGGTGAACAACAACTGGGGAGGCACTATCGAAGACAACAGTTTCGGAACCCATGAGTTCCTCAATCTCTGCGAAATGCTGGGTTGTGAACCCTATATCAGCGGAAACGTAGGCAGTGGTACCGTAGAAGAACTTGCCAAATGGGTGGAATACATGACCTCCGAAGGAGACTCCCCCATGGCACGCCTGCGCCGCCAGAACGGTCGCGACAAAGCCTGGAAAGTGAAATACCTCGGTGTGGGTAACGAAAGCTGGGGTTGCGGTGGAAGCATGCGTCCCGAATATTATGCCGACCTCTACCGCCGCTATTCCACCTACTGCCGCAACTATGACGGCAATAGCCTTTTCAAGATAGCCAGCGGTGCCAGCGACTACGACTATAACTGGACCAAAGTGCTGATGGACCGCGTAGGCGGCCGTATGCACGGTCTTTCCTTGCACTACTATACCGTCAGCGGATGGAACGGCAGTAAAGGCGCCGCCACCCGATTCAGTAAAGACGATTATTACTGGACACTGGGCAAATGCCGCGAAATAGAAGATGTCATCAAGAAGCATTGCACCATTATGGATGAATACGACCCTCAAAAGAACGTGGCTCTTATGCTTGACGAATGGGGAACCTGGTGGGACACTGAACCGGGTACCAATCCCGGACATCTGTACCAACAGAATACATTGCGTGATGCTTTTGTCGCTTCCCTCAGCTTCGACATCTTCCATAAATATACCGACCGTCTGAAAATGGCAAACATTGCCCAAATCGTCAATGTATTGCAATCCATGATTCTGACCAGCGGAAAAAACATGGTACTCACCCCCACTTATTATGTATTCAAAATGTACAATGTACACCAGGATGCCACCTACATTCCTCTTGAGCTGAACTGCGACATGATGGATGTACGCGACAACCGCAGAATACCAATGGTCAGCGCTACCGCCTCCAAAGACCCAAACGGCAAGATACACATTTCCATGTCCAACGTAGATGCAGACAATGCACAGGAAGTGACCATCAATCTGTCTGGAACGAAAGCCAAGAAAGCAGTTGGTGAAATATTGACTTCCACCAATCTGACGGACTACAATTCATTTGAAAATCCCGACAATGTGAAACCCGTTCCGTTCAAAGAGGTAAAAATCAATAAAGATATTCTCAAGATTAAACTTCCGGCCAAATCAATCGTTACTATTGAGTTACAGTAAAACTACCGTGCACCGCACAAAATCAGCTAAATACGTTTAGTATCATTTTAGCAGCAAAAAGGCAGTAATACTGATAAAAAAGACACTCTTCGAGTGTTGTGAATTACGCATAAAGAGTTATCTTTGCCCTTGGAAAACCTACAAGGACCAAATAACCTATTGATAATATTCAAAATTAATTAGATTCAATATGAACGACAACAAACTTATGAACCGTGCGGCGGACAATATCCGTATCCTTGCTGCATCCATGGTTGAGAAAGCCAACTCCGGGCATCCGGGCGGTGCCATGGGTGGTGCTGACTTTGTAAATGTACTCTTCTCAGAGTTCCTGGTATATGACCCTGAAAATCCGGCTTGGGAAGGTCGTGACCGTTTCTTCCTCGACCCGGGACACATGTCACCGATGCTTTACTCTACATTGGCCCTGACCGGCAAGTTCACGCTGGACGAACTGAAAGAGTTCCGCCAATGGGGAAGCCCTACTCCGGGACATCCCGAACGTGACATCATGCGCGGCATCGAAAACACTTCCGGACCGCTCGGCCAGGGACACACATTTGCAGTCGGTGCAGCCATCGCAGCCAAGTTCATGAAGGCACGTTTCGAAGAAGTAATGCCACAGACCATCTACGCTTATATTTCTGACGGTGGCATCCAGGAAGAAATCTCCCAAGGCTCAGGCCGTATCGCCGGAGCATTAGGGTTGGATAATCTCATCATGTTCTATGATGCCAACGACATTCAGCTTTCTACCGAGACAAAGGATGTGACCATCGAAGATACCGGCAAGAAATACGAAGCTTGGGGCTGGAAAGTCATTAAAATCAATGGTAACGATCCCGATGCCATCCGCGGTGCACTGAACGAAGCCAAAGCTGAGAAAGAGTGTCCGACGCTGATTATCGGCCATACCGTAATGGGTAAAGGTGCCCGCAAGGCAGACGGCAGCAGCTACGAGGCTGATTGTGCCACGCACGGTGCTCCTCTGGGCGGCGACGCTTATATAAACACTATCAAGAATTTGGGTGGTGACCCGACGAATCCGTTCGTCATCTTCCCCGAAGTGGCCGAACTATATGCCAAGCGTACAACTGAGCTGAAGAAAATCATGGCTGAAAAGTATGCAGCCAAAGCTGCATGGGCAAAAGCCAACCCCGAAAAAGCCGCCAAACTGGAAATGTTCTTCTCCGGCAAGGCTCCCGAAGTGAATTGGGCCGCCATCGAACAGAAAGCAGGCGTTGCCACCCGCGCAGCATCTGCCACTGTGCTCAGTGCTCTCGCCACTCAAGTAGAAAATATGATTGTTGCTTCTGCCGACCTTTCCAATTCCGACAAGACAGACGGATTCCTCAAGAAAACACATGCCTTCAAGAAAGGTGATTTCAGCGGTGCATTCTTCCAGGCCGGTGTTGCCGAGCTGACTATGGCATGTTGCTGTATCGGTATGGCACTGCATGGCGGTGTAATCCCCGCTTGCGGAACATTCTTCGTATTCTCCGACTACATGAAACCTGCCGTACGTATGGCAGCCTTGATGGAAGTTCCTGTGAAGTTCATCTGGACACACGATGCCTTCCGTGTAGGTGAAGACGGTCCTACCCATGAACCGGTAGAGCAGGAAGCCCAAATCCGCCTGATGGAAAAACTGAAAAACCACAAGGGACATAATTCCATGTTGGTACTCCGCCCGGCAGATGCAGAAGAAACAACTGTGGCATGGAAACTGGCAATGGAAAATACCACAACCCCAACCGGTTTGATTTTCTCCCGCCAGAACATCGCCAACCTGCCCGAAGGCAACGATTACGAACAAGCTGCCAAAGGCGCTTATATTGTAGCCGGCTCCGATGAAAATCCAAATATAATCCTCGTTGCTTCAGGCTCGGAAGTTGCCACATTGGTAGCCGGTACTGAATTGCTGCGCAAGGATGGCATCAAGGTGCGTATCGTGTCCGTTCCTTCCGAAGGTCTGTTCCGTAGCCAAGCTCCGGGATATCAAGAAGGCATTATCCCGTGTGGTGCCAAGGTATTCGGCCTGACAGCCGGTCTGCCCGTCACACTGCAAGGGCTGGTAGGTCCCCGCGGTAAAGTATGGGGATTGGAATCATTCGGATTCTCGGCACCTTATAAAGTGCTGGACGAAAAGCTCGGTTTCACCGCAGAGAACGTTTACAAACAAGTAAAAGCAATGTTATAATCATTATCCAATGTGCTGATGTGCTGATTGCCCGCGCCCTACAAGCTGCAGGCATCAGCACATTGGCACATTGGTATATTAACTGACCATCATGAAAACAATAGGAATCTGTTCCGACCATGCAGGCTTCGAATTGAAGGAATATGTCCGCGGCTGGCTGGAAGCCAAAGGCTGGGCTTACAAGGACTTCGGGACCTACTCAACCGAGAGTTGCGACTATCCCGACTTTGCGCATCCGCTGGCTCTGGCCGTTGAAGCCGGAGAGTGCTATCCGGGTATTGCCATCTGCGGAAGCGGTGAAGGCATCAGTATAACGCTGAACAAGCATCAGGGTATCCGCGCAGCCCTCTGCTGGACAGCAGAAATAGCCCATTTGGCACGCCAGCACAATGATGCCAATGTGCTTGTCATGCCAGGGCGATTCATCAGTACCGAAGAAGCCGACATGATTATGAGGGAATTCTTCAGTACACCATTCGAAGGCGGACGCCACCAACGAAGAGTGGACAAGATACCGGTACACTTGTAAAGCAGTAGAATCACATTCTTTATGATATCCGCCCGAAGCTCTGACATTCTGATAGAATCGTGAGAAACTTCGGGCTTTTTATTTGCCCCTTTTTCTTATTTTTCACAGTGAAGATGCTCATTGTCTTCAAATAAAAACTATCTTTGTGGTTCGATAACCCGGATATTTTTTAGATATGGAACGACTGAATACCATAAAAGAGCTTATCAACCAGGGAAATGTAGAGCAAGCCATCCAGCAGCTTGACGAAATACTGCAAACAGACTTTCCCGGCAAAGACGAAGCTTACTACCTGCGGGGAAATGCCTATCGGAAACAAGGCAACTGGCAACAAGCACTGAACAACTATCAGTATGCCATCGACCTGAACCCCGAAAGCCCGGCACAACATGCCTATCAAATGGCTATGGACATCCTGAACTTCTACAACAAGGATATGTACAATCAATAAATAAAGAACGTAAATTATGGCAAAAATCAAAGGAGCAATCGTAGTAGACACCGAACGTTGCAAAGGCTGCAACTTGTGTGTGGTAGCGTGTCCGCTCAACTTAATAGCCCTCACCAAGGAGGTGAATGTGAAAGGGTATAACTATGCCCACCAAATATTGGAAGATACTTGTAACGGCTGCGCCTCGTGCGCCACAGTATGTCCGGACGGATGTATCTCAGTATATAAAATAAAAGTAGAATAAATCTGTAAATCAGTAGAATATGGCAGAAGAAGTTGTATTAATGAAAGGAAACGAAGCCATCGCCCACGCAGCCATCCGTTGCGGTGCAGACGGTTACTTCGGATATCCCATTACTCCGCAATCGGAGGTATTGGAAACTCTTGCCGAACTGAAACCCTGGGAGACGACCGGCATGGTGGTTCTTCAGGCAGAAAGTGAAGTGGCAGCTATCAATATGGTGTACGGCGGTGCCGGAAGTGGTAAAATGGTCATGACCTCCTCCTCCAGCCCCGGTGTCAGCCTAAAGCAGGAAGGTATCTCTTATCTGGCAGGTGCCGAGCTGCCTTGCTTGATTGTAAACGTTATGCGCGGCGGTCCCGGTCTGGGAACCATCCAACCGAGCCAGGCCGACTATTTCCAGACAGTAAAAGGAGGCGGCCACGGTGACTATCGTCTGATTGCCCTTGCTCCGGCTTCCGTACAAGAAATGGCAGATTTCGTAGGACTGGCATTCGAACTTGCCTTCAAATACCGTAATCCGGCAATCATCCTTGCCGACGGTGTCATCGGCCAGATGATGGAAAAAGTGGTGCTCCCGGTACAAAAGCCACGCCGCACCGATGCGGAAGTCATCGAACAATGCCCATGGGCCACTACCGGCAGAACCAATGGCCGCAAACCCAACGTCATCACCTCATTGGAACTGAAACCGGAAGAAATGGAAAAGAACAACATCCGTTTCCAGGCCAAATACAAGCAGATAGAAGAGAATGAGGTTCGCTTCGAGGAAATTCATTGCGATGATGCCGACTACCTGATTGTAGCCTTCGGCTCTATGGCACGCATCGGACAGAAAGCAATGGAGCTGGCACGCGAAGAAGGAATAAAGGTAGGTATGCTCCGCCCCATCACGTTGTGGCCGTTCCCGACCAAAGTCATTGCCGCGTATGCCGACAAGGTGAAAGGTATGCTCGTTACAGAATTGAATGCTGGACAGATGGTGGAAGATGTCCGCCTTGCCGTGAACGGTAAAGTGAAAGTGGAACATTTCGGACGCCTCGGCGGCATTGTTCCCGATCCGGATGAGATAGTAGATGCATTGAAAGAAAAACTGATTAAGAAATGAATCCTGATAAAATAAGAAACGTACTGAACATTCTCTTCATGGTACTTGCCCTGGCAGCTATCATTATATATTTTGCTGCAAAAGATGACTTCAAGCTGTTCATCTACGTCTGCGGCGCGGCGATATTCGTCAAGTTGATGGAGTTTTTCATACGGTTCACCAACAGATAGGAGAAGTGATTATGACAAAAGAAGATATTATAAAGCCCGAGAATCTGGTTGCCAAGAAACCGACTCTGATGAACGACAATCCCATGCACTACTGCCCGGGATGCAGTCACGGCGTAGTTCATAAACTCGTAGCCGAAGTTATCGAAGAAATGGGACTGGAAGACAAAGCAATAGGCATCTCCCCCGTGGGATGTGCCGTGTTCATCTATAATTATATAGACATCGACTGGCAGGAAGCCGCCCATGGACGTGCGCCCGCACTTGCCACTGCCATCAAGCGCCTTTGGCCAGACCGCCTGGTGTTCACTTACCAAGGAGACGGCGACCTGGCTTGTATCGGTACTGCCGAAACCATCCACGCCTTGAACCGCGGCGAAAACATCACCATCATCTTCATCAACAATGCCATCTATGGTATGACCGGGGGACAAATGGCTCCCACTACCCTTGTAGGCATGAAGACATCGACCAGCCCTTACGGACGTGACGTGCATCTGCACGGCTATCCGCTGAAGATGGCCGATATTGCTGCACAATTGGAAGGAACCGCTTACGTGACACGCCAAAGCGTACAGTCCGTTCCCGCCATCCGCAAAGCGAAAAAGGCTATCCGCAAAGCATTCGAGAACTCTATGGCAGGCAAAGGTTCCAACCTTGTGGAAATCGTTTCCACCTGTAACTCCGGCTGGAAGATGTCTCCTGCGAAATCCAATGAATGGATGGTAGAGAACATGTTCCCCTTCTATCCGCTGGGCGACCTGAAAGATAAATAATCATGCTAAAGACAGAAGAACAATGAAAGAAGAAATCATTATAGCAGGCTTCGGTGGACAAGGTGTATTGTCCATGGGAAAGATTTTGGCATATTCCGGATTGATGGAAGGCAAAGAGGTGACTTGGATGCCGGCTTACGGACCGGAACAACGTGGTGGTACAGCCAACGTAACAGTCATCGTAAGTGACGAGAAAATATCCTCACCCATCTTAAGCAAGTACGATGCCGCCATCATCCTGAACCAGCCGTCATTGGAGAAATTCGAAAGCAAGGTAAAACCCGGAGGCGTACTTATCTACGACGGTTACGGCATCATCAACCCGCCGACGCGTAAGGACATCCACGTTTACCGCATCAACGCCATGGATGCCGCCAATGAAATGAACAACGCCAAGGCATTCAACATGATTGTATTGGGTGGATTATTGAAAATCAAGCCGATGGTTACACTGGACAGTGTACTCAGAGGATTGAAGAAGACACTGCCCGAACGCCACCACCACTTGATACCGATGAACGAAGAAGCTATCAAGAAAGGAATGGAACTTATTCAGGAAATGAAATGAAAGGCTATGTAAAGCCACTCCCCATAAGAGGAGGAACTTTACGCCAGAATAAGAGATAAAGGAAAACGGATAAGCCCTTGTGATATTGATTTATTGCAAGGGCTTATTTCATTTCAAGCCGGAAAAAGTATGGATTCAAGGGCAGAGAACCGGAAGCAGTATAGAACAAAACAGAAAACAAGACAGTTTAAAAGAAGCAAAAAAGGCTGAATTCAGTAAGCAAATAATTTTTTATTGTATCTTTGCGCCTAATTATGAGACGAATTGTACTGACATATATATTTCTGTCCGTTATAGGGATATGGGGGGCTATGGCGCAAAACACCTTAAACCCGATGAACAATCGCGACCGGTTCGGTAACCAGATTGACCCGAATACCCAGCCGGACAATCTGGAAGACAGTACCAATACTGAGATTCAAAGTCTTCCACCCAAGCTTTACATGTGGAAACTAAGTGAGACACTGGGCAACCGTACCATCATACCTGCCGACACAGCCAGCCTCAACTTCCAGAGCACCAATCTGGTGGAAGGAATGTTCGGCCATTACAACTACTTGGGAAATTTAGGCTCTCCACGCCTTTCACGCCTGTTCTTTGAACGGGAAGAAAGCGAGCCGACCATCTTCATGGCTCCCTTCTCCAGTTTTTTCACACGTCCCGACCAGGTGCTTTTCACCAACAGCAACGTGCCTTACACCAATCTAACCTACTACAAGGCCGGCAACAAAGTGAACGGTGAAGAACGCTTCAAGTCCTACTTCTCCGTCAACGTCAACAAGCAGTTGGCATTTGGCTTCAACATCGACTATCTGTACGGGCGCGGTTATTACCAGAACCAGTCCACCTCGCACTTCAATGCAGGTCTGTTCGGTAGCTATATCGGCGAGAAATACCAGGTACAAGCAGTCTACAACAACTTTTTCCTGAAGATGAACGAGAACGGCGGTATTGCAGACGACCAATACATCACCCGTCCCGAAAACATGTCCGGAGGAAAGAAAGAGTACGAGTCCACCACTATTCCGGTCAAATTGGAACAGAGTTCCAACCGTAACAAGGATTTTTATATCTATCTGACACAGCGTTATCGTCTTGGTTTTACGCGGAGAGTACGGAACACACAAGAAGGCAAACCGACGGTATCCGCACCCAAAGCCTCATCCTCCCCGTCCTCTGAATCCGAAATATCCGCTTCGAACAACGACATAGCATTGCCAAACGACAGCATAGCATCAAAATCGGTCAGCACACTTGCAGCTGCCAATGACAGCCTGCCGTCTGTTTCTACCGCAGACAACGACTCACTTTTCGAAGAAGAGTTCGTCCCCGTCACCAGCTTTATCCATACCTTGAAAGTAGAGCGGTCGCGGCACCAATTCCGTTCGGGAAGCGAGCCCGAAGGATTCTTCCCGGAAGACTACAAGCTTTACAAGAATTACAGCAACGACTCCACCACAGCATTCAGTGTAAAGAACGTGTTCGGAATAGCCTTGCTGGAAGGTTTCAACAAATACGCCAAAGCCGGACTTACGGCTTATATCTCCCACAAGTTCAGCCGGTACGACCTGATGAATACGGACACACTTACCGACATGCGCCGCATCCGCTACACCGAGCAGGAAATCTTCCTGGGTGGCGAACTCGCCAAGCGCGAAGGCAAACTGCTGCACTACAACGTAAACGGTGAAGTGGGGTTGGTAGACAAAGCCATCGGGCAGTTCCGCGTCAACGCCAATCTGGACCTGAACTTCCGTCTATGGAAAGATACGGTGAACTTCTACGCCCGCGGTTATGTGAGCAACACGCTTCCTTCCTTCTACATGCGCCATTACCACTCCAACCACTACAACTGGGACAACGACAACATGGACAAGGAATTCCGTACGCGTGTGGAAGGCGAGCTGAACATTTCCCGTTGGGGAACCAATCTCCGTGCCGGCGTAGAGAATATCAAGAACTACACCTACTTCAACCAAAGCGCCCTGCCCGAACAGAACGGAGGCAACATACAAGTGCTGTCCGCCACACTGAAACAAGACTTCCGCCTCGGTGTCTTCCACCTGGACAATGAGGTGACCTGGCAGAAGACGAGCAATGAAACAGTACTTCCATTGCCCCAACTCTCGCTCTACCATAACTTCTACATACTGGCTAAACTCGCCAAGAAGGTGCTGACCGTTCAGTTGGGTGCCGATGTCCGTTACTTCACCAAGTACAACGCACCTGCCTATGCACCCGGCGTCCAGCAGTTCCATCTGCAACCTACGGACGATTTGGTGGAAATAGGCGGTTACCCCATCGTAAACGTATATGCCAACCTGCACTTGAAGCGGACGCGTATCTTTGCCATGATGTATCACGTCAACGCGGGTATGGGAAGCGCCAATTCCTTCCTGGTGCCGCACTACCCCATCAATCCGCGCTTGTTCAAAATTGGCGTCTCATGGAATTTCTATGACTAACAGATGACTGTATGACGAAAAGCAGACTGCTCAAATACGCACTTCTGGGAATTGCAGCGGCTCTCATTGCCCACTATCTCATCAAGAAAGAAGAGAAACCGAAAGGTCATCCGCGCGATTATGCCGAGATAGCTGCCGAAGGCATCATACATGCTTCGACGGAATACAACTCCATCAGCTTCTATGTGGATGATGACACCTTGTCCGGTTTCCACTACGAGCTGATAGAAGCTTTTGCACGCGACCACGGGCTGCAAGCGGCCATATCACCGGAAATGAGCTTCAACAAGCGGCTGGAAGGCCTGGCCGACGGGCAATATGACGTGATTGCCTACGGCATCCTCGCCACCAGTGAGCTGAAAGACTCCTTGCTGCTTACCACCCCTATTGTGCTGAACAAGCAAGTGCTGGTGCAACGCAAGCTTGAGAATATTTCCGACTCGTCATTATTCATCAAAAGCCAACTGGACCTGGCTGGAAAGACACTGCACGTAGTGAAAGGCTCCCCTTCCATACTACGCATCCGCAACCTGGGAAATGAGATAGGCGACACCATCTACGTTGAGGAAATAGAGAAGTACGGTTCCGAACAACTGATTGCCTTGGTAGCCCATGGAGACATCGACTATGCCGTATGCGACGAAAGCATTGCCCGTACCGCAGCCGACAGCATTCCTCAAATAGACATCAATACCGCCATCAGCTTCACGCAATTCTATTCCTGGGGAGTAAGCAAACAGTCCCCTATCCTGCTGGACAGCCTCAACACATGGCTGGATAGTTTCAAAAAGGGAAAAGAATACAAGAAAATCTACAAACGATACTACGGGAAACGAAACTAAGCTGCACTTTTCCATACACGCAGCATATCCCTACTTTTACAACTAGTTATTAATCAACAGCTTATTACTGCAAAATCCTGCATACATTTTGCAGTGCCACTGCAAAGCCGTTGCAGTGGCACTGCACACCGATATGCAGTACGACTGCAACAGTTATGCAGTGATACTGCAACACGTTTGCAGTCGCACTGCAAAATACATGCAGCAAGAATGCAAACAAGATGCAGTCATCAAATACCCATATCGATATTACGGCATACCCGAAGTAAAGAATTAGAGTCCTTCCACCTCCCTTAGCCACATCTCCGACGAAGCATCGCTCGGCATTCTCCAATCACCGCGCGGACTCAGAGAGATACTGCCCACCTTCGGACCATCCGGCAAACAGGAACGCTTGAACTGCTGGTTGAAGAAACGACGGCAGAAAGTCTGCAACCATTTTTTGATGGTTTCTTCATCATACATCCCCTTGAATGTGCGTGCTGCCAGGAAAAATATCTTGGAAGGACGGAAACCGCAGCGCAGGAAGTAATAAAGGAAGAAGTCGTGAAGCTCATACGGCCCCACCAAATCCTCGGTAATCTGCTGGATATTACCGTTCTCATCTGCCGGAATCAGTTCCGGGCTGATGGGAGTATCCACAATATCGAGCAAGGTAGCACGTGAAGCATCGTCCATATCATGCTCTGCCACCCATTTCACCAAGTGCTTCACCAGAGTCTTGGGGACGCTGGCATTCACACCGTACATCGACATGTGATCGCCGTTGTAAGTGGCCCATCCTAAAGCAAGTTCCGAAAGGTCGCCCGTACCGATAACCATTCCCCAGGTCTGGTTGGCAATATCCATCAAGATTTGGGTACGCTCCCGTGCCTGCGCATTCTCGTAAACCACGTCGTGCACATGGACATCATGGTCTATGTCTTTGAAATGCTGTATGCAGGCCTCCTTGATACTGACTTCGCGGACAGTCACACCGAGGGAGTTCATCAGGTCGATGGCATTCGTGTAAGTACGGTCGGTCGTTCCGAATCCCGGCATGGTGACACCGACAATACCCTGGCGGGACCATCCCAACTTATCGAAAGTCTTTACGCAAACCAGCAGCGCCAGCGTAGAATCCAGTCCACCCGAAATGCCGATAACGGCACTTTTCGCTTTAGTATGCACCAGACGTTGCGCCAGTCCGGACACCTGGATGGAGAATACCTCCTCACAGCGTTCGTCCAACGCTATCCCCTGCGGAACAAATGGATGCGGTTCAAAAGTACGTGTCAGGTTCAAATCCCTGCTGTTGACATACTCCGTAAAGATTCGTACCGGAAGGGCCGAAACACAATTTGCATGGCAAGCCGCGAAGGTCGTATTCACCCGGCGCTCCGTACGCAAGTGTTCCACATCAATTTCACTGATGACCACCTGCCCTTCGAAAGAGAAGCGTTCGTTTGCCGCCAGCAGAGTCCCGTTCTCATAAATCAGTCCGTTGCCGGCAAACACCACATCCGTAGTGGATTCTCCGAAACCGCATGAGCTGAATACATAACCGGCAATGCACCGTGCCGACTGCTGGCTGATAAGCGAGCGCAGATAATTGTGCTTGCCGATACCTTCATTGTCGGCCGAAAGATTGAACAAGATTTCCGCACCTTGCAGTGCCAGCGTGGAACTGGGCGGTATGGGTGCCCACAAATCTTCGCATATCTCCACTCCGAAAGTGGTATCTGCCGTTTCGAACAGCAGGTCTCTCCCCATCGGAATAATCTGCCCGCAAAGGCGCACACTGTTTTCTGCCACATCACATGCGGAAGTAAACCAGCGCTTCTCATAAAACTCCTTATAATTGGGAAGATAAGTCTTCGGGACAACGCCCAGCACTCTCCCCTTCTGAATGACAACCGCCGCATTCAGCAACACACCGTTCAGTGCAACGGGCATGCCCAATATCGAAATGATATCCATCTGGCGCGTATTGTTCAGAATCTGTATCAGCCCCATTTCCGCCTCTTCGAGCAGAAGTTGCTGGGCAAAGAGGTCGCCACAAGTATATCCGGTAATGCACAACTCCGGAAAAGCAATGATTTGCACACCTTTCCCGTCGGCTATAATAATCTCTTTTTCAATCTCTGAGGCATTGAACTTACAGTCAGCCACCTTGACACGGGGCACAGCCGCCGCTACTTTTACATATCCGTAATTCATAAGGATGCTATATTATTTATTCGGTGCAAAGATACGGCAAAATTCTGATTAAGAGAGATAAGAGAAAAACGTTTTCTCTATATCGGCACGAGAAACCGACTGAAGCCGGGGTGCATCCTGCCTTCGCTTTTATGGCAAAAATACGGCAACCTGCCTACAAGAAGAGGAACATATATAAACAATTTTAATGACCGCAACTAAAAATTTTCCAAAAATCTTTTGGAGAATTATAGGAACTTCCTATCTTTGCAAGTGAATTAAAAATGTAATAATTACAAGTTTGAAACTTTAGATTATATGGATGTAGTAAAACGATTGCAGAATCATAATATCAAGCCTTCAGTACAGCGCATAGCCATCATGAATTACTTGATAGAGCATCGTACGCATCCCACGGTGGATGAAATCTATACGGCACTGTCTCCCTCCATACCGACACTGTCTAAAACAACGGTATACAATACCTTGAAACTACTGAGCGAGCAAGGTGCCGCACAAACCCTGACTATCGACGAGCGTAACACATGTTATGATGCCGATACCAGCCCGCACGGTCATTTCTTGTGCAAGCGTTGCGGAAAGATTTATGACTTGATGTGCAATAACAACATCAAGAAAGTGGTCGACATGGATATGGACGGGCACGATGTGCAGGAAATCCACTACTATTATAAAGGAATCTGTAAACATTGCATAGAAGAAGAACGTTTAAGAACAACAAAGAATAACTAATTCAACTAATTAAAATCTGAGAGAAAATGAAAAAATTTAGATGTACTGTATGCGGTTACGTATACGAAGGAGATGCAGCTCCCGAAAAGTGCCCATTGTGTAAAGCTCCCGCAAGCAAGTTCGTAGAAGTTGAAGAAGCAACAGCTGACGGCCCGCTGGTATTTGCCGACGAACACGTAATCGGCGTAGCCAAAGGTTGCGACGACGAAATGATTAAAGACCTGAACAACCACTTCATGGGCGAATGTACAGAAGTTGGTATGTACTTGGCAATGAGCCGCCAGGCAGACCGTGAAGGCTATCCTGAAGTTGCAGAAGCTTTCAAGCGTTACGCTTGGGAAGAAGCAGAACACGCTGCTAAATTCGCTGAACTGCTGGGTGACTGCGTATGGGACACCAAGACAAACCTCGAAAAGAGAATGAACGCAGAATCAGGTGCATGCGAAGACAAGAAGCGTATCGCTACCCGTGCCAAAGCATTGAACCTCGACGCTATCCATGACACCGTTCACGAAATGGCTAAGGACGAAGCCCGTCACGGTAAAGGTTTCGAAGGTCTGTACAACCGCTATTTCAAGAAATAATCCTATACTTTTATAGTAATGTGAAGAAAAGGGACTGCTAATGTTAGTAAGTCCCTTTTTTTATTCCAACTTTTTTCACTTTACAATGTCACGTTTGTATTTCCCATTCGTCTTATCTGTGTAAATGGAACTCAAAGAATTCAAAATAACCGTTCTTCCACTCCGTGCCAAGCTGTTGAACTATGCACGGAAGTTGACCGACGAACCGGAGGATGCAGAAGATGCCGTCCAGGAGGTACTGCTCAAGCTATGGAACAAAAGGCTTGAACTGGAGCAATACCGGAGCATCGAAGCATTTGCCATGACGTTGACGCACAACATCTGTATAGATATGTGGCGCTGCAAACGCAACGACACCCTATCCCTCGACATAGTGCAGGCGGCATCCCCCACCGGAACACCGGAACGGCTGTTGGAAATCAAAGATGAAATCCGTCTGATGCACGAAATCATCGACTCGCTGCCCAATCTTCAACGCACCATCATGCGGATGAAGGACATCGAAGGATACGAAACGGACGAAATCGCCGAAATCACGGGATGCGGACCGGAAGCCATCCGCAGCAATCTGTCAAGAGCCCGGAAGAAAGTGAGAGACGTTTACCTGCGAACCATACAAGAAAGAAAAGAAAGGAGAAATGAGCCATGAAGATAGATGAACTGCTGGATAAATATTTCGAAGGGGAAACTTCCTGCGAAGAAGAGCGTGAACTGCGCCGTTTCTTTACCGAAGAGGAAGTGCCGGAGCACCTGCAAACGTACCGCCCCCTATTCGCTTATCTGAACCGGGAAGCAACTTCAATGGCAGAACCGACAGAGGAAAAATCCGTAACAACAGAATCGGCAAAGGAAGTACCCGCACAGCGGAAGCCTTTCCGTCTCTATCGCACATTCTATGCTGTCAGCGGCATTGCCGCCGGATTGCTCCTGCTTCTCGGGGTAGCTAAGATTATATTTCCGCTTTCCGGTGTTCCCGAAAATTATGTCGTCATCGACGGCCAGCGGTATACAGACGAGAAACTGGTGGAAGCCAAAGCACTAGAAGCCCTGCAGAACGCCAGCTTCACGGATGAAGATTTAAGCAACTTACTGTTTCAACACTAATATAACAAGGTTATGAAAACATCTATACTGATTTGCATACGTAGTCTGTGCCTCTTTTCCCTGCTGATTTGCCTGCCAGCCTTTGTACATGCACAAGAGAGACTGCAAATAGCCGACCTATTCAGCAAGTATGGCGAGCAAAAGGACGTGACCAGGGTAGAACTGAACGGCAGTATCCTGAAATCTTACCGCATGACTACCTACAAGAGCCTTGTGTTCAAGAATGTATCCCCCTATCGCCGGGAAATTCAGCAGGCCATTGTACACGACAAGCAAGATAACGCAAAGAAGGCGCAGGAGGTAATGGAAAGCGGTGTGCTGCGCAGCGCTTATTACCAACTGAAAGAGGTGGAACGCAATGGAAAGAAGCTGAACCGCTACATCATTTTCAAGATAGGAAAAGACTCCATGGGGACTTTGATTTACATAGAGGGTCTGCTCAGTGAAAAGGAAATGATGGATATGCTTTACAAATCGGAATAACACTAAAAACAATATACGATATGAAAACCAGAATTATGATTTTGGCCTGCCTGCTTGCTGTGCCGGCCGGCCGCATGGCAGCACAACAACAGACTGACCCTGAACAGAAAGCTACAGTACAGACACAAGGCGACTCCATCATCATCCGGAAAGGAAAAGGAGACATGCGCATCAAGGTGTACGAAGAGCAGTTGGAAGACGGAGAAAAGAAAGAAGTACAAATTTATGAAGGAGTCTATCTCGAGAAAGTGGATGCAGACAAGCGCACTTTCCTCGACGCCCTGCCATTCATCCCCAAAAAGAGAAGATACAATGCTTACGAACCGCACTGTTCCGGTCTGTATATTGGCTACAGCCGGCTGGCTAACGACTTCCTTTCCTTCGGAGCAAGCGACAAGATGGGACTCGACTTATCCAAGTCATGGGAATTCGGCTTCAACATCCTCTCCGTATATCACAACTTCAAGAAGAACCCGCATTGGGGAATCAACCTGGGAGTCAGCTGGGGATACCGTTCTTTCAATATCGACGGTAACTATGCCTTGCTGAAGGAAAACGGAACCAGCATCTTCACCGCAGGCAACGAAGACACCAGTTACAATAAAAGCCGTCTGCGCCATTTCTTCTTCCGTGTACCCGTATTGATGGAATGGCAGCAAAGAGTGGGAAGAAACAAAGTGTTCTTCAATGCCGGTCCCGAATTTGAGATACGTCACAGCGTGAAGTCATTCTCACACATCAACGGAGGCAAGAAGAAAACCGTAGGCAAAGGTATGTATGTGCAGCCCGTCGGCATAAACCTGCTGGCACAAGCCGGTTATGGTAATATCGGCATTTACCTGCGCTACTCCACATACGGATTATTCCAGAAAGACAAGGGACCGGAAGTATCTCCCTATTCATTTGGCGTGGCATGGTATCTGTAATCCCTCCCCTATAACACAAGACTCCCCGAAATGTATTTGTACATTCCGGGGAGTTCTTTTATACCCTAAGGTATTGACAATGAAAGGTTATCTGCAATGAAAATTGTTCTTCTAAAAACGCATGCCCAATGTAAATAGCACTTTACTGCGAGTGTTGGTAACTTCCGTTGTTGGCGGTGTTACCAAGCCATTTATATCATTATAAAACGGATAGAAATCAGATTTATAAGTATCGAATTTATAAGCCAAATCCGCATAAAACGAAGAAAAGCGATAACCGATACCTAAAGTGAAAGTATTCATCGATTTGCTATTGGCAAAATCCGTATCTGTATTTATAGAATTGGAAGGCAATGCCTTAATAGCATCCTTTTTATAGGCTGCAGTACTGTAATTGTAACCGGCACGCAGAGAGAAAGCAGGTATCGGCTTGTATTCTGCTCCTAAACGAAGCGTACTTACCCCCTTCATACAGAGGTCAGCCTCACCCGTTTCCCATGCCATCTCGTCACCTTCAGGATATTTGAACTTCATGCTTGAGTAGTCCTCATATTCATATTCAGCTCCCAAAGCCAGATTATTACCGACTGTATAGCCCAAACTTGCATTAAATACCCACGGGGTTTGCAGCTTAAAATCACGGTCCATATCTCTACCGCCTAATGCAGAATAAGTATCCACAGTGGTACGAGTAAGAGTTTCATCCCCAGCCTCATTCGGTAAAAACAAATCCGAAGTCAGCAACGCTCCCGTAGTATAAGTCAGTTTGTAATAAGTAGGAGTATGCACAGCCAAACCTATACGAAGCGGAGAATCCTCAATCGGCCGGAAGATGGCACCGAATTTGAAGTCGAAACCCGAACCGTGTATACGGTTAAAGCTCTCCAAAGAGTAGCCTTCCTCATAAATCTGCCCGTCGCCCTCCCATTTGTAGGCATACATTTCATCATAGAGAGAATATTTGTTGTAATCCACATCGTAAGCACCCAGAGTAACACCAAAGTAAAAACGGTCATTTATATTGAAGGAAATATTGAAATCATATTGGTCAATACCGCCACGCTCACGCGACAAGAAATAAGCATCCGCTTCGGAAGGAATATAAGGAAGATAAGTATTATAGTCCTCACTTTCTATATCCTCAAGAACAAGTGCACCTTGATACCCCATAGTCCCCAGCCATCCAGCATAATTATGTTGATAAATATCCTTGCGACCATAGTCCAAATAAGCTCCTTGATCCGGGTAATCATATTGAGGACGATGATAGAACGCATAAGCTGCATCCGTAGCCTGCTGCGCCATACTCCGCACTTGAGATACATATTGATTATCTATGCTTCCCATCAACCCCTGCATCGTCATATTCTTATAGAATGACTTTGATTTGTGGTAATTAAAACCAAAATTCACATACCGCAAAGGAGTATGATTGCCTATCTTCGAAGCTATCACAAAACCGGCATTATCAAAACTCCAGCGGTTCTTGTTCGTTTCAAATTTATTACCAACATAATTGCTTTCTGTGCCCGTCATTGAATAGCCAAAGGTAAGCATAGCATCATTGCTACGATAAATACCGATACCGGCAGGATTGGTTCCTATGGTAGAAATATCACCACCCAATGCTCCCATAGCTCCGCCCATTCCGACAAAACGGGCGGTTCCATTCAATTCCTTCTGTGCAATATTCGTTGCATCATATATTGTCTGTGCCCCTGCGCCTACAGCTGTAAACATAGCAAGGGCTATCATGGTTATCTTCTTCATAATTCTTAGTCTTGTTAGATTAAAACATACTTATACTTACCGTCTTCTGGAACCACCGCCGCCACTGGAACGACTGGCACCACCGCCACCACCACTGGAGTAACTGGAACGTGAGCTACTGCCTGAAGAGAAGCTGGAAGAAGAACGGGTGCTACTGGATGAACGTACTGGAGCAGAATATGAACGACTGCTACTACGATTGTTGTCATTGGAGTAGCTGCGTGCCGGTGCGGCGCTTGAACCTCTGTTATAAGTCGATGAAGTCCTGCTACGAGTGGAAGTTCCAACAGAAGAGCGTACACCGGAAGAACGACTGCTACGAACTCCTTCTACGCTACTATTATATGAGCTACTACGCGTACTGCTTGGACGGGTGTAAGTGGAACGGCGGGTAGAAGCCGCACTCGAACGGTTTACACTTGAGCGAGTTGCAGAAGAACTTGAACGAACTGTAGACGAACTTCTTGTACCTACCACCCGACGGGTTGACGTACCGGTACTGCTACGTCTCACTTGACCGGAAGTAGTACTGCTACGACGTACAGCCTGCCCTCCATTTACAGTAGAAGAACGGCGAGAAGTAGAGGACGATACTCTGTTTCCGGCATAAGAAGAACGGCTCGGACCATAAGAACGTCTATTGGTATATGCATTTCCCCAATGGCCGCCTCCCCAATGACCACCGCCACCGGGATAATATCCGGGATGATAGTGATGGTGATGATGATGTCCCCACCAGCCACCGCCGTACCAGCCGCCCCAGCCAAAGCTCCAGCTCGGACCGTACCAGCTGTTCCATCCCCAGCCATAGTAAGGATAACCGCCCCAACCATAAGAGTTATAGCGCCAATCCCACCACAAGCGGTTGGTGAATGTAGGGAAAGCATATGCATATAATCCGTCGGTATACACGTTCCAATCCCAGGAATTCAAGCCATAGACCACATCCCAATATAGCGGGCTGCTGATGCTGATGGCATAACGGGGATTACGGAAACGGATGATACGGGTAGCATACTCGTAATCATCCTGCGAACCTTCAAATTCACCGTTCACCCATTCGCCGTCCAGGCCGTCATCTTCTTTTTCATTGATGTAAAGGGTATCGTTCTCCATCACGAAATCATTGTCGCGGGAGTCATAACGGCGGTTATATTCGTCCACATCGCGGGTGTTTCCCTTACGGTCTTTTACTACAACAGTAGTGCTTCCCGGCGATGAATAGACAGTGGTCGGTACATTCGACTTTACTACAATCTCTTCTACGGGAGCAGCGACTTTCTTCTCCTGCTTCACCTCTTCTTTTTTCTCTTCCTTATTCTTGGAAGGAGTGTAGTAAAGGTCGTCATCTATACTTTGTGCCACCAGTGTCCATGGGAGGCACAAGGCAAAAAGCGATAAAAAAACAATCTTTTTCATATTAGTTTGGTTTATGGATTTTACGTTTATCTATTTCTTCACGTCACAAAGATAACGCCGGATTTTATCCCATGCAGCAGATTTTCCCCAAAGATTTATAGGGAATTCCCTAAATACCCCGCCTTTTGACGAGGCAAGCGGCACTTCCGCATAAAAAATGAACAAGTTCATTTTATTCTGCCCTCGGTTTACATTACCTTTGCAGTGTGAAAACAAAGATACGCAGAAATAGATTTGTTCTTTAAAATCTTCTTCTGCATTTAACAAACAATCATATTCCGATGAAATATTTAGAATTTACATTCCGCACTGTTCCGTGCACAGAAATAGTCAACGATGTACTTTCCGGAGTCTTGGGTGAAGCTGGCTTTGAAAGTTTTGTTGAGCAGACCGACGGTATCACTGCCTATATACAGAAAGAGCTGTATAACGAATCTCTACTCAAAGAAGCACTTGCAGACTTCCCTCTGCCCGATACACAGATAGAATATAATTTCGTAGAAGCCGAAGACAAAGACTGGAACGAGGAATGGGAGAAGAACTTCTTCCAGCCCATCGTTATCGGAGACCGTTGTGTCATTCACAGCACTTTTCACAACGATGTCCCACAAGCAGAATATGACATCGTCATCAATCCGCAAATGGCATTCGGCACAGGGCACCACGAGACAACAAGCCTCATCATAGGCGAACTGCTGGATAGTGACCTGCAAGGCAAAGCATTGCTCGATATGGGTTGTGGGACTTCCATCCTTGCCATACTGGCACGCATGCGTGGAGCCTCCCCTTGTACAGCTATCGACATAGATGAATGGTGTGTGCGCAACTCCCTCGAAAATATAGAATTGAATGGAGTGGACAATATTGCCGTATCCCAAGGCGATGCCTCCTCTCTGGAAAGCAAAGGTCCTTTTGATATGGTTATCGCCAACATCAACCGCAATATCCTCCTGGCAGATATGAAGCACTACATAGCCCGCATGAATCCCGGAGCGGAATTGTTGATGAGCGGTTTCTACATAGATGACATTCCCGTCATCCGCGAAGAAGCCGAACGCAACGGGCTGCACTTTGTCCACCATCGTGAGAAGAACCGGTGGGCAGCAGTGAAATTCCAAAAATAATAAAGGTCAATACTAAAAAGCTAAAGGTCAATATCAGGAAGCTAAAGTTGACCTTTAGCGTTCTATACAAGGAGTTTTCAACGTAAGCTCCAAAAGTTCCTCCATTGTACCATTAAAGACGTTCAAATCCACCTCTTCTTCAATACCGGGCACAGTGCCTACATCCGTGTGCTGCCAAAAGTGCCACTTGCCCTCATAACGCACGGAATCTACATAATAATGGGCTATCCAATAAGGATAAGCATTGAAAATGGAATCGCTGAGATAGCGTTTCTTGAATTTATAGGAAGTATAAAGAATAGGCTTTACGCCGTAATGCGCCTCTACCCTATCCAGCCAAGTCTTGACTGCCGTTTTAAGTTCCTGCGGTGACTGCTTGCCGGTAGTCTCCACATCAAGTACGGGAGGCAGGTCTCCCTTTGCCAGCTGCACGGTACGGATAAAGAAATCGGCTTGCTTGCGGGCATCGGTCTTAGGGATAAAATAATGATAGGCACCACGGATAAAACCGTATTTACGCGCCTGGCCGAAGTTCTGCGTAAACGTATCGTCACCATGATCGCCGCCTTCGGTAGCTTTCAGAAAAATAAAGTGAATGGGAAATTGGGCTTCTCTATTATGTGTCAGGAGTTCCCAATCTATCTTTCCCTGATAGTGGGATATGTCTATGCCATGCACCTCATAGTTGCAAGGCATACATACACCGTAACCTTTCTGACCATAACAAGGCTTCCAGCGATAAGCATAAGGACGAATGAAAAACCAGTAAAAGCCGGTAGAAAAAACAAGAATGATACAGACCGCCAAAAGATTGCGCAACCATACGGGCATGGTACGTGGCTGCATTTTCTTCTTGCTCCGCGGAGAGGAAGAACGACGGGCGGCAGTAGTTTTACGCCGGATATTTGTGGAGGTCTTGGTTGCCATGAGCAAAGGAAAAGAAAGGGCGGAATGAACCGCCCCTCCGTTTTATTGTCAACTTGTTGATGCATCAACTTATTTAGCCTGCTCCAGCTGCAAAGTCTTCGTAGCCTGGTCGCAAACTTCTGTCGGACCGAAGTACTGGATAGGGCCTGGATAAACGTAGTCTGTTTCCATAGCCCAACGGTCACGCTGAGCAGCGAATGCCTTGAACGGAGCACCGTCCAGCTTCACCAGAGCCTTCTGGATAACTGGCTTCATTTCACCGTGGCGACGTTCCATGTTCATCATCATAGTGATGGGCACACCGCCTGCAATCCATTCTTCGGCAGGAGCAGTAGTGTTGCGTACAGAAGACATGTAACCGGTCTTTCCGTTAGCAATCAATGCAGATGCTGCATAACCCAAAGAGTAGCAGTAGTCAGCGTCGAAGTTAGACGGAGCAGCGCAACGTCCTTCGTAACCGAAGAAGTGGTGCTGTGCAGCAAACTTGCCTACGAACTTGCCCTCTTCTTTCCACTGAGCCAGCTTAGTGCCAACCATTTCGGACAGCAACTTTTCTGTTTCAATCAGAGATACCTGTACGTTTCCGTGCGGGTCGCGGTCCAGAGACAACTGGCGAGCCACGCCTTCGGGCAAGCTTGCGTAGATGGCCGCATTCTCCGGAGAGAGTTTACGGATGATATAATCGCGTTGGTGAGATTTCTTAATTTGAGCAAACTCTTCTGCATTGGCAGCAAGGAAGTCGTTCAACTCAGCAATCAGACGCTTCATGGCCGGGATGAATTCAACCAATCCTTCGGGGATAAGAACCGTACCGAAGTTGTTACCCTGGGCTGCACGTTCAGCAACGACCTTGGCAATGCTGGTCACGATGTCGTCCAAAGACATATCCTTAGCTTCAACCTCTTCAGAGATGATACACATATTGGGTTGAACCTGCAATGCACATTCCAAAGCGATATGAGAAGCGGAACGTCCCATCAACTTGATGAAGTGCCAGTATTTACGAGCAGAGTTACAGTCACGTTGGATGTTGCCGATTACTTCAGAGTAAGTCTTGCAAGCAGTATCGAAACCGAAAGAAGTTTCAATCATATCATTCTTCAAGTCACCGTCGATGGTCTTGGGGCAACCTATTACCTGCACGCCATAATTCTTGGCAGCATAGTATTCAGCCAGTACGCAAGCATTAGTGTTGGAGTCATCGCCACCGATGATAACCAATGCCTTGATGCCGAGTTCTTTCAGGATTTCATAACCTTTCTCAAACTGTTCTTCCTTTTCCAGCTTGGTACGGCCCGAACCGATGATGTCAAAACCACCCGTATTGCGGTATTCATCAATGATGTCAGCAGTCAGTTCCATATAATTATGGTCAACCAAGCCGCCAGGACCCAGAATAAAGCCATACAATTTGCTGTCTTTGTTCAGCTTCTTGATACCGTCGAAAATACCGGAAATCACATTGTGACCGCCAGGAGCCTGTCCACCGGAAAGGATAACACCCACGTTCATTGCGGGGAAGTTAACCACCTCATCGGTAGTTTCAAACTTAATCAAAGGCATTCCGTACGTATTGGGGAACAATTTCTTGATTTCTTCCTGGTCAGCAACAGACTGAGTAGCTGCGCCTTCTGCAGCCTTAACAGTTCCTTTCAGCGCTTTCGGAAGTTTGGGCTGATAGGCAGCCCTTGCAATTTGCAATGCACTTTTAGTCATTTCTCTTAATTATTTAAAGGTGTTAGTAAAGTTCCGTTTAAAAGCGTCGCAAATTTCGCTTTTTTTCGTAAGATATGCAAACGAGAGGCCGAAATAATGTATAAAATGACATTTATCGTTTTTTATCCTAAAATAAAAAGGAGAAGAAAGCAATTAACTGATTTATTGTGTTATCTTTGCCGCAAAGTTTGAGTTACGAGTCGTTATCGCATTGTTCTTCTTTTAATATACAACTATTATTAGGCGGTCTCTTCCATAATTATTCTCCATACTCCAATTTAATAATTACAATTAATTAAAATTTCAAATGAACATTTACATTTCAGGTTTAAATTTCAGCACAACAGACGCTGACTTAAACGATTTATTTTCAGAGTACGGAGAAGTTTCTTCTGCAAGAATCATTACAGACAGAGAAACAAGAAGATCCAGAGGTTTCGGTTTCGTAGAAATGCCGGACGATGCAGCAGGCCAAAAAGCCATTGACGAATTGAACGGTGCTGAATTTGACCACAAACAAATCTCGGTAAACGTGGCACGCCCCCGCGAAGAAAGACCTTCCAATGGCGGCAATCGCGACAGAAGAGGCGGTTACAACTCTAGAAGATATTAATATTCTTAACTACTGACAAAAGCAGGAGGTGTTGTAGCAATGCCCCCTGCTTTTTTTATAACTCAATAAATAAAAATACATGGCCAAATCCATCTCCGCAGACAAGCGTGAAAATGAAAAGAAAAGACTCGCCCGACGAGCTGAAAAACAAAAAAAGAAAGAAGAAAAAAAACTATCCAACAAAGCCAATAGCTTTGAAGATATGATTGCCTATGTTGACGAAAACGGCATGATAACCTCTACTCCTCCGGCAGAAAACACTCCCAAAGAAGAAATAAAGCTGGAAGAAATCGTCATATCAACTCCCAAAAAAGACAAGGAAGAACCGGTCATCCGCAGAGGACGTATCGAGTTTTTCAATGAATCGAAAGGCTTCGGCTTCATCAAGGACTTATCCGGGGTCGAAAAATACTTTTTCCACATTAACAATGTGCTGACAGATATAGCAGAAAACAATATTGTGACGTTCGACCTCGAACGTGGCCTTAAAGGCATGAATGCTGTAAACGTAGCTCTTGAAGTAGAAAAGGCAAAGGAAAAGAAAGAAAACAAGGAGACTCTAAATACAGAATCCTAGATGAAATAAGCCAATTATAGAACAAGGGCGTGTATATACCATCAAATATTTCGGTACATACACGCCCTTGCTGTCTTCTTTAATCACACGTCATTCGGTTTGCCAGCCACCCCCCAATGCCTTATAGACATTTACCATGGCAATAAGTTCGTCGCGGATGGCATTGCTCACCCCTATTTGGGCATCGAAATAACCACGCTGGGCATCGAGCACATCCATATAATTGATGACGCCGTTGATGTATTGCAACTGTGCCAAATCCACATATCCCTTGGCAGAACGTTCAAGTTTGGCACGCAGTTGGTAGACCTCCTTTATCTTATTGAAATCTACAATGGCATTCTTCGCTTCCTTAAAAGCATTCAGCACTGTCTTTTCATAGCTATGCACTTCGGCTTCAAAAGAAGCCTTCTGTGCATTCAATGCAGCACGGTTCTTTCCCCAACCGAAAAGTGGTGCCAAGACTGCCCCATTCAATAAGGAATAGGGAGATTCCAGGAAATTGGATAACACATCACTTTCCAATCCAAATTGTCCGGTCAGGGCCAAACGGGGGAACATATTGGTATAAGCAACTTTCACTCTGGCATGTTCAGCCCTCAACTGCTGCTCCGCCACACGGACATCGGGGCGACGTTCCAACAAATCGGAAGGCAGACCTACCGGTAAGGACTCCGGCACATCCAGTTCCTGCAGAAAATTGACACGCTTGATACGGGTAGGGAATTCCCCCACAAGGAAGGATATATCATTTTCTTTCAGAGAGATACGGCGTTCCAAATCCGGAACAAGAGTAGCCGTACGAGCCAACTCCACTTGAGCCTGTTGATAAGAGGTCTCCGAGGTCAGCCCTCCTTCAAAACGGATACGCGCCAAGCGCACTCCCTCTTCACGCGCCTTTTGTGTCTGGCGCACAATCTCCAGTTCCGTATCAAGGGCTACCAGCTCATAATAAGCCTGCGCCACTTCGGCAACGATGGTCATGCGCAACGCACGCTGCGCCTCCACACTTTGCAAATATTCGGCCACAGCAGCCACTTTTTTCCATCTCAAGTTTCCCCAAAGGTCCAGTTCCCAAGAGAGCAACGCCTTGGCTTCGTAAGTATTGCCTACATCACGGCTATGACCACCGTAATTCTCCACCTCGCGCTCAGCCTCCACCTTTCCGGTGAGCTGCGGCAGAAGGTTGGCAACACTGATACGTTTTTGGGCAGCCATCTCCTTGACACGGGAAGCTGCAATCAGCATGTCTTTGTTATATTCCAGAGCACGGTCTATCAAAGCACGCAGCGTGCTGTCCGTATAAACTGCCTGCCACTGTTCATCGGCTATGCTCATGCTATCCTGCTGCTGTGCCAGGCTATCCGGCAATGCCATCTCCGGACGCACATAGCTCTTGCCCACCTTGCATGAGGTAAGGGCAAACATACTCAGCAACAAAATAATATATATGTTCTTTCTTTTCATAAACGTTGTCTTTAAAATCAGTCTTTCTTAATCTTATGCTGCACTTTGGCTTTTGTCTTGTATACCAGGACAAAGAAGAACGGTACAAGCACAATACCGAATACAATGGCAAATATCATTCCGAAGAAAACACCCGTACCGATGGCCTGACGGCTCGCCGAGCCCGGTCCGCTTGCCAACACCATAGGAAGCATTCCCAATACAAAGGCGAGGGAAGTCATCAGGATAGGCCGGAAACGGAGTTGGGCAGCATGGATGGCAGACTGTATCAAGTCTCCTCCCTTGTCAACCTGCACCTTGGCAAACTCCACAATCAAAATGGCATTCTTTGCCGCAAGCCCCACCAGCATCACCAAGCCGATCTGGAAATAAATATCATTCTCCAATCCGCATATCACAACGCCCAGATAGGCACCCAAAGCGGCAACCGGCAGTGAAAGCAATACAGCGATAGGCACCGTCCAACTTTCATATTGCGCAGCCAAAAAGAGGAATACGAAAAGGAATACCAGCGTAAGCACAAGACCCGTCTGTCCTCCCGCCTTCTTTTCCTGATAGGAAAGGCCACTCCACTCCAGACCGATATTGTCCGGCAAGTGGTTACGTGCAATCTGCTCCATAATCTCCATTGCCTGGCCGGAACTGTAGCCTTGTGCCGCAGAACCGCGGATGACGGCAGTGGTAAACATATTGAAACGCTTGATACTGCCCGGACCGGTGGTATAAGAGGCATTTCCCAAGGAAGTAAGCGGCACCATCACTCCGTCTTTTGCCTTTACAAAGAACAAGTTGATATTGTCCTTATGCTCACGATAAGGAGCCTCGGCCTGGATATACACCTTATATATACGGTTGAACATATTGAAGTCATTCACATATACTGAACCGGTATAGGCCTTCATGGTAGAGAATACATCCGCCAGGGGCACACCCAGCATTTTCACCTTATCACGGTCCACATCAAAATAAAGTTGCGGTATTTCAGACTGCAAGGATGATGAAAGCCCCGTCAGCTCCTTATGCTTCTGGGCATAATACATCAGCGTATCTGCCGCCTGCACCAAGTTGTCAAACGTCGCCTCTCCACGCGCCTCAAGCTGCATTTCGAAACCTCCCGAGGTACCCAATCCCGGAATGACCGGAGGCGTGGAAAGATAGACCTTGCATTCGGGATATTCCTTCAAATCCTTCTCCACATTCTCCATTATCTTATCGATGGAAATCCCCTTACGCTCTTCCCACGGTTTCAGAATAACCGTCAGCTCACTGCGTGCCTGGTTGCTACCCACACGGGGGCTGCTACCCGTCACGTTCTGCACATAGGCCACATAGGGATTCTTCTCCAAGTATTGCACGGCACGGTCGGTCACCACACGGGTTCGCTCCAAAGTAGCACCTTCCGGCAACTCCAACTCTATCTTAAAATAGCCCTGGTCTTCTACCGGCAGGAAGCTGGTAGGCACCAACCGGTGGATAATGAAAATGGCAACCAGTACCAGGCCGAACGCACTCATCAAGCGGCGGGGATTCCTGATGACCCGGTTAATGACAGCCACGTATTTGTGATTGCCCAAGTTCAGCCATTCATTGATTTTGCGGAAAACTATGTTCTTTTTCTTTCCACTGTCGGGCTTCAATATGAGCGAACACATGACGGGACTAAGCGTCAGGGCCACTACCGTAGAAAGCAATACGGAAACGGCGATAGTAATGGTAAACTGACGGTATAACTGTCCGGTGATTCCGCTCAAGAAACTTACCGGCACAAACACGGCACAGAGCACCAACGATGTGGCAATCAAGGCACTTGCCAATCCGTTCATCGCCTTTTTGGTAGCTTCATACGGGCTCAATTTCTCCGTCTCCATAAGATGTTCTACATTCTCCACCACCACAATGGCATCATCCACCACAATACCGATGGCGAGAATCAATCCAAGCAAAGTCAGTATGTTCAGAGAGAAACCGAAAATAAGCATGAAACCGAAGGTACCAATCAGGGAAATAGGTACCGCAACAATCGGTATCACCGTCGCACGCCAACTTTGCAAGGATAGAAATACAACCAGCACCACCAGAATCAGCGCTTCGAACAACGTCTTGTACACTTCGTGAATGGATTCGGAAATATAAGTCGTCATGTCGAAGGGAATCTCATAACTCATCCCCTCAGGGAAATTTGCACTGATTTCCTCCATAGCAGCCTTTACGCTCTTTGCAACTTCCATTGCATTGGCCCCGGGAAGCATATAGATACCGAGAACGGCAGCATTCTCACCGTTGATGCCACTCTCCGTGCTATATGAAGATGCTTCCAATGAAACACGCGCCACATCGCGCAGACGGATAATGGAACCGTTGGCATTGGCACGGACCACAATGTCCTCAAACTGCTTTGCCGAACTTAAGCGTCCCTGGGTAGTGATAGGGATAGTAATGTCGAGTCCCTTCACCGGCTGTTGTCCCAAAACACCCGCAGCAGACTCACGGTTCTGGTCCTTCAGGGCATTCTGCAAATCCTGCACCGTCAGTCCGAAGTTGGCAAGTTTGTCGGGCAACGCCCATATCTGCATGGCATAGTAGCGGCTACCGATGTTGGAAACACGTCCCACACCGGGGATACGGCGCAACAAGTCGAGTACATTGATAGTAGCAAAGTTACTCAAATAAATTTCGTCGAACTTCGGGTCACTGGAAGTCAGACAGATAGTCATCAATTGGCTGGGAGCCTGCTTTTCCACAGAAATACCGTTCTGAATCACTTCGGCTGGCAAACGGCTCTCCGCCAGTTTCACACGGTTCTGTATTTCTACGGCAGCCAAATCCGGGTCGGCAGACACGTCGAAAGTGACCGTAGCTGAAAATCCTCCGGAATTAGAACTGTTGGACTCCATGTACAGCATACCGGGAGTACCGTTTATCTCTTGCTCGATAGGGGTTGCCACCGCCTGCGAAACAGTCAATGCACTGGCTCCCGGATAGGAAGCACTGATTTTCACTACGGGAGGCGTTATCTGCGGATATTGGTCTACCGGCAGCATGGTCAGGCCAATGATACCGACAATTACAATCACAATCGATATCACCGCCGAGAATACCGGGCGGTCTATAAAGAAACTTACTTTCATAACATCATTACTTTGAAGGGTTGTTGTCCTTTGATTTATTCTCAGCCGGAGTAGTCTGCTTCGTTTCGGAAACAACCTGCTTGTTCAGAGAATCACTCGTCTGCTCTTCCTCCTTTTTAGGAACGGCAGCCTGGGCACGTACTTTCATACCCGGAGTCAGCTTGTGGAAACCTTCAGTCACAATTTGTTCTCCGGCAACCAGACCACGCTCAACCACCCAATTGTTGCCAAATTCAGGTCCCAGTTCAATGAAACGCTTTTCAACCGTAGAGTCCCGGCGCATCACAAAAATATATGCACCACCTTTCTCAATGGTAACCGCCTTTTGAGGAACGGCGACAGCACCCTCACGTACATCCAGCAATAGCTTAACCTTTGTAAACTGCCCCGGTAACAACACTTTGTTAGGGTTCGGCATTTCGGCACGCACGGAGAATGTTCCGGTCTGAGGGTCCACCTGAGGTTCGGCAAAATCCACATAGCCCTTATAAGGATAGACGGTATTATCCGCCAAAGTAATCGTAATGTTCGGCTGCCAGGAACGTGTAGAGTCCTGACGCCCTATATCGATATTCCGTTCCTTGCTTTTCAGGTAATCCAATGCCGTCATGCTGAAATCTACCAGAACCGTATCACTTTTCACAACCGTAGCCAGCAAGGACTTGCCTCCCGGTCCGACCAATGTTCCCAAATCCACATTTCTTTCACTGATATGTCCCGATAGCGGAGAACGGACCAACGTATATCCCAATTCCAATTCAGCCTGGTCCAAATCGGCCTGGCTCATCGCTACTGAGGCTTCTGCAGTCTCGTAAGCAGCCTGGGCATTGTCCAAATCCAGCTGGCTGGCAGCGTTCTGCGCATAGAGGGGGCGGATACGCTCCAAATCGCGCTTTGCCTTCAATGCCTGCGCTTCATCCTTCTTTAACTGTGCACGAGCTTTGTCAGCCTTTGCCCTATACTGGTCCTGGTTTATCACAAAAAGTACCTGGTTCTTGGTGACATATGTTCCTTCTGCGAAAAGCATATTCTCCAAATACCCTTCCACACGCGCACGTACCTCTACAAACTGCTGAGCGCGAATACGTCCCACGTACTCGCCATATATCTCCACATCTCCTTTTTCCGCAGATTCCACAATCACGGTAGGAGCTTCCGATTCCACCTTCTTAGGCCAAGTCAGAATAACGTAACCTGCCAACAATACCGCCATGCAGGCAACCATCATCAGCAACCTCTTCTTCTTTAGTTTCAATTCTTTTTTCGTAAAAAACTGTCTCATGCTTGTTTGTATATTAAATTTAACCCTGTTTCTTTCTATTAAAGCAAATCCGATGCCAATCTATCACCATCTCATCCATTACGTCTAACAAACTATATATCAAGCAGAAAAGCAGACGGCAGTTCTTTATTCATGGTGGCATCCTCCATTTTTCCCTGTGGAATGTGTCCACAGTTTGTGGAATAATTCCACAAAACTACTAAATTAAAAACACATAAAAACCCTTTTTTGCTCTACACTAACAAAGAAAAACATTATCTTTACCGAAAATAATTCAGATTATTCATTTTAAACGTAAAGATTATGGCAAGTAGAAAAGAACTAAAGAAGAATATAAACTATATTGCAGGTGAATTGTTCACAGAGTGTCTTGTAAACAGCTTATATGTGCCTGGAACAGACAAACAAAAAGCCGATGAACTGATGGCTGAAATTCTGAAAATGCAAGATGAATTCATAAGCCGCATCAGCCACACCGAGCCAGGAAATGTAAAAGGTTTCTACAAAAAACTTCGTGCTGACTTCAATGCAAAAGTAGACGAAATTATTGACGCAATGGGCAAACTGAAATAAGATGAAGAAAGCCTTTTATAGCTTCATTTATTATCGCCTGCTGGGCTGGAAGACAAACGTGACGGTGCCCGACTACGACAAATGTGTAATTTGTGCGGCACCCCATACTTCCAATTGGGACTTATTTATCGGTAAATTGTTTTATGGTGCCATCGGCCGCAAGACCAGTTTCATGATGAAAAAGGAATGGTTCTTTTTTCCTCTGGGACTGATATTCAAAGCCGTTGGCGGCATTCCGGTGAACCGGGGACGTAAATCTTCCTTAGTGGACCAAATGACCGAAAAGTTTGCAAACAGCAAGCATTTCCACCTGGCTATTACACCGGAAGGAACCCGTAAAGCCAATCCCAACTGGAAGAAAGGTTTTTATTACATAGCACTTAAAGCACAAGTGCCCATCATGCTTATCGGGATTGATTATCCTTCCAAGACCATCTCCTCTACCAAGGCTGTCATGCCTACCGGAGACATCGAAAAGGATATGCGCGAGATAAAACTGTACTTCAAGAACTTTAAAGGAAAAAATCCCGAAAATTTTGATTTAGGAAATATCTAATCAGGTATTAAGCATTAATGCCATGCGAATAAGCATCTTGCAAACAGACATCGTCTGGGAAAATAAACAAGAAAATCTCCGTCGTCTCCGCGAGAAGTTAGAAACTCTTCGTGGAACAACGGAGATTGTTGTTTTACCGGAAACATTCTCCACCGGCTTTAGTATGGACACCGCCAGCTTGGCCGAACCCACAACGGGAGAAACCATCGCAACACTGCGCCAATGGTCCGAAGAGTACCGGCTTGCTCTTGCCGGCAGCTATATTGCCTGCGAAACAGCCTCGGAAGGCGGAAAGCCATCCTACTACAACCGCGCATTCTTCCTTACGCCCGAAGGCAATGCTTACTATTACGACAAACGCCACCTCTTCCGGATGGGGCACGAGACAGAACATTTCACCCCCGGCAACCGGCGTCCCATCATCCGATATCGCGGCTGGAATATACTGCTGCTTGTATGCTATGACCTTCGTTTCCCGGTCTGGAGCCGCAATACGAGCAATGAATACGACCTCCTGATTTACGTCGCCAACTGGCCCATTCCCCGCCGGAAAGTCTGGGACATCCTGCTGCAAGCGCGCGCGCTGGAAAACATCAGTTATGTCTGCGGTGTCAACCGTATCGGCAAGGACGGCAGAGACATTCCACACAGCGGCGGCAGTGTGGTCTACTCTCCGAAGGGGGAAGTGCTTGCCACTGTGCCCGACAACGAAGAGGCGATTGCCACCGCCTCCCTCAACCTTTCCTCCCTGCAGGAGTTCAGGCTAAAGTTTCCCGCTTGGAAAGATGCGGACGAGTTCGTTATTTCTTCAAATAATAGTTCACAGTAGTCACTACACGTACGCTTTTTATATAAGGAGTATAGGCATCGCGGTCACTTATGGAGAACTGCCCTTGCGAGGCATTGCGGATTTTCCCCAGTTCACTGTCCGAATCCTTGGCAAACTTCTCGGCTGCAGCACGAGCGTTCTTCGTGGCCTCCTCTATCATTCTGGGCTTCACTTCGTTGAGACCGGTGAATTCATAAGACACATTATATTTATAATCCCCTCCCGTGATGGCAATACCCTGCTTCAAGAGTTCAGCCTGCCCCGACATGAGCTTACGCACCCTATCCACATTCTTGGAAGTGACAGTGATGACAGACGTGGCATTATAACGATAGGCCACGTTGCGGTCAACGTAACGTTCGGCCTGCATGTCAATCACTTCGGGCGGTGCAATACTGATTTCCTCCTTCTCAATACCGTTGTTTTCAAGGAAACTCACGACGGCAGCGTTTTTCTTCTCCATATTGGCATAAAGCAGTGCAGGGTCATTACCTATGTCTTTGTAGACAAGAGGCCAGACTACCTTGTCGGCAGGCACTTCCATTTCGGCCAGCCCTTTCACACTGACCACACGGTCCTTATTCACAAAATTGTTGATACCGCCTTTTACCATGATTCCCAACAAAAGCAGCCCCACGGCTATGATGGCTGCTTCTACTTTCCAGCTTTTCATACATTGATATTTTAGAGTTTATAAACACACACAAATATAACAAACCCAAACGACAAAAAGTGCGATGAATGGTCTATTTTTATATGATTATCCTCACTTATACCCCAAACGAACGAGACATTATACAAAATGCACCAACTTTTTTAGAGTATTTAATAAAAATACCCAAAAGAAGGAGTACATCTTCTCCAAAAAGTACCTATTTTTGTCCTTCGAAACAATGTCAAAGCGACAACATGATTAATTTAATAATTCTAACCCCTAAATCCTATGTTGACCCAACGTAAAATCCATACTCACGGTGGCGGTTGGCCGTGACTTTATGGAATGACCGAAGACACTTTCCGTACAACCGTCAAAACCCATATGAGATATGGGACGACCAGTATTTCTTAATTAATCTTCAGCAATATGCGGATGAACATTGTTTTTCGTATATTTGTTGATTGAAAGAACAGTTCAATACTTAATCATTTATTAATAATAAATTTTATGAAAACCAATCTAAGCTCTCAAATCACTCTCAACAGAGTCTCCCCCAGGTACTATAGACCTGAGAATGCATTTGAACGGTCGGTATTGACCCGACTGGAAAAAATCCCGACAGATATTTATGAGTCTGCGGAAGAAGGCGCCAACCAGATTGCCCTTGACATTGCACAGTTAATCCGTGACAAGCAAAAGGCGGGACGTTTCTGTGTCTTGGCACTGGCAGGCGGTAACTCTCCGCGCAATGTATATGCAGACTTGGTACGTATGCACCAGGAAGAGGGATTAAGTTTCCGCAACGTAGTCATATTCAACCTCTACGAATATTATCCATTAGCTCCCAATGCCATCAACAGCAACTTCAACGCATTGAAGGAAATGCTGATAGACCATGTGGACATTGACAAACAGAATGTTTTCACCCCCGACAGCACCATCGCCAAAGACGCCATCTTTGAATATTGCCGTCTTTACGAGCAGCGCATTGAAAGTTTCGGTGGCTTAGACATCGCTTTGCTGGGCATTGGCCGTGTAGGTAATATAGGTTTCAATGAACCGGGTTCACGCCTGAACTCTACCACTCGTCTGATATTGCTGGACAACGACTCCCGCAATGAAGCTTCCAAGATGTTCGGTAGCATTGAAAATACCCCCATCAGCTCCATCACCATGGGAGTAGCCACCATCCTCTCGGCAAAGAAAATATATCTGCTGGCATGGGGTGAGGAGAAAGCGCAAAAGGTGAAAGAATGCGTTGAAGGTCCAGTAACAGATACTATCCCTGCATCTTATCTGCAGACTCACAACAATGCACATGTAGCTATCGACTTGTCTGCCGCCGCCAATTTGACGCGTATCCAACGCCCCTGGCTGGTAACCTCCTGCGAATGGAACGACAAGCTCATCCGCAGTGCCATCGTCTGGTTGTGCCAACTCACCGGAAAACCCATTCTGAAACTGACCAACAAGGACTACAACGAAAACGGTCTGAGCGAACTGCTGGCATTGTTCGGCTCAGCCTATAACGTGAACATCAAGATATTCAATGACCTGCAACATACCATCACCGGATGGCCGGGCGGCAAGCCGAATGCTGACGACACCTATCGTCCTGAGCGTGCAAAGCCCTATCCAAAACGTGTGGTCGTATTTTCTCCGCATCCCGATGATGACGTTATCTCCATGGGAGGCACCATCCGTCGTCTGGTAGAGCAGAAACATGACGTGCATGTGGCTTACGAAACTTCCGGTAACATTGCCGTAGGCGATGAAGAAGTTATCCGCTTCCTGCACTTCATCAACGGGTTCAACCAAATCTTCAACAACAGCGAAGACCAGGTCATCAATGACAAATATACTGAAATCCGTAAATACTTGAAGGAGAAGAAAGACGGTGACATGGATACACGCGACATCTTGACCATCAAGGGACTGATTCGCTGTGGCGAGGCACGCACTGCATGTACATACAATAATATCCCTCTGGATCACTGTCATTTCCTTGACCTGCCATTCTACGAAACGGGCAAGATACAGAAGAATCCTATCAGCGAAGCAGACGTGGAAATTGTACGCAACCTATTGCGTGAAGTGAAACCCCATCAGATTTTCGTTGCCGGCGACCTGGCCGACCCGCACGGCACACACCGTGTTTGTACGGACGCCGTATTTGCCGCCATTGACTTGGAAAAAGAAGAAGGTGCCAAATGGTTGAAGGAATGCCGTATCTGGATGTACCGCGGTGCATGGGCCGAATGGGAAATCGAAAACATTGAGATGGCTGTGCCCATCAGCCCGGAAGAACTGCGTGCCAAGCGTAACTCTATCCTGAAGCATCAATCGCAGATGGAAAGCGCACCGTTCCTGGGCAATGACGAACGTCTGTTCTGGCAACGCAGCGAGGACCGTAACCGCGGAACAGCTGCCTTGTATGACAGCCTCGGACTTGCTTCCTATGAGGCGATGGAAGCCTTTGTGGAATACATTCCGCTATAAACGAATAAAATATTAACAATAGGATGAGATGTATTGCTCCGGCAATGCATCTCATTTTTTCATGTCTCAGCCTTCTTATATTCCCAAGGAATACTTGCAGATATAAAAACAATCAAATAATTTTGTTACTTATTTATCGAAACGACAAAACTTAAAAACAAACACCATTATGAAAAAGTATGCTATCAACATCCTTGTCATTTTATTCCTACTCACGCCATTTACATTGTTTGCAAATGGATGCCATGCCAATAACGACACCATCAAAGTATTGGCAATAGGCAACAGCTTTTCACAAGATGCAGTAGAGCAATATTTGCACGAACTGGGAGAAGCTGAAGGTATCACCATGATTATCGGCAATATGTTTATCGGAGGATGTTCACTGGAACGGCACGTACAAAACATACGCAACAACGCTCCGGCCTATGCCTATCGCAAAGTAGAGAAAGACGGGGAAAAAACAGAAACCCGGTCAATGACTATTGAGAAAGCACTGGCCGATGAGAAATGGGACTATATCAGTGTTCAACAGGCCAGCCCTTTGTCTGGTATCTATGACAGCTACAAAGCTTCCCTACCTGAATTGGTTAACTATATCAGGGAACGAATTGGAAAGGAAACCGTATTAATGATGCACCAGACATGGGCTTATGCTACCAATGCCAACCACACCGGATTCAAAAACTATGACCAGAACCAAATGAAAATGTACACCAGCATTGTGGATGCAGTAAAGAAAGCCGCCAACCTGGTGGGTATCAAGAAAATTATCCCTTCGGGAACCGCCATACAAAATGCACGTACCTCCTTTATCGGCGACCATATGAATAGGGACGGATACCACCTTGACTTAACCATAGGCAGATATACAGCTGCCTGCACATGGTTTGAGGCATTGACCCATCAGAATGTAACAGAAAACCCATATTCTCCCGAAGGAATAGACCCAATCCATAAGAAAGCAGCTCAAATGGCTGCGCACAACGCCATCCTCTATCCGGACAAAGTTACGGAACTGACAGAACTGAAAAAGATTGCCGATTAATGCTTTTTAATTCTTAAGACTTACTTATATGTCTGCAAAATAATAAAAAGAAAGTAACCCGCTCATCAGTGAAGCTTTCTTTTATGTACTTTTGCACGCACCACCGTCTGGTAAAAGCAGATATTGGCAACTTCAATATTTCATCAGTATGAAAAAACTTATCCTAACCGGCATATGGCTCTTGTGTGGATTCCTCCTTCCGGCACAAGAACTAGAGCAGAATGTGGAAGAACGCCTCCAGACATTCTTTAGGGAATACACCACCCATACGGCCAACATCGGTACCTGCAAGCTGGATAGTTTCCGCATTGACTTCCGGAAGAAGAAATTGCTTGTCTATACAAACGAGCGCTTTGCCTACCAGCCTCTACGGCCTGAAACCGTTGATGCCATTTACCGCCATCTGGGACAAATCCTGCCAGGACCGGTGAACTATTTCGACCTCACCGTCTTTGCTGACGGGAAGAGCATCGAAGAGCTTATCCCCAACCTCTACCGGAAAGGGAAGAAAGACAAGGCACGTCTGTTCAGCCACCTGGAATACAAAGGTACCCCCTGGGTAACCCGTACCTCGCGCCCCTACGACATCACCCGCGGACTGGAAGGACGCCACATCGCCCTTTGGCAAAGCCACGGGAAATATTATATCAATGACAAGGACAAATGGGGATGGCAACGCCCGAGGCTGTTCTGCACTACAGAAGACCAGTTCACCCAATCCTTCATCCTGCCCTACCTCCTGCCCATGCTAGAGAATGCAGGAGCCAATGTATTCACTCCCCGCGAAAGGGACACGCAGAAGCAGGAAGTCATCGTAGACAATGACGGTAGCCTGAGCGGACATGGAGGACAAGGTTCCCTTTATCTGGACGTGAAAAGCCGGAAAGCACGTTGGAAACAGACCTTCCGACCCGGATTTGCCCAACGGAAACGAATCTATCAGGACAATGAAAACCCTTTCCTCTCCGGCACGGCACGCTTTGCCAAAACTGAAAAGAAGAAAGACAAGGCTTTTGCCGAATGGGTACCCGATATTCCGGAAACGGGAGAATATGCTGTATACGTATCTTACCAAACACTGCCGGGCAGCGTAAGCGATGCCAAATATCTTGTATTTCACAATGGAGGCGTCACGGAGTTCAAGGTGAACCAGCAAATAGGAGGCGGCACATGGGTGTACCTCGGCACATTCACTTTCGACAAAGGCCGGAATGACTATGGCATGGTGGTATTGAGCAACGAAAGCAAAGAGAAAGGCGTGGTCTGTGCCGATGCCGTCCGCTTTGGAGGAGGCATGGGCAACATTGCCCGCGGAGGACAAACCAGCGGCTTGCCCAGATACCTGGAAGGCGCACGCTACTTTGCCCAATGGGCAGGCATGCCCTATCCCGTCTATGGAGGCTATGAGGGAAAGAATGATATGAACGACGACATCAACGTACGTTCCCGTACAGTGAATTACCTTGCAGGAAAATCACTATTCAACCCGACGGAAGAAGGTTTGGGCATCCCCTTTGAAATGAGTATGGCCCTGCATAGCGATGCCGGTTTCAGTAAGGAAGATGAGATTATAGGCACTCTCGGCATTTATACCACCAACTTCAACAACGGCCGACTGCATGCCGGTACAGACCGCCATGCCTCCCGTGACCTTTCGGACATTCTGCTAACGCAGTTGCAGCATGATATCCGCTCTACCTTCAACGTAGACTGGACACGCCGCAGCCTATGGAACCGCAACTACAGTGAAACACGCCTGCCCGCCGTCCCTTCCACCATCGTAGAACTGTTGTCGCACCAGAACTTCGCAGATATGCGCTTGGGACATGACCCTAACTTCAAGTTCACCGTCGGGCGTGCGCTCTATAAAGCCATTCTGCAATACATATGCAGCCAGCACGGCAGAGACTACGTTGTCCAACCCCTTCCCGTCAGCCACTTTGCCATCCGCTTCGGTCAAAAGAAGAATACTTTAGAGCTTTCCTGGCAAGGAGAGGAAGACCCGTTGGAGCCGACTGCCAAACCACGTGAATACATTGTATATACACGTATCGGTCGTGGAGGATTTGACAATGGCGTACGCGTCAGCTCCCCATCCCACACCGTAAAAATAGAACCGGGCATCGTCTATTCCTTTAAAGTAACCGCCGTAAACCGGGGTGGCGAAAGCTTCCCTTCGGAAATTCTTGCCGCCTACAAGGCAAAGCGTGAAAAAGGACAGATACTTATCGTCAACGGATTCGACCGCATCAGCGGGCCTGCCGTTATAGACACCCCCGATGCGGCAGGCTTCGACTTGTCACAAGATCCCGGCGTACCCTATCTCTATGACATCTCCCTCTGCGGCGCCCAGCAGAATTTTAGCCGGAAGGAAGCAGGACGACGTCTGGGAGAGAGCAGTGACGAATACGAAGGCATGAAAATCATCGGAAACACTTTCGATTACCCCTTCGTACATGGCAAAGCCATCCAGGCAGCCGGAAATTACAGCTTCGTCTCATGCAGCGACGAGGCTGTGGAAAAGGGCATCCTCTCATTAGAGGATTATCCGATAGTGGACTATATCCTCGGACTTGAGAAAGAAGACAATTCCAGCAATCCGGCACGCAATACCTACTACAAAACATTCTCCTCGCCCATGCAGCGCATACTGACTTCCTATTGCCAGTCGGGAGGTCATCTCCTGGTCAGCGGTGCCTATGTAGGCAGCGATATGGACAGCTCGCAGGGCAATAAAGAATTTATTCAGAATATCTTGAAGTACCGGCATGGCAACTCTCTGAAAACAGACGGGGACAAAATCGCTGTCCGGGGACTGGGGCATACCTTCACCCTTCCCCGCCTGCCGAATGAGCAAAGCTATCCGGTCACTTCCCCTGATTGCATCCTGCCCATGTCTCCCGCTTTTCCAGTCATGACCTATGCCATCAGCAACACACCCGCCGCCGTAGCCTATCAAGGCAACGATTATCGCACTTTTGTCATGGGATTCCCTTTTGAAAGCATCCGGGAAGAAACATCCAGAAATGCAATTATGGCCTCCATACTCCGCTTTCTCACCACAGATTACACAGATTAACACAGACAAAATAGCAATCCCTATAAATAATCCGTGGAAATCTGTGTAATCTGTAGTGAAAAAACTATCTTTGCTTCCATTAATCATTAAACATTAACCACTAAACATTAAACATCATGTACACTATACAAGCCAACCCCAGCGGAACCCGTAGTTTAGAAGTTTCTGAAGAGAACCTTGCCACCATCGAGAAATACGGCCTCTTCCGCCATCTCATCGACAGCAACGGTATTGTGGACGAAACCGTGCTCGACAAGTTGAAACTGAACATCCGCTCCCTCATCGCCGCGCAAGAGGAGGACAGCAAAGATCTGCTCGACCTCTGTATCGACGTTATCTATCACAACAACATGAAGGCCTTCGGACTACAACAGCTCATCAAGCTCTATCTGCAATGGCTTTCCCAACAAGACACCATAGAAGAAGAATAAATGAAAACCATCGACACCTGCGGACAACAGCATTACAGCCCTTTAATCCCTGCCATCAAGGCCATGTGCGAGGCCGGAAAAGGCGAGAAGCTGGAAATCATCATGGACGACGCTGCTGCCTTCAATGACATGAAAGAGTATCTTTCCGAGCAGCAGATAGGCTTCCGTGAGATTTACGACGGAGAACGGATGACATTACAGTTTTTAATGTGCAAATGAAAGAATATCGCCTTACAGACTGGCTTCCTACTACCAAGAAAGAAGTAGAACTGCGTGGTTGGGACGAATTGGATGTAATACTTTTCAGCGGTGACGCCTACGTGGATCACCCTTCTTTTGGAGCCGCTGTCATAGGCCGCATCCTCGAAGCAGAAGGATTGCGCGTAGCCATCATCCCCCAACCCAACTGGCGCGACGACTTGCGCGACTTCAAAAAACTGGGACGTCCCCGTCTGTTCTTCGGCATCAGTCCCGGCTGTATGGATTCGATGGTCAACAAATATACTGCCAACAAACGCTTGCGCAGTGATGACGCCTATACCCCGGATGCACGTCCGGATATGCGTCCGGAGTACCCTTCCATTGTATATACCCAGATATTAAAGAAGCTATTCCCCGATGTCCCCGTCGTACTGGGCGGCATCGAGGCAAGCATGCGCCGCCTGACGCACTATGACTATTGGCAGGACCGTGTACGCCCCAGCATCCTCCTCGACAGCGGAGCCGACTCACTCATCTACGGTATGGGAGAGAAACCGGTGGTGGAACTTGCGGAAAGGCTGAAACGCCAACAGACACAGATGGACGCCCCAAGCTTCAAAAAGCTCATCGCCGATATTCCCCAAATGGTTTACCTTGACAAGGAAGTAGTGGTACAAGAAGGGGATATCACCCTCTTTTCCCATGAAGAATGTCTGAAAGATAAAAAGAAAGAAGCTGCCAACTTCCGTCATATCGAGGAGGAAAGCAACAAATATACAGCATCCCGCATCTTGCAAAAGAGCGGCAAGCTGACGGTAGTAGTCAATCCTCCCTATCCCCCTTTGACGGAAGCTGAACTCGACCGTTCTTTCGACTTGCCATACACGCGCCTACCCCATCCCAAATACAAGGGAAAACGTATTCCGGCATACGACATGATAAAGTTCTCCGTCAACCTGCATCGCGGATGTTTCGGAGGATGTGCCTTCTGCACCATCTCCGCACACCAGGGCAAATTCATCGTAAGCCGCAGCAAGGAGAGCATTCTGAAAGAGGTGAAAGCCATCACGGAGCTGCCAGACTTCAAGGGTTATTTGAGCGATTTGGGAGGCCCGTCGGCCAATATGTACCGCATGAAGGGACGGGATGAGGCCGTCTGCAGGAAATGCAAACGCCCGTCGTGCATCTACCCCAAGGTATGCCCCAACCTGAATACGGACCACCGTCCGCTGCTCGACATCTATCATGCCGTAGATGCCCTGCCCGGCATCAAGAAGTCCTTCATTGGCAGCGGTGTACGCTATGACCTGCTGCTGCACCAGAGCAAGGACCCGAACACTAACAAAAGTACGCAGGAATATACCCGCGAGCTCATTGCCCGCCATGTCAGCGGTCGCCTGAAGGTAGCACCGGAGCATACGTCAGACCGCGTGCTCAACATCATGCGCAAGCCTCCGTTCAGCCAGTTCGGTGAGTTCAAGAAGATATTCGACAGGATTAACCATGAAGAAGGACTACGCCAGCAGCTTATTCCTTATTTCATCAGCAGCCATCCCGGATGCAAGGAGGAAGATATGGCAGAACTTGCCGTCATCACCAAGCGACTGGACTTCCATCTGGAACAAGTGCAAGACTTTACCCCTACTCCCATGACCGTTGCCACCGAAGCATGGTACACGGGCTTCCATCCTTATACGCTGGAACCGGTATTCAGTGCCAAAACGCAGCGCGAGAAACTGGCTCAACGCCAATTCTTCTTCTGGTACAAACCCGAAGAGCGCAGGAACATCATAAACGAACTGCGCCGGATAGGACGGACGGATTTGATAGACAAGCTATACGGGAAACGATAAAAATACGATATTTCCAAGAAACTCACAGCAACTGCATGAAACGATTCCTCCTCCTCTGCCTATCCCTACTCCCCATCGGAGCGACAGGTCTGCTGGCACAAAGCGAATGCCTGCCGCAAAATTACAGTATCATCTTCGGTGGCGGTGTATCCTTACCTCATGTAGAGGGAAACCGTAACGACTTCTTCAGCAAGAATGGCAACCGGGTGGGATATGACCTGATGACAGAAGGCCGCTACTACATCACGCCCCTATTTGCCGCAGGACTTCAATATGACTATCTACGCATGGCACGCCTGCCGGATAAGGCACATCTGCACTGCATACGCCCCAACATCACATACCGGCCCTTGTGGAGCAACGGGAATCAAGGACTGTTCCTCTCGTTCGGCATCGGGTATATGAACTATCAGGAACGGACATATAAACGCGGTGAACGGAACGGACACCTTTTCCATAAAGGATATTGTGGAATAACTTTCGCAGCAGGCTATGAGTTCCGCATCAGCCGTAAACTCTCGGGCATGATTCGCTGTGATTTCCTGACAGCAGACTGGTTTGCCAACCCCGATGCACGACTTTATAACACAGACGGGTATGATGACGGAGTAGACCATAGCTGGTTCAAAAACAACATCACTTTCTTCAATTTGGGATTCGCCTTGCAGTTCGGACGTTAGTGGCAGGAGTGGCAACAGTTTACTCTTCCACCTGCATTGCCACTACCTCCTGCAACACACAGACAGCTTCTTCTACCGTCTTGACATCCTTCACCAACATACTCCGTTTGTTGTTCTGTTCGCGCAGGTCACAACGCCGGGTGTACTTCATCATGTAGGCAATGACCTTACCGAAAGCCTGGCTCTGATAGTACGGGCTGTCCGGATTGGAGACGAAGAACAGGGACATGCGCCCACCTTTCAGAAAGACTTTCTCCACGCCGAGGCGGGCAGCCAGGCGTCGCAAGGGAACGATGCGCAGCAGTTCTTCCGTTTCGGGAGGAATCGGACCGAAGCGGTCTTCGAGGCGGGTACGGAAAGCATCCACATCCTTGTCGAGTGTCAATCCGTCCAACTCGCGATAGAGCAACATACGCTCGCTGCTGCCAGTCACGTAATCGGCAGGCAACAGAAGTTCGAGGTCGCTTTCCACCTGGCATTCGTCGACAAACTGTTCTCCACTGATGACGCCTCCGTCTGCTTTCAGTTCTTCGGCATAAAGGTCGGCAAACTCGTCGGTCTTCAGTTCGTGCACAGCTTCGGAAAGAATCTTTTGATACGTCTCGTAGCCTAGGTCGGCAATGAAACCACTCTGTTCGGCACCGAGCATATTGCCTGCGCCACGGATGTCAAGGTCCTGCATGGCAATGTGGATGCCACTGCCCAGGTCGGAGAAGTTCTCGATGGCTTGCAGGCGTCGTTTTGCTTCGGGAGTAAGGGAGGACAAAGGCGGTGCCAGCAGGTAACAGAAAGCTTTTTTATTGCTCCGCCCCACACGTCCGCGCATCTGGTGCAAGTCACTGAGGCCGAAGTTCTGCGCCTGGTTGATAATAATGGTATTGGCATTGGGTATGTCGATGCCACTTTCGATGATGGTAGTGGCAAGCAGCACGTCGTAATCGTAATTGACGAAATCAAAGATTATCTTCTCCAGTTCGGCAGGCTCCATCTGTCCGTGTCCGATACAGACACGGCAGTCGGGAATGTGCCGCTCTATCATGGCCTTCAACTCAACCAGATTGGAAATACGGTTATTCACGAAGAATACCTGCCCGTTACGGCTCATCTCAAAATTGACGGCGTCGGCAATGATTTCCTCGTTGAAGGTGTGCACTTCCGTCTGGATGGGATAGCGGTTAGGCGGCGGTGTCTGGATGACGCTCAAGTCGCGCGCACCCATCAGCGAAAACTGCAAGGTACGGGGAATGGGTGTAGCCGTCATGGTCAGCGTATCCACATTCACCTTCAATTGGCGGAGTTTCTCCTTGACGGAGACGCCGAACTTCTGCTCCTCATCAATAATCAACAAACCAAGGTCTTTGAACTTAACGTCTTTTCCCAGGATACGGTGGGTACCGATAAGAATATTCACTTCCCCTTCGGCAAGCCCTTTCACTACAGCCTTTGCCTGAGCAGCGGTGCGGGCACGACTCAGATACTCCACCCGGCAAGGCAAGCCTTTCAAGCGCTCCTTGAAGGTCTGGAAATGCTGATAGGCAAGTACGGTAGTGGGCACCAGTACAGCCACCTGCTTATTGTCCGCCACAGCCTTGAAAGCGGCACGAACAGCCACCTCCGTCTTGCCGAAGCCCACGTCACCGCACACCAGGCGGTCCATCGGACGGGCACTCTCCATGTCGACCTTCACGTCGGAAGTAGCCTTGCTTTGGTCGGGGGTATCCTCATAGATGAAGGAGGCTTCCAACTCCCGTTGCAGGAAGCTGTCGGGACTGTATTGGAACCCCTTCTCCTCGCGGCGTTGCGAGTAGAGTTTTATCAAGTCGCGGGCAATATCCTTTATCTTCGTCTTGGTGCGGTCTTTCAGCTTCTCCCAGGCTCCGGTGCCGAGCTTGTTGAGGCGGGGCGCTTCACCCTCCTTTCCCTTGTACTTGGAAACCTTGTGCAGAGAGTGGATGGAGACAAACACCACATCTTCGTTCTGATAGACAATCTTCATCACCTCCTGCGTGGTGTCACCGTTGGGGATACGTACCAGTCCGGCAAAACGCCCCACACCGTGGTCGGTATGCACCACATAGTCGCCGGGGGTGAATTGGTTCAGCTCCTTCAGGCTCAAGGCCACCTTGCCGCTGCGTGCCTTGTCGCTCTTCAAGTTATACTTGTGAAAGCGGTCGAACAGCTGATGGTCGGTAAAGACGCAGATACGCAAAGTGTCGTCGGCAAAGCCTTCGTGCAGCGTCCGTTCCACGGCGGTAAAGGATATGTTGTCTCCACGGTCCTCAAAGATGGCACGGATGCGGTCAGTCTGTTTCAGGCTGTCGCTGCATATGTAGATGGTGTAGTGACGGGAGAGGTATTCGCGGAAACTCTCTGCCACCATGTCGAAGTTTTTATGGAAGATAGGCTGTACCGTAGTATGGAACGAGACGGTAGCATCCGGCGTTCCGGTGGGCTTGTTACCGAACTCCATCCGGCGGAAATCGAGGGCGCGCAGGGTGAACTCGCCACCATCAATCAGCTTGCCTTCCAGCGTGATGGCTCCATTCTCCTCCGACTCACGGGCGGCGATGGCCTGTGGGGTGAGCGATTCGTCGTGCACGGTCTGGATGCGTTCGCGTAGCCAGAGAAAATCGCGCATGGCAAGCAAGCTGTCCGACGGAAGGAAATCGAGGAACGACACCATGCCGCCGCTTCCCTTTTTTTCCAGGCTATGGCTCAAGTCGGGAACTATCACGATGCTTTCTTTCTTCTCCTTCGAGAGCTGTGTTTCCACCTCGAAGGTACGGACGCTTTCCACCTCATCGCCGAAAAAGTCTATACGGAAGGGATATTCGGAAGAGAAGGAAAAGACGTCGATAATACTGCCACGAACGGCATACTGCCCCGGCTCGTAGACGTAGTCCACATATTCGAAACCGTAGCTGCGCAATACGTCCGTCACGAAGTTCATATCCACCCTCTCGCCTGCATGCAGTTTCAGTGTATTCTCTCCCAGTTCCTTACGAGAGACCACCTTTTCGGCCAGCGCATCCGGATAGGTCACCACGCAAAGCCCCTCTTCTCCTTTTTGCAGGCGACTCAGCACTTCTGTACGGAGTATTTCGTTTGCCGCATCCTTCTGCCCGTACTTGATGGCGCGGCGGAACGAAGAAGGAAAAAACAATACCTGCTCTGTCCCCAATATCTGCGTCAAATCATGATAGAAATAACCGGCTTCCTCCATATCGCCCAGAATGAAAACGAGCGGACAAGTAGCCCGCTGAACCAATACAGACGAAAACAAAGAAGCGGCAGAGGCATATAAACCTCCGCAATATAGGTGACGGACAGAGTTATCTTTCAGAAGCCTGCACACCCCCTCTACATTGGGATGGGAAGCATAAGATTGTTGCAGTTCAGTTATATTCATTGCTTTGCGCTTTTTCCCCCGGTATTGCCTCTCATAAGGTATCCTACCGAAATAAATTCGGTGCAAAAATACACAAATAATCTTTAGCTTTGACCTGTCGGCAACTATGTTCTCTGAAATAATCTTTCTGCTGTCAGCCTGCACATCCTTCACCTTTTTTCTGTATCGCCCTATTTATCGGGGAAGGCAATGAAACTTCTTTTCCTCCAATTATGAATAACACAGCCTGCACAATCCCTATTCAGGAGTTATGTTACACAAAGTTTATCCCCAGCCTGCGGACATGTATCCCAGGGGTTGGTCTGTCTATCCCAAGGCTTGGGATAGACAGACCAAGACTGAAGAGCACTTTTTCTCCCTATATCTACCCACTTTATCCTTTATACTTCGAAAGTTTTTCTTTAATAGTTTGAATGTTTTCTGTTAATGATTGAAACGGGAATAGCTAAAGATTGAGGCTAAAGTTCAAAGTCAAGCATATGGTTCTTTGATTTAACCTGCATTCCTTATAGTCAGGAGTTAGAAGGAGCTACATAAATGAAAGAGTCGTGGCGCCAGAACTTTGCAAAATCAAGATTTGTGTGAAAATGCTGCCAGATAAAAAAGAAATGTATTACATTTGTTCCCAGTTATAACCCCCATTACCTATAAGTATGCAAACATCAGACAGCATTGTCATCATCCCCACCTACAATGAACGGGAGAATATAGAAAATATCATCCGTGCCGTTTTTGCTCTGAAACATGGTTTTCACATCCTTGTCATTGAAGACGGTTCGCCCGACGGAACAGCTGCCATTGTAAAGACCTTGCAGCAGGAGTTTCCCGAACGCCTCTTCATGGTGGAGCGCAAAGGAAAGTTAGGACTGGGTACAGCCTACATAGCCGGCTTTAAGTGGGCATTGCAACGAGGTTATGAGTATGTATTCGAAATGGATGCCGACTTCAGCCACAATCCCCAAGACTTGCCGCGACTCTACCGCGCCTGTTCCGAAGAGGGTGCCGATGTAGCCATCGGTTCACGTTATGTGAGTGGTGTGAACGTAGTGAACTGGCCCATGGGACGTGTACTGATGTCTTATTTTGCCTCCAAGTATGTGCGCTTCATCACCGGGCTGCCCATCCACGACACTACAGCCGGATTTGTATGTTACCGCCGCCGGGTATTGGAGACCATCAATCTGGACGGCATCCGCTTCAAAGGATACGCCTTCCAGATAGAAATGAAATTCACCGCCTACAAATGCGGCTTCAAGGTAAAGGAAGTGCCTGTCATCTTCATTAATCGCGAACTGGGCACCTCCAAAATGAACAGCAGTATTTTTGGTGAAGCCGTATTCGGAGTGATTCGGTTGAAATGGAACAGTTGGTTCCATAAATATCCTACCGTAGATAAGGAGATGAAGTGATGGGTGATAGAGTGATAGGGGTTTACTACAAATATTAGGAAGATATGAAAAGAACATTGATACATAACGCTACGATTGTCAACGAAGGACAATCCGTGAAAGGTTCCGTAGTGATAGAAGACGGGCGCATTGCAGAGGTACTGACCAACTGGAAACCTCTCTCCGCCCCTTGTGACGAGACCATAGATGCCACCGGATGCTATCTGTTGCCTGGCATCATCGACGACCATGTACATTTTCGCGATCCCGGGCTGACCCACAAAGCGGACATCCTCACCGAAAGCCGTGCGGCTGCCGCAGGTGGTGTGACCTCCATCATGGATATGCCCAATACAAATCCGGTGACCACTACGCTGGATGCCTTGAACGCCAAACTTGATTTGCTGAACGAGAAGTGTATCGTAAACCATTCCTGCTACTTCGGCGCAACAAACGACAATTACAGCGAATTCGGCAAGCTGGACAAGCACCGCGTCTGCGGTATCAAGCTATTCATGGGCTCCAGTACCGGAAACATGCTGGTAGACAAGATGAACAGCCTGCTGAACATCTTCAACGGTACAGACATGCTGATTGCCGCCCACTGCGAAGACCAGGAAACCATCAAGAACAATATTGCCAAGTATAAGGAAATGTTTGCCGGAGAGAATGATATTCCCATAGGCAAGCATCCCTACATCCGCTCTTCGGCAGCATGCTATGCATCCTCTGAACTGGCAGTACGGCTGGCAAGGATTGCCGGTGCACGGCTGCATATTCTGCATGTGTCCACAGCCAAGGAACTGCAACTGTTCAATGACTATTCACTTTCCGAGAAGCATATTACCGCCGAAGCATGCGTTGCCCATCTCCTCTTCACGCTCAGTGACTATCGCACGTTGGGCACACGTATCAAGTGCAATCCTGCCATTAAGAAGCAAGCCGACCGCGATGCCCTGCGTGCAGCCGTCAACTCCGGCCTGATAGACGTTATAGCCACCGACCATGCGCCCCATCTGCTCTCCGAAAAAGAAGGAGGTGCCTTGAAGGCCATGTCCGGCATGCCGATGATACAGTTCTCACTTGTCAGCATGTTGCAACTGGTGGATGAGGGAGTATTCACACTCGAGACCATCGTTGAAAAGATGTGCCATGCTCCCGCACAAATCTACCGCATCAACGAGCGCGGCTATATCCGTGAAGGTTACCGGGCAGACCTTGTGCTGGTACGCCCCGATGCCCCGTGGGAAGTGACAGCCGACAAAGTTTTGAGCAAATGCGGCTGGAGCCCATTGGAAGGGCATACCTTCAACTGGAAAGTGGAAAGGACTTTTGCCAACGGACATCCCGTTTATAGTGACGGCATGGTGGACGACGCTTATCGTGGCGAGGAACTGAGATTTGGGGAGTGAAGGCTAGGAATTAAGGATTAGGGATTAAGGATTAAATGGGATGAAAAGGACAATACTGGCACCGGGGCATGAATTGCTTTCGTATCGGATTCATGAAGTAACCCCTTACATCAACTGGATTTATTTCTTCCATGCCTGGGGCTTCCAGCCTCGCTTTGCGGCTATTGCCAACATCCATGGCTGCGATTCCTGCCGTGCACTTTGGCTGACAACCTTTCCCGAGGAGGAACGTACCAAAGCTTCCGAAGCCATGCAGCTCTTCAAGGAAGCCAATAGAATGCTCGGCCGACTGGACGAAACAATCTCCATCCATTGCATCTTCAGGCTTTGCCAGGCAAATGCAGACGGAGATAACCTCTTGATAGAAGGAACAACCTTCCCACTGCTCCGCCAGCAGACACCCCAACCCGATGGCGGTCCATTTCTCTGTCTGAGCGATTTTGTACGTCCCCTCTCTTCGGGCACACCCGACATCGTAGGACTTTTCGCCTCCACCATCAGTGAAGAGGCCGAAGAGACTTATAAAAGCGACCCTTACAAACATCTCCTTGTACAAACCTTGAACGACCGCCTTGCCGAAGCCGCCACAGAAAAGATGCACGAATATGTCCGCAAGGAGGCTTGGGGGTATGCCCCCGACGAATCCTTGTCCATTCCGGATCTGCTGGTCGAGAAATACCAAGGCATCCGCCCCGCTGTGGGATACCCCTCCCTACCCGACCAATCCGTGAATTTCCTGCTGGACGAACTGCTCGGCATGAAGCAGATAGGTATCACACTGACTGAACATGGAGCCATGCACCCTCACTCCTCCGTCTGCGGCATGATGCTGGCACATCCCGCATCCCGATACTTTTCAGTGGGCAAGATTGGAGAAGACCAGCTGGACGACTACGCCCGCCGCCGGGGAATGCCAATAGGGGATATGCGGAAGTTTTTAGCCACTACAATATGAATAATGTGCTAATGTGCCTATATGCTAATGTGCCAATTGGCTGCGCTATATGTATATTGTGCTACCATGCCGCAGGTCATTGGCACATTAGCATATAGGCACATTAACACATTAAAATAATCCTTTTTGAACTGTGATTTATCGCCACACAATGCGACTAACAGTGCAAAAGCAATTCGAAAGAAGCTAAAAGATGGAAAATGCAGAACAAGAGTTTGTATCCGTGGTACGGGAGTATGAGCGCGTGATATATAAGGTGTGCTATCTGTACACCACGCCCAATGCTACCCTCAACGACCTGTATCAGGAAGTGGTGCTCAACTTATGGAAAGCATTTCCCAAGTTCCGGCGGGAGTGTAAGATTTCCACATGGATTTACCGCATCGCACTGAACACGTGCATCAGCTTTATCCGCAAAGAAAAGAACATCCCCGAAATCGTCACCCTCACCCAGGAAGCCGACCGGACTGAAGAAACCGACGAGACACAAGCCATGCTACGGCAGCTCTACCGGATGATAAACCGACTGGGACAATTGGAAAAGTCCATCATACTGCTCTATCTGGAAGAGAAAAGCTACGAAGAAATTGCCGAAATCACCGGGCTGACCTTGACAAACGTTGCCACCAAACTCAGCCGCATCAAGGACAAATTGAAAAAAATGAATAAGGAGGAATAAATATATGGAACTGGATGAACTGAAGAAATCATGGAACGCACTGAATGAACAGTTGCAGAAAGAACCGATTGCTGACGAACAGCAGATTACCGAACTGATTGCCGGCTACAAGGCCAATACCCGCAAAAGTCTGGGACGACTCGTAGTCATACAGCGTTTCTCTATCGGAATGGGAGCGGTAGGTCTGGCAGCCCTTCTGCTTATATGGCTGTTGCTGCCCACCTTCGGCTTCAATGAGCAGCTGCAAGGCAAGATTGTCGCTTTACTGGGATTCATCGCTATAAGCATCCTCATAGGCATGTGGTGGGACTGGAAAACATACCGCTGGAACAAGGACACGCGTATTGATGAAATGGGGGTTGCCGAAGTCAGTCGCCGTATGACCACCTTCCGCCAATGGACCAGATATGAAGTGATGGGCATCTCCATTTGGATTATCCTTTTCAATATCCTCAACTATTGGGTGATGGAATATCATCTGGCACCAGCCAGCGTACAAGCCCTACTGATTACCCTTTTCGTAGTATTTGACGCGCTAATTATCTATATTCTCTACAAAAAAGTGATTTACAAACATCTGGACAATATTAAAAAGAACATTGAAGAATTGAAAGATATATGCACCGAGTAACTCTTGTTTTCATCCTTTTCCTTCTCATCCCCGACCTTTACATTTACTTGGTTTATGTAGTAAGAAAAACCAGAAAGGCAGTCCTTCACTGCCTTTATTGGCTTCCCACCTTGCTATTAGCGGCAGGCTATGTTTACTTCATGTTCCTTACGGGCGACAATGCGATGTCAAACCATACGCAGGCCATAGGCAGACTGGCAATTACCATCATGCTGTTTGTCTTTCCAAAAACCATATTCATGCTTTGCTCGCTGGTGGGAGTACTGGCGCACTTCATCATCCGTCGTTGTCCCCGCAGCCCGTTCACCGCTATAGGACTGGTTTTGGCTGTCGTCAGCTTCTTCAATATCCTTTACGGTACCCTGGCAGGCATCACCCGTTTCGATACAAAAGAAGTGGAATACCGTTCTGCAAATATTCCGGAAGGTTTCGACGGCTACCGCATCGTGCAAATATCGGACATACACATCGGCAGTTGGCAAGGCAATCCGGACCCCATCAAACAGCTGGTCGATTTAGTCAACGGACAAAAGCCGGACCTGATTGTCTTCACCGGTGACCTCGTGAACCAGCAGAGCCACGAACTGGATGGTTTCCAAGAAATACTCTCCCAACTATACGCACCGGACGGAGTATACTCCATCCTCGGCAACCATGACTATGGCTCATACTATCACTGGCAAAGCCCGAAAGCAGAAATCGCCAATCTGGACTATTTAATCCGGCAGCAGAAAGCAATGGGATGGAAACTGCTGAACAATGAGCATGACATCCTTCATCACAAAGGTGACAGCATAGCCCTCATCGGTGTGGAAAACGACGGGGAGCCTCCTTTCTCCCAATTTGCAGACTTGCCGCAAGCCATGCAGGGCACGGAGGGAATGTTCCAAATATTGCTCAGCCATAACCCTACCCACTGGAGGCGCGAGGTACTGCCCCGATCGGATATTTCACTGATGCTTGCAGGACACACCCACGCCATGCAAGGCATCTTGTTCGGACATTCCCTTGCCGAACTTATCTATCCGGAATGGAGAGGAATGTACTACGAAGGCAAAAGGGCTTTGTACGTAAATATTGGCATCGGCTATGTAGGACTGCCGTTCCGGTTCGGGGCATGGCCGGAAATTACAGTACTAAAATTAGTAAGAGAGAAAGAGTGACGAAATAAGAAAAAGGTATATCTTTGTAGCAATAAAAAATCCGACACCTATGAAGATACTTTATATTATTTATCAGGTTTGCTTTGCGTTGCCCATTTTATTGGTACTGACTATCCTTACAGCATTGGTCACCATCATCGGTTCGCTGATAGGAGGAGCGCATATCTGGGGTTACTATCCCGGTAAAATCTGGTCACAGCTCATCTGCTATATACTGCTTATTCCGGTGGAGGTACATGGAAGGGAGAAAATACATAAACGTACTTCCTACGTGTTTGTGCCCAATCACCAAGGTGCCTTCGACATATTCCTGATATACGGATTTCTGGGACGGAACTTCAAATGGATGATGAAGAAGAGCCTGCGCAAAATCCCGTTTGTCGGCAAGGCATGCGAGAGCGCAGGACATATCTTCGTCGACCGTTCCAGCCCCAAGAAGGTGCTTGCCACCATGCGGCAGGCAGAATCATCTTTGAAAGACGGCGTGTCACTGGTAGTATTTCCCGAAGGGGCACGTACCTTCACGGGACACATGGGGTACTTCAAGAGAGGTGCTTTCCAGTTGGCAGATGAACTGCAACTGGAAGTGGTGCCCGTCACTATAGACGGCTCGTTCGAGATTCTTCCACGCACCGGAAAGTGGATACACCGCCACCGGATGATACTGACCATCCATGAACCTATTCCTCCCAAAGGGAAAGGGGCAGAAAACATCAAGGCAAGCATGAACGAGGCTTATGCGGCGGTGGAGAGTGCATTGCCGGAAAAGTATAAAGGGATGGTGAAGAACGAAGACCAGGACAGATAAAGACATAATGACAAACGGGAATGCCTGAATATCTTGATAGGATATTCAGGCATTCCCGTTTGTCATTATCAACTCATTCCTGTTTATTTCTGTCCTCCTACAGAAGCATTTTGCTTCATGCGTTTCTGCTCTTCAATCAGCTGCATGTTCTCCTTCGCCTTTGTAAGGAAATCCTTCACCAAAGTATTCTCTTTAAAAGACAAGGGAGCAGTTCTCATGATGTCCTCAATCTGCGGAGTCATCACCGGATAGGGCAGTGTGCTGCACATCATCATGAATACACTGGGGCCCAGCACATTCTCAAAGTTATCTACAATGAACTGCCGGACGTAGTCGTTCATCTCCTTCACAAGTGCTTCGCCTTCCTTTGCCAACTGCCCATGCACGTCATCCAGATTGGCACCGTCCAGCACCATACGCGCCTCTTTCCGTTCCAGCTCCTCTATCTTCACTTCCAGGGAATTGCGCTTGTCTATGAACTCGTACAGTTTGTCATTCAAAGGAGTCCCTTTGGCAATCAACTGAGTATTGGAGATGGAAACCACGATTTTGCCGTCTTCCAGCACCAAAGGCATAATGCCCTCGTGGTCCATATAAAGAGTCACCATCATCACGGAATCGGCCCGGCCTTTCATCTTGAAATGCCCATGGATAACCTCTGCCGAGTCGACGTTCACCCATTGCCCGTCCCGAAGCGTCTTGAGGAACAACATCTTTCCGTCAAGGCTGGTTACCGAGGAACTGCCCTCTATCTTATACTTGCGGTTGCAAGAAGTAAAGAGCACAAGCAGGAGCAAAAAGGGTAAAATGCGGTTCACACTCATTCTAATCATGCAAGAAACGATTTTTGAATTACACCCAGCAAAGGTATTAATATTCCTTATAAACCGAATAGAAAGAAAGGATTTTTCATTCGGTTTACGTATTTTTGCACAATTATAAATCATAAAAATAGAGAAAATATACATGTCAACCTATGCACCTTTTGCCAAACCGCTCTATGTAATGCTGAAACCGGTAGGTGCGGTATGCAATCTGGCATGCGATTATTGCTATTATCTGGAGAAATCCAAACTATATAGAGACAACCCCAAGCATGTGATGAGCGAGGAACTGCTGGAAAAATTCATCGAGGAGTACATCAACTCGCAGACCATGCCCCAGGTTCTGTTCACCTGGCATGGCGGAGAGACGCTGATGCGTCCGCTCTCTTTCTACAGACGTGCCATGGAGCTGCAAAGGAAATATGCCAACGGACGCACCATAGACAACTGCATACAGACCAACGGCACGTTGCTGACCGATGAATGGTGCCGGTTTTTCAAAGAAAACAACTGGCTGGTGGGTGTCTCCATAGACGGGCCTCAGGAGTTCCATGACGAATACCGGAAGAACAAGCAGGGCAAGCCCTCTTTCGTCAAGGTGATGCAGGGCATCAACCTGCTGAAAAAGCACGGTGTGGAATGGAATGGAATGGCAGTGGTCAATGACTACAACGCCGACTATCCGTTGGACTTCTATAATTTCTTCAAGGAGATAGGATGCCATTACATCCAGTTTGCCCCCATCGTGGAGCGCATTGCCCCTCATGGGGACGGACGCCATCTTGCCTCCCTGGCAGACAAGGAAAAGAGCACGCAGCTGGCAGACTTTTCCGTCACGCCGGAACAATGGGGAGACTTCCTATGCGCCTTGTTCGACGAATGGGTAAAGCAGGACGTGGGTACTTACTACATACAGTTATTCGACTCTACCCTTGCCAACTGGATAGGCGAACAACCGGGTGTATGTTCCATGGCAAAGACTTGCGGCCATGCAGGCGTCATGGAGTTCAACGGAGACGTATATGCGTGCGACCATTTTGTTTTCCCCGAATATAAACTGGGCAACATCCATCAGAATACACTGATGGAGATGATGTACGGCGAACGGCAACAAGCCTTCGGACTGATGAAGCAACAATCGCTCCCCACCCAATGCAGGGAGTGTGAATGGCTGTTTGCCTGCAACGGCGAATGTCCAAAGAACCGTTTTGCACGTACAGCCGACGGAGAGCCGGGACTGAATTACCTTTGTGCAGGATATCATAAGTTCTTCAGTCACGCAGCCCCATACATGGACTTTATGAAGAACGAACTGATGAACCAGCGTCCGCCTGCAAACATTATGGAAGCAATAAGAAACAATGCCATAAAGCCATAAGCCCACAAGCGATGACAATGAAATTCAAAGACATTACTTAATAATTGATTATATGAAGATTACATTTAAGAAAGGTTTGCTTGCGGCCATTGCCGCACTGACAGTCTGCTCTGCGCGTGCAGACGAAGGAATGTGGTTGTTGCAACTGATGAAGCAGCAGAACTCCATCGACATGATGAAAAAGCAAGGACTGAAGCTGGAGGCTGACGACCTTTACAATCCCAACGGCGTGTCACTGAAAGATGCTGTAGGTATCTTTGGCGGTGGCTGTACCGGCGAAATCATCTCTCCGGAAGGACTGATTCTGACCAATCACCATTGCGGATACGGTGCCATACAGCAGCACAGCAGCGTGGAACACGATTATCTGACAGATGGTTTCTGGGCCATGAACCGCAGTGAAGAACTGCCCACCCCGGGATTGAAATTCCGTTTCGTGCACCGCATTGTAGACATCACCGACCTTGTCAACGCTAAAATAAAGGCAGGCGAAGTGACGGAAATCGATGCACTGACTTCCCCGTTCCTCAGCAAACTGGCAAAGGAAGAACTGGAGAAGAGCGATTTGAAGGGTAAACCGGGCATTGAAGTGCGCGCACTCCCCTTCTATGCAGGAAACAAATTCTATATGTTCTATTATAAGGTATACAGCGACGTGCGTATGGTTGCCGCTCCTCCCTCCTCGGTAGGTAAGTTTGGCGGTGAGACCGACAACTGGATGTGGCCGCGCCACACGGGCGACTTCTCCATGTTCCGTATCTATGCCGATGCCAACGGAGAGCCGGCTGAATACAGTGAAAGCAATGTACCCCTGAAAACGCCGAAGTTCCTGCCCATCTCCATCAAAGGTCTGAACGAAGGTGACTACGCCATGATTATGGGCTTCCCCGGCAGCACAGAACGTTACCTCACCCAGAGCGAAGTGAAGCAACGCATGAACGCCGTGAATCAGGCAATGATTGATATGCGCGGCGTACGCCTCGAAGTGCTGCGCAAGTATATGGATGCCAGTGACAAGACCCGCATCCAGTATGCCAGCAAGTTTGCCGGAAGCAGTAACTACTGGAAGAACTCCATTGGTATGAACAAGGCAATCATCGACAATGACGTGTTGGGCGCCAAAGCCGAAATCGAGAAAAAGTATGCCGCCTTTGCCCAAGGAAAACCCGAATACGAGGGTGTGGTAGAGAAAATTGATGCCATCATCGAGAAAAGCACCCCCACGCTGCGCCAGCTCTACTATACCAACGAAGCATTGCGCGGTGCTATCGAATTCGGCAGTACCTACCTTATTATGGATAACATAAAGAAAGCGCTCGAAGAGAAGAACGACTCATTGCTGCAAGCTTCGAAGAAGCAGTTGGAAAATGCATACGATGGTATCCACAATAAAGACTACGACCACGAAGTGGACCGCGCCATAGCCAAAGCCATCCTGCCCGCCCTTGCCAAGGCACTGAACGCCGACGAGCTGCCCTCCTTCTACCAAACCATCAACGGAGAGTTCAAGGGCGACTACAACGCATACGTAGACAACATTTACGACAACTCCATCCTCTCCAACCGCAAGAACCTGGATAAATTCCTGGCAAAGCCCACCGTGAAAGCCATCGAGAAAGACCCTGCTACGGCTTACTCGCGCTCCAAGAACGAAAAGCTGCAGGAGCTCGGAAAGCAATACATGGAACTGGAAAGCGGAATGGAACTGCTCCACAAGGCCTACATCCGTGGCTTGGGTGAAATGAAACAGCCCGTCCCCTCCTATCCGGATGCCAACTTCACCATGCGTCTGACCTATGGTAATGTAAAATCATACAGCCCACGCGATGCCGTACACTACGACTACTATACCACTACCGACGGTATCCTTGAAAAAGAGAATCCCGAAGACCGTGAATTCGTGGTACCCGCCAAGCTGAAAGAACTGATTCAAAAGAAAGACTTCGGACGCTACGCCATGGCAGACGGCACCATGCCGGTTTGCTTCCTCACGACGAACGACATCACCGGCGGCAACTCGGGCAGCCCCGTCATCAATGGCGAAGGACAGCTCATCGGTACTGCTTTCGACGGTAACTGGGAATCTCTGAGCGGTGACATCAACTTCAACAATGACCTGCAGCGTTGCATTGCACTGGATATACGCTACGTGCTCTTCATCCTCGACAAACTGGGCAATTGCAGTCATCTGATAAAAGAAATGAACATTATAGAATAAATTAAAGCCTCTGAGAGATTACCTCCCATACTGAATGGCATTCAGTCGTATAGTGAATGCCATTCAGTCGTATACTTAACCCTATTCAGTCGTATACTGAATAGCCCCCCTCTCAGATGCTCTTCTAACGCACATCACCATGAAAAGAATCCTATTATCATTATTCATTACATCTTCTGTCCTTGCCGCACACGCCGACGAAGGTATGTGGATGCTCACCGACCTGCAAAAGCAGAACGAAGTAGCCATGACGGAACTCGGACTGCTCATCCCCGCCAACCAAATCTACAATCCCGACGGCATTGCCCTAAAGGATGCCGTGGTGCATTTCGGCGGTGGCTGTACCGGCGAAGTCATCTCTGCCGAAGGCCTGGTACTGACCAACCACCACTGCGGCTATGGCGCCATACAACAACACAGCTCGGTGGAACACGACTACCTGACCGACGGTTTCTGGGCTATGTCCCGCGAAGAGGAGCTTCCCTGCAAGGGACTCACCGTCACCTACATCGACCGGATACTGGACGTGACAGACTACGTAAACGAACAACTGAAAACCGACGACGACCCGAACGGCACCAATTATCTGTCTCCCAAATACCTGAAAACAGTAGCCGACCGCTTCGCCAAGTCCGAAGGCATCGCCCTGACACCCGGCCGCAAACTGGAACTGAAAGCCTTCTACGGTGGAAACAGATACTATCTGTTCGTAAAGACCACCTATAGCGACATCCGCATGGTAGGCGCTCCCCCCTCCTCCATCGGCAAGTTCGGCGCAGACACCGACAACTGGATGTGGCCCCGCCACACGGGAGATTTCTCCATGTTCCGCATTTATGCCGACAAAGACGGGAAACCCGCCGCTTACAGCAAAGACAACGTTCCCCTAAAAGTGAAGAAACATCTCACCATCAGTCTTGACGGCTATCGCGAGGGCGACTTTACCTTCGTCATGGGATTCCCCGGACGCAACTGGCGCTACATGATTTCCGACGAGGTGGAAGAGCGTATGCAAACCACCAACTTCATGCGCCACCACGTGCGCGATGTCCGCCAGAAAGCTCTGATGAAACAAATGTTGCAAGACGATGCCGTACGCATCCACTATGCCAGCAAGTATGCATCTTCTGCCAACTACTGGAAAAATGCCATCGGTATGAACGAAGGTCTCGTCCGTCTGAACGTATTGGACACTAAACGTGCACAGCAAGAGGCACTCCTGGCACGCGGACGCTCGCTGAACGACAATAGCTATCAGCAAGCATTCGACCAGATACGCGCCATCGTAAAGCAACGCCGTCCAGCCCTCTACCACCAGCAAGCCATTCAGGAAGCACTGGTGACGGGACTCGATTTCATGCGTATCCCCAGCACCGCAGGACTGGTATCTGCCTTGAAGAACAAGGACAAGAAACAGATTGCAGCAGCTAAAGACAGCCTTCAGAAGGCAGCCGACCGCTACTTTGCCTCTGTCCCCTTCCCCGAAGTGGAACATATTGTTGGCAAGGAAATGCTGAAAATCTACATGAAGTATATCCCTGCCGAACAACGCATCGGTATTTTCCAAATCATAGACAAGCGTTTCAAGGGCAACAGCGACGCTTTCATCGACGCCTGCTTTGAACATTCCATCTTCGGCAACAAGGAGAACTTTGCCAAGTTCATCCGCAAGCCCAGCCTCTACAAGATTAATACAGACTGGATGGTCTTGCTGAAATATTCCATCACGGACGGCCTGCTTCAGACCTCCATTGCCATGATGGATGCCAATAAAAACTACAATGCCGCCCACAAGGTATGGGTAAAGGGAATGATGGACATGAAGCTTGCCAACGGCCAGCCCATCTATCCGGATGCCAACTCCACCTTGCGCCTGACCTACGGTCAAGTGCTCCCCTACGCTCCGGCAGACGGTGTGAAATATGATTACTACACCACTCTGAAAGGAGCTATGGAGAAGGAAGATCCCGACAATTGGGAGTTTGTAGTCCCCGCCAAACTGAAACAGCTGTATCAGGCAAAGGATTTCGGACGTTATGCCATGCCGAACGGCGAAATGCCCATCTGCTTCATTGTCAACACAGACAATACCGGTGGAAACTCCGGCAGCCCAGTGTTCAATGCCAAAGGAGAACTGATAGGTACCGGCTTTGACCGCAATTACGAAGGTCTGACTGGCGACATTGCCTTCCGTCCGTCCTCCCAACGAGCAGCATGTGTAGACATCCGCTACACCTTGTTCATCATCGACAAATACGCGGGAGCTTCGCATCTCATTGAAGAGATGACGATTAAATAATGATTTAGCGAACAAATCCTCCTCCTATTTTGTTATCATTACAAATAAATAAAAACAGAAAGGAAAAAATTATGGAAAAGTTTGAAGAATTGATACAATCAGAAAAGCCCGTTTTAGTTGATTTCTTTGCAACCTGGTGTGGCCCGTGCAAGGCCATGCATCCGGTACTGGAGGAACTCAAAAACGAAATAGGAGATGCTGCCCGTATCGCCAAAATAGATGTAGACCAGCACGAAGAGCTTGCTGCCCGCTACCGCATACAAGCAGTACCGACATTTATCGTATTTAAGAAAGGTGAAGCCGTATGGCGCCATTCGGGTGTCATCAGCGGTAAGGATTTGAAAGCCGTTATAGAACAAAACTCTTAACAAGAAGAAATGAAGAAGATTATAGCAATGGTTGCCCTCGTGTTTTCTTGCATGCTGGCCTATGCTCAAACAAACGGAGAAGTTATCGTCATGAACAAAGCCATGTTCATCAAGGATGTGTTCGACTATGAGAAATCCCAGGACTGGAAATACAAGGGAAACAAGCCTGCCATCATAGACTTATATGCCGACTGGTGCGGACCTTGCCGCATGGTGGCTCCCATTATGAAGGAACTGGCCAAAGAGTATGCCGATAAAATCGTTGTCTACAAAGTCAATGTGGATAAAGAAAAAGAATTGGCAGCGTTGTTCAATGCAACAAGCATCCCCCTTTTTGTATTCATCCCTATGAATGGAGAGCCTCAGCTCTTCCGCGGAGCAGCCGATAAGGCTACCTACAAAAAGGCGATTGATGACTTTTTACTGAAAACAGAATAGTTCATAATAGAAAGAAAAGGCACTATAAAATATTTTGTGTAAATGTAAAATACGGGATTCAGTATGGGTTCCGTATTTTTTATTTAATAGCTTTG